>NZ_CP147917.1:1600034-1920041 GCF_039645965.1 Sulfurimonas sp. HSL3-2 | reverse complement strand
AGGCATTAAAAAAAGAGTAAATATTAGACCTAAGAAAAATGCGATCCCTGCGCGTATTGTTATATATCCAAGGATGTTTATATCAAAATGTATGTGAAGCCAATAAAGCAAAAGCAGAGTCCTAAATCAATTTAAAATAGAGATTATAGTATAATCGCACTAATCTTTTGTTTAAAAATGAAAATTTTCAAACATATTCAAAGGAAAAAAATTGTCTAAAAAAGCAGTTTTAGTTATTACAGACGGTATTGGGTACTCTTCAAAAACAGAGTACAACGCATTTTATAATGCAAAAAAACCGACTTACGATAATCTTTTTAAAAATGTACCGCACTCACTTATAGATACATTCGGTCTAAGTGTCGGACTTCCTCACGGACAGATGGGGAACTCTGAAGTAGGGCATATGACTATAGGCAGCGGGCGTGTTTTATATCAAGATCTGGTAAAGATCTCTTTAGCGCTTGATGAGCATAGTTTCAACGACAATATCGAGTTTAAAAACTTACTCAAAAAATCAAAAAGACTGCATCTGATAGGACTTATGAGTGACGGTGGTGTTCACTCGCATATAGACCATTTTATGGGGATAGCAGATTTGGCCGCATCACAAGGCAAAGAGGTGTTTTTACATCTTATCACGGACGGCCGTGATGTCTCTCCGACATCTGCGACACTCTATCTGCATCAAGTCCAGGCTCACCTTGGAGACAATGTAAAGATAGCGACTATCGGAGGGCGTTTTTATTCAATGGACCGTGACAACCGCTGGGAAAGAGTAAAAGCAGGATACGACGCGATCGTAAATGCGACTCCAAAGAGCGACTACAGTGTCGAAGACTATATTGAAGACTCTTATGCAAAAAATGTGACGGATGAGTTTATAGAACCGACAGCATTTGACGGATATGAAGGTTTTAAAGAGGGCGATAGCGTTCTTACTATAAACTTTAGAAGTGACAGGATGAGAGAGATGGTGACAGCCATCGGAGATAAAGATTTTGACGGATTCGCAAGAAAATATATTCCGGTCAATGTCGCGACGATCACCGAGTACGACAAAAGTTTCAACTATCCGGTTTTGTTTAAAAAAGAGTCACCGAAAAATACATTGGCAGAGGTCATCTCTGCAAACGGTCTTCGTCAGCTTCATACGGCCGAGACTGAAAAATATGCACACGTCACATTCTTTTTAAACGGCGGGATAGATGAACCGTGTTTAAACGAGACACGCGTACTGATCCCTAGTCCAAATGTCAGGACTTACGATATGAAACCTGAGATGAGTGCTCCTGAAGTAGGCGATGCAGTCGTAAAAGCGATGGATGAGGAGTATGATTTTGTAGTCGTCAACTTTGCAAACGGCGACATGGTAGGGCATACGGGAGATTTTGATGCAGCCGTGAAAGCTGTCGAGACGGTCGATGCACAGCTTGGACGTATCGTAGAAAAAGCCAAAGAAAAAGATTACGCTTTAGTGATCACTTCCGATCATGGTAACTGTGAAGAGATGAAAGACTCAAGCGGTAATGTACTGACAAACCATACAGTCGGAAAAGTCTGGTGTTTTGTTATGGCTGACGGTGTTACAAAAGTAGAGACAGGCGGTCTGAACAACATAGCGCCGACTATCTTGAAACTGATGGATTTAGAGATCCCACAAGAGATGGATCACGGTCTAATATAACGCACCTTGGTGCTTTTTTAATTTAATTGAAATGGAGAAAATAGTTTTATGAGATTTAGTGGAAAAAATGTTTTAGTAACGGGTTCAAGCCGCGGTATCGGTGCAGAGATAGCAAAAGTTTTAGCGACATACGGTCTTAAAGTATGGATCAACTATAGAAGCGGTGCAGCAGAAGCTGACGCAGTAAAAGCTGAGATAGAAGCTGCAGGCGGCGTCGCTGCTGTTATCGGATTTGACGTAAGTGATGAAGATGCATTCGTAGATGCTATCAAAACTATCGTTGATTCTGACGGTGAACTTTCATATCTTGTAAACAATGCAGGGATCACAAACGATAAACTTGCACTTCGTATGAAAGTAGAAGATTTTATGTCTGTTATTAATGCAAATCTTACATCTGCATTTATCGGTTGTCGTGAAGCGATGAAAGTTATGAGAAAGAAAAAATTCGGTTCGATCGTAAACATCTCTTCTATCGTAGGCGAGACGGGTAACGGCGGTCAGACAAATTACGCGGCAAGTAAAGGCGGTGTGATAGCTATGACAAAAAGTTTTGCTATCGAAGCAGCGTCAAGCGGTATCCGTTATAACTCACTTACTCCTGGTTTTATCGCAACTGAGATGACAGATGTCTTAAGTGACGAGATCAAAAACTCTTTTACATCTAAGATCCCTATGGGACGTTTTGGAGATGCGAAAGAAGTTGCAGAAGCGACTGCATTTTTACTTTCAGACCACTCAAGTTATATCACGGGTGAAACGCTAAAAGTAAACGGCGGGATGAACATGGCATAAGGCGCTTTGCCCTTCTGCTCATCCGCACTTTCGGCACTTATATTTTAATTTGCCGATTAAAGTTCTATTTTATTAGGACTGACACTTCAAAACCTCACATGAATTACTTAGTAATTTAAGCAAAATATGTTACAATTCCAAGATTTTATACTTAAAAATAGGAGCTATGATGGCACTAATCGATGATATTAAAGAAGTTGTTGTTGAACAATTAAGCGTTAACCCAGACGAAGTAAAAGAGGATTCTAAATTTGTTGAGGATCTAGGTGCTGATAGCCTTGATGTCGTTGAATTAGTAATGGCGCTTGAAGAGAAGTTTGATATTGAAATCCCTGATGATGAAGCGGAAAAAATTCAAACTGTTAAAGATGTAATTGATTATATAGAAAGTAAATAATTACATTATTGAGGCAAATAGCCTCAATATAACAAAAATATATTTTTAGATGTGATTTTTTGAAAAAGTATTTCTAAGAGTATTTATAGATATATATAATATAGGAGCTAAAAAATATGAGAAGAGTTGTAGTAACTGGTTTAGGAATGATAAATTCAATAGGGCATGATAAAGAGAGTTCGTTTAAAGCTATGTGTGCCGGTGAATGTGGAATAGATACTATAACTATATTTGATCCTAGTGATTATGCTGTTAAGATCGCAGGTGAGGTCAAAGATTTTGATCCGGCAACTGTGATGGACGCAAAAGAGGTTAAAAAAGCTGATAGATTTATCCATTTAGGACTAAAAGCGGCACAAGAAGCGATCGCAGATGCTAAATTTGGTGACGATATCGATGCTGAACGTTTCGGTATATCTGCAGCTTCAGGTATCGGCGGACTTCCGGCTATCGAGAAAAACTCTATCATCATCGAGACTAAAGGTCCTCGTCGTATATCTCCGTTTTTTATCCCGTCTGCTTTAGTAAATATGCTTGGCGGATTTGTTTCTATAGCTCACGACTTAAAAGGTCCTAACCTTTCATCAGTAACGGCTTGTGCTGCTGGGACTCACGCTATCAGTGAAGCAGCAAAGACTATTATGTGTAACGGTGCTGACAGAATGCTGGTTGTCGCTGCAGAATCAGCGATCACAGGTGCAGGTGTCGGCGGATTCGCTGCTATGAAAGCTCTTTCTACAAGAAATGACGATCCTAAACATGCTTCTCGTCCATTTGATTCAGGTCGTGACGGGTTTGTTATGGGTGAGGGTGCAGGTGCACTTGTCCTTGAAGAGTATGAAGCAGCAGTTGCTCGCGGTGCTAACATCTATGCTGAGATCATCGGTTTTGGTGAGAGCGGCGATGCAAACCACATCACGACTCCAAGTCTTGACGGTCCGTTACGTGCTATGAAAGCTGCATATAAAATGGCAGGTGAGCCTAAACTTGACTATGTAAACGCTCACGGTACAAGTACTCCGATCAATGACAAAAACGAGACGGCTGCAGTGAAAGAACTACTAGGCGGTGCACAAAACTGTCCTCCGATGAGTTCTATCAAAGGTCAGATTGGTCACTGTCTAGGTGCAGCAGGCGGTATCGAAGCTGTTACTTGTCTAATGGCTATGCGTGACGGGATCATCCCTCCGACGATAAACTATGAAACACCAGATGAAAATTGTGATTTAGACTATGTTCCAAATCAAGCGCGCAAAGCTGAGCTAAACGTAGTTATGAGTAACTCATTTGGTTTTGGCGGTACAAACGGCGTTGTAATTTTCAAAAAAATCTAAGGAACCTTCTTGGCAACATATCTTGATTTTGAACAAAAAATAAAACAGATACAAGAGGAGATAATCTCTGCAGAGGTTCGTCGTGACGACCATGCAGTACAGATTTTAAAAAAAGACTTAGATAAAGAAGTATCTAAAACTTATAAAAATCTATCTCCATTTCAAAAACTACAACTTGCTCGTCATCAAGATCGCCCATATGCGCTGGATTATATCAATATCTTAATGCATGATATGTATGAGATCCATGGAGACCGTCACTTTAGAGACGATCCTGCGATTATCTGCTACCTTGGCTATATCGGTGAAGAGAAAGTCATGGTTATCGGTGAACAAAAAGGGCGTGGAACGAAGAACAAGCTCAAGCGTAACTTCGGTATGCCAAACCCTGAAGGATACCGTAAAGCTTTACGTGCCGCACAGATGGCAGAGAAGTTTCATATCCCTGTTCTTATGCTTATAGACACTCCGGGCGCTTACCCTGGTCTAGGCGCAGAAGAGAGAAACCAAAGTGAAGCTATCGCTAGAAACCTGCTTGAACTTTCAAAACTGAACACACAGACTATCTCTATAGTTATCGGTGAAGGCGGAAGCGGCGGGGCACTGGCTATCGGTGTTGCAGACAGACTTGCGATGATGCGTTACTCTGTATTTAGCGTCATCTCACCTGAAGGGTGTTCTGCTATCCTTTGGAATGACCCGACAAAAGTGGAGACTGCTACAAAAGCTCTTAGAATCACAAGTGAAGATCTAAAAGAGTTAGATCTTATCGATGATGTCATAGATGAACCGTTGATCGGTGCGCATCGTGATAAAGAGGGTGCAGCAAAAGCGTTAGGTGACTACTTCTTAAATAAACTTCAAGAGCTGCGTTCGATGAGCGATGAAGAAAGAATGCAAAAACGTTATGAAAGACTTGTCAGTATAGGCGAGTTTTCGGAGTAGAAACTACTCCTCTTCATCTTTTATAAGAGGATCGAACTTCGGTCTTTTTAATCTTCTCTCATTTTTTGAAAAATTTATCAGATCTTCTACAGTAACAACATTATCATCAAGTAAGCTCAAAGATTTTATAAACAGTTTTGCAGTTGTGAGTGCATCTGAGAGTGCTCTGTGATGCGTGGCATCTTCATGCAGGTTTAGAAGTTCATTAAGATAGGAAAGTCCGTATCTGTATGATTCTATAGTTCTTTCTGCAAGGTTTATACTACACAGGTGGCGGTTTAGTATGGGGCTGAGACCGATCTTCTCCATCATAGAAGAGATAAACTTGAAGTCGAATTTTACGTCATGGGCGACAAAGACACTGTCGGCTAAAAAAAGTTTAAATTCCTGCATCACCTGTTTAAGCGGTGGAGCATCTTTAGTATCTTCTACGCTTATTCCTGTGATATCTGTTATATGTTTATTGATGTCCGTACAATGTACCAGACTTTCATATGTATCTATGATCTCACCGTTTAGTACCTTGACGGCACCGATCTCTATGATCTGATGTTTATCTGTCTTAGAACCGTTCGTCTCGACATCGACGATACAAAACACTGCGTCTTTTATATTGACAAACTTTGTAGCATAGTAGTAAAGGGCTCTGTCTCTTACAATATCAAGCCCCTGTGCACGCCATAGCTCCAATGTGAAATCTACGTCTTCAGAACCGGTTTGAGATTTTATGCTTTCATAGGATAGACCGCTGGTAGAGAGTTTTGATAGACTTTTTCTATCAAGTATAAAGTCACTTAGCATTTTTTATAAATTCTCTTACTTTCTTATAGTCTTTTTTACCTTTGCTTTTTTCGACTCCGCTGCTGACATCGACACCGTAAAAGCCGTACTTCTTCAGATCAGCTACATTTTGAGGGTCTAGTCCGCCTGCAAGTATGATCTTTGAACAGTCGACATCGTCAAACCACTCTATGTTTATTCTTTTTCCTGCTCCGCCGTAACTTTCACAGTATGCATCGACTAACCTATACTCATCTTTGTATTTTGCTACATCGTCTTTTGTCTGAGCCCGTATGACTTTAAGGTGAGGAGTTTTGAGTGAGCTATAAAGTTTTTTGTCTGCATCAAAATGGATCTGTGCGAGTGTCGCACCCGTAAACCTGCATATCTCATCGATTGTATCTGCATCTTCGTTGACAAAAAGGGCGACTTTTTCGACAAAAGGAGGAAGATCTTTGATAATATCTCTGGCATCCTCTTTAGAGATATATCTAGGAGATTCTTTATAAAAGACAAATCCTAAGGCATCCGCACCGGCGTCGATCGCTGCCATCGCATCTTCAAAAGAGGTTATTCCACAGATTTTTGTTCTCATATATGCAGACTGTCTATCGCTTCTTTATATGAGTCATGTTTAAACACATAACTTCCCGCAACACAAACATCGACTCCCGCATCACGAAGCATCTCGATGTTTTTATCTGTCACGCCGCCGTCTATCTCGATAAGGCAGTTTGGATTGATCGCGTCTCTTAGCTCTTTTAAGCGTTTTACTTTTTTAACGACATTTGGTATGAAACTCTGCCCGCCGAATCCCGGATTGACACTCATCACAAGTACCATGTCCAGATCTTCGAGGATATATTCGATAGCTTCAGGCGGAGTGTGAGGATTTAAAACGATCGCCGGTTTAATACCGAGTGATCTGATCTTTTGGATCAGTCTATGCGGATGTTTCTCCTCTTCGATATGAAAAGAGATATATTCCGGTTTTAGAGGTGCAAAGAGTTCAACGAAGAAAGTGTTGTTTTGTACCATAAGGTGTATATCAAGAGGTTTTGTAGCCGCCTTTGCTATAGCTGAAACGACAACAGGCCCAATTGTCAGATTCGGAACAAAATGTCCGTCCATTACATCAACGTGGACCAGATCGCATCCAGCATCACAGATAGCTTTAACATCGTTTGCAAGATTTCCGAAATCTGCAGAGAGTACACTAGGAGCTACAAGCATATATCGCCTTTAATATTTTTTGAAATTTTACCAAAACTCTTTAGAGTAAAAGCTTACACTCTTTTTTACCGCTATCTTGTAAGGAAAAAAGTGAAGTGGTCAGTGTTAAAAGCCATATCGACCTGCACCCCTTTTTTACTGTCTACGACCTCTAACAGGCTTGAGACATCCGCATAAGTCCTAGGAAGTGTGATATCGACACTTATATGTTTTTCAGAGAGCAGAGTCTTTGTACGCCCGCCGATAATATTTACAAATTCGGCTAGTGCGTCTAAGATCTGATTGACATCATCTGTCTCTTCACCTAAAAGCAGGGCACAGCTTTTTTTAGCGACATCTTTTGGAAATATAAGGATTATCATCCCGTCGATGCCTCCGTAAAAACCGATCGAACTTGCCATCTTGGTATTGATATCTTCAATAAAAAGTTTTTGTATGTCAGCTGATTTTTTTACGGCTTTTGCATTCGTCATCATCTCAATAGTAGAAACCGTAGCATCGATAAAGTCGGGAAGTTCCTGTACTACGACTTTGGTCAAAGAACGTTTGTTCTTTCCTGACGCTGCACTGCTTCCGCCTAGCTCTTCAAGAAGTTCTTTGTCCTGAAGTATGTCATCCATATCATCAAAGAACATCATACCTGCATCTTCAAGTTCCTCTTTAAAAGCAAGCGGAGTCTTCTCAAACGTCATACCGACAAAACAGATCGTCGCATTATATTCTGCTGCAGCGGAACAGAGTTTCGAGAGGAAATTGACTGCATGAATGTTCATTGAAAGGACTTTATATGCATCGAATATAAAGAGCCTGAAACCTACGTTTAACGAGTTGTTATGATATGCGATATTGAAAGTACTACCGATCTCCGCATCTAAAAATCCGGATACCGTATAGATAATAGCATTGCCGGTAACACGTGTAGCGACCTTTTGTCCCATAAGGCCGAGGTGAGTGTTTTGAACTATATCGTCATATGCATCGGGATGTGCCGACTTTTCAATAAAATCCTCTTTTGTCTGAGCGATTATAGGGTTGTGACCGTTGTCGTAAAGTTCTATCGCCATTGCCGAACGCTGTGAAGGGTCTTCGCTGTAAAGAAGCAGAGTCTTGCCCTGATTTGTATAAGATGCCGTAAAAAGTTCGGCGATCTGCTGCGTCTTAAAGAGTGAAAATGAAAGGTTGTCTTTATAGTAAGCCATAATAGACTCATATTTCTTTTGGTCATAATCGCATATACCGACATCAATATGATTTTTTGCTTTTACTCTCTGCAGGAGTTTTACAAAGACGTCGATTCCGTTTAGATTGAAAAAGACTACCTTTTTAAGAGATACTAAAAGCATATCGACATTTAACTGTTCTGTCGCTTTGATATCTTCGATAGTCAGATAAGAGGGTGCGTTGTTCCCGTCTAAAAATCCTTGAGGATAAAATACCCCGATTCTGTCTTTTACTACCGCTCTCATTCTTTTTCACCCACATTCATCAACTGCATAAAATCCTCATAAATATCTCCTACGTACTCGACATTGAATTCGATGAAGTCATTAAGACCTGCTTCAATGAATTTCGGTTGAGAAAGTTCATAAAACAGAAGCAGATGCATCCACTTTCCTAAAGTGTTGATCGTCGGGTCATTTGACGGTTTGACTCCTGATGCAGCCTGCACCACCTCTCCTATTCTATCGGGCATATCCCAAGTCTTTGCAATATGTTTAGAGATGTCAAAAAGGTCTAGTTTCGTAAGTCTCTTTAATATAGTATTATAATCCAGGTCTTTTGCACCTTTTAAGAGTCTGACATTTTCTATATTGTTTTTAAAAAGTGCTTCACACACGATGATGCTCGAAGGCAGAAGAGTAATAGAACTCTCTATATCTTTGTCGTCTATCTTTAAATGGATCAATATATCGTGCCATCTCCTGCTGAGATCGGCTTGGAAATCGTAAAACAGTACTTTGTTCATTTTAAAGAGAACCCACTCTTTAGGACTGAGCAGTGAAAGCATATAGTTATAAAGTGATTGTTTCGCAGCATTTATGCCTAAAATACCAAATATCTGGGAAAGATCGCTGACCTCATTTCTAAATCCATATATAGGTTTGTTGACAAGATCTTTAAGATATGACTTGAGTGCCAAGTCCTCTTCAGCTATTTTTGCGGCTTTTACCAACTCTCCGGCATTAACACAAGAAACAGTTTTATTGAGAACCTCTGGAGTTGGAGGGATTTTTTTGATATAATCTTTAATATCTTCGGTTGTAACCATTTTTTGTTCCAATCAATAGTTAATTATGAACGATTTTATCTCTTTAGAGTTTAATCGATAATTAAATAATAGAAGAAAGATAAAATAAATACGCACTTAAGTTGCACTTTTGTTTTTATTTGCTATAATTCGCAACTTAAATTTTTGTACAAGGGAGCCTAGATATGGCAAGAAGATGTGCTATTAGTGGTAAAGGCCCAATGAGCGGAAACAATGTTTCTCATGCGAAGAACAGAACTAAACGTCGTTTTTTACCAAACTTGAGAACAGTTCGTGTTACATTAGAAGATGGAACAACGAAGAAAATCAAAATTTCTGCAAAAGAGCTTCGCACACTTAAGAAAAACTCGTAACACGTAGGGATATGTATTGAATCTTTTAGCTAGGATTCGTAAATTTATCCATTGGGAGACACCTCCTAAGCCTGAAGTAAGACTCCTACCGGAGTTTTATGGGCACCTCAAACCATTCCGCTTACCTCTAATTCTAACTGTATTGATAATGTTAATTGGAACATTCGGCTATATGCTGATTGATGATTTCCCGTTAATGGACGCGATCTATCAAACCGGTATAACATTTACAACAGTCGGATATGGAGAGATATATCCAATATCTCAAGCCGGTCGTATATTCACCATCACACTTATTATTGCAGGATTCGCCGTATTTTCGAGTGCGATAGGTACATTGGTCTCGGAGCTGAATAAGGGAGTTATTTCCAGAGTATTAAAGGAACGCCGTATGTTATATAAGATTGCACGTTTAAAAAATCATTTCGTTGTATGTTTTCACAATGATTACACGATAGAAGTTACCAAACAACTACGTAAAAATCATATACCTTTTGTTGTGATAGATCACAGAGAAGATATGGATGAGTTGGCAAAAAAACACAAATATCCGTACTATCTGCAGGCTGAACCGCATACAGAAGTGGCAATGCTTAAAGCTCACCTTTCATCAGGCAAGGGGATCATTACTCTTTCAGATAACATCGCCGACAATATCGCGATCATCGCATCCGTCAGGCTGTTTGAAAAAGAGCATTTGCTTCCTCGTCCATACTATATTATCAGTTCGGCTGAGAGTATGAGTGATGTTGAAAAACTGAAAAAGCTGGGAGCCGATACGGTCGTCTCTCCGACAAAACTGACAGCACAGCGTGTAAGTACGATGGCGGCACGTCCTGACATGGAAAACCTGCTTGAAGAGTTCCTGTATAGAAACGATACGCCGCTTGATATGGAACAGGTATATGTTCCGAAATTCAGCTGGATGGTACTAAAAAAACTAAGAGAATCACACTTAAGAGAGATCGCGAATGTCTCGGTTGTGGGGATCACGAAAAAAGATGGAAAATTTGTGACGATGCCAAAAGGCGATGTCCTGATAACAAGCGAGTGCAGTCTGCTGGTCATCGGAACACAGCAGGGTATCTCTATGACAAAAGATATAGTTATGAAACGTAAAAAACCTGAGGAACTAAAATATGTATAAATTAAACAAGATTGAGGGCGGTGTTTGTGCGGCAGATGGTTTCTTTGCCGATGGCATCAGTGCCGGTCTAAAAGCAAACAACGCTTTGGATATGGCTTTTATATATAGTGACACACTGTGCGATATAGCATCGACTTTTACGACGAACAAGATGGCAGCGGCACCGATAAAACACTTTAAAGACAAGGGTGAGTTTCAGACAAACTTTCTGATCATCAACTCTAAAAATGCAAATGCGATGACGGGAGCTAAGGGTGTTACGGATATTGACGAGATACTTTCTGCTATCAACATCGAGGGCCTTGTAAACCCTGTTATGAGCTCGACGGGTGTTATCGGCGTGAGAATCCCAAAAGAGAAGATCATTGCAGGTGCAGCAAAATTTGACATCACAAAAAGAGAACCTGTAAACGCAAGCAAAGCGATCATGACAACTGACAGTTTCTCTAAAAGCATCGCTTATGAAGTAGTGCTTGAAGATGGAAGTAAGTTTCATATCGGCGCGATGGCGAAGGGTGCGGGGATGATAAATCCTGCAATGGCTACGATGCTTTGTTTTATAACAACAGATGCAGATGTGAGCAAGCAGGAGATGCAGTCCATCCTTGATGCAAACGTCAAGACGACATTTAATGCAGCGAGCGTGGACGGTGATACCTCTACAAATGACACAGTCATGCTTTTTAGCAACAAAAAAAGCGGTGTTTACAACAAAGAAGCATTTAAAGAAGCGGTTTATGAGATCATGCTTTTCTTAGCAAAAGAGATGGTAAGAGACGGTGAAGGTGCGACGAAACTTGTGACATACAACGTCACTGGTGCAAAAGACGACATCGAAGCTGAAAGAGTGGCAAAAGCGTTAAGCGATTCACTTCTAGTAAAGACTGCACTTTACGGGGAAGACCCGAACTGGGGACGTATCGCTTCAACTGTGGGAGCAAGCGGCGTTACATGTAAGGAAGAAACACTCAAGATCTCTTTTAACGAACTTTGTGTCTATGACAGAGGCGAGATCTATTTTAACAAAGATATGGAAGTAGAAGCTGCAGCTGTTATGAAACTTCCAGCGTTTACTATCAGCTGTGATCTTGGTATCGCAGACGGGAAGTTCACGGCATACGGATGTGATCTTGGATATGAGTATGTCAAGATCAATGCGGATTATAGAACGTAATTTACTTTAATATAACTTCTGTACTTTTTTCTCCGCAAAAAAGTATCAAAATAAGGAGTCCCTTCTAAAGGGATTCTCCTGTGAAAAGCTTCAGATAATTTTCGGTAATTCCCATTTATATTTATAAGCCACAAGTCTGAGTGCTATAGAGAATATCGCAACTAAGAGGATGGTCGTCTGGTTTAGAAGATCGCTTACATGTAAGAGCAGCAGAAGTATGGAGACTATAACCGAGATCGAGCCGTAGAAGTCGCTTATGAGCACTGCAGGCACTTGGTTTATGAGGATGTCTCTTATGACTCCTCCTCCCATCGCGGTGATGAAACTGAGGATGATGACTCCAAAAAAGTTATATCCCGCATTTATCGCAAGCAGCGCTCCCGTAATGCTGAATGCGACAAGTCCGATGGTATCGGTTACGACAAAAAGCCATCTCTTTTCTATACTCCCGAACCTATGTATCTTGATGATAAACGCTAAAAGTATGACTACAAAAAGAGCAGTCGCAGGGTAGAGTGTCTTAAAAGCAAAAGGGGTGACGCTTAGGATGGTGTCTCTCACGATCCCGCCGCCGAGTGCAGTCAGTGAAGCAGCTATGACGACACCGAGTATGTCTAGGTTGTTTCTGGTACCGACTAAAAATCCGCTTATCGCAAATGCGACGATACCTAAGATATCTACTAATATAAGCGGATCAAGGTGCGGCATCAGATTCTATAGTCCTCTTTGAAGTTCACATATCTTGAAGCTGATGCATAAAGCTCTTTTACCTCTTCATCACTCAGATCTTTGACGACTTTTGCAGGACTTCCCATGATGAGCGAGCGCGGAGGAAATACTTTGTTTTTTGTTACAAGCGCTCCGGCACCGACTATGGACTCTTTTCCTATCACCGCACCGTCAAGTATAGTCGCACTCATCCCGATGAGACAAGCGTCCTCTATGGTACAGCCGTGAAGCATAACGCGGTGACCGATAGTCACGTCGTTGCCTATCACGGTAGGATTACCGTCGCTTTTGTCCGCTTTTTTGTAGTGCGTCACATGTATCATTGAAAGGTCTTGGATATTTGTCCTGTCACCGATGGTGATGTAGTGAACATCTCCGCGGACCACACAGCCAAACCAGATAGAGCAGTCTTTGCCTATCGTAACATCTCCAATGACATCAGCTGAGGGTGCTACCCAGCTTTTCTCACCTATTTTTGGTGAGATATCTTTAAAGTTATGAACCATTACGAGTCCTTTAAAAGTCTGTATGCAAGCTGTTGTACGTAGTTTGGCGACTCTTTTTTAAGAGCTTTTTGCATACTGCTCATATGTTCTTCGATCATCTTATGGTTGTTAACTACATGAGCCGGATCTGTTTTGACTCTATGATAACTTCCGTCACTTACAAGTTCATGTGAGAGCGTGTTGTCTGAACATTGAAGCTGCAATATCTGAAGAAGCTTCTGCGCATTTTCTTTATCTTCTATCCCTGTTAAAAGTTCTATACGTCTCATAAGATTACGAGGCATCCAGTCCGCGCTTGAGATAAACAGATTCGGAAGCGTGTTCTTAAAGTAAAAGATTCTTGCGTGCTCAAGATATTTTCCGATTATCGAGATGACTCTGATATTTTCACTAATTCCCGGAATACCAGGTTTTAGACAACACACACCGCGGATGATAAGTTCTATCTTCACACCTGCCTGACTTGCTTTATAAAGTGCGCGGATAACGTCGTCATCAACCAAAGAGTTCATCTTCGCGATGATCTGTCCCTCTTTTCCTTTTCTTGTCTCATTATTTATAAGTGAGAGAAGTTTCGGTTTGATCTGTGCCGGAGACATATAAAGTTTTTCCAGCTTTCCTTTTTTACTAAAACCTGTCAAAAAGTGGAAAAAACGTGTCAAGTCGTTCGTTATCTCATCTTTTGCAGTCATATAGCTGATGTCAGTATATATCTTAGCCGTACTCGGGTTGTAGTTACCCGTACCTAAGTGTGCATACTGTTTTAGTTTTCCGTTTGTACGTCTTGTGATAAGCGTCGCTTTTGCATGTACTTTAAATCCGAAAATACCGTAGATAACGTGTGCTCCCGCTTTTTCAAGTGCTTTTGCCCAGATAAGGTTGTTCTCTTCGTCAAACCTTGCTTTTAGCTCGACCATAACGGTTACCTGCTTGCCCGATTCTGCAGCGTTCATGAGCGACTGGACTATCGGAGAGAGCGGTCCTGCACGGTAAAGCGTCATCTTGATCGTTACGACATCAGGGTCTTTTGCCGCAGTCTGGATCATTCTTACGATCGGTTCAAAACTTTCATACGGATGGTAAAGGATGATATCCTGAGCCTCTAAGATATTAAAAATATTTTCATTCGAGTTTAGCGGAGGCAGGATCTTAGGATTGAACTGCTCGTTTAAAAGATGTGCAAAATCCTTGTTTCCTACTATCTGCCATAGAGATGAAAGGTTTAGTATCGTGTGAAACTTATAGATATCGTTTTTAAAGACATTGATATGGCTGTTGAAAAAATCGATGATCTCGTCATCTGCATCGGAGCCGACTTCAAGTCTTACGATCTCACCTTTTCTACGAAGCTTCAGACCCTCTTCAAGGATCTCCAAAAAGTCGTCCGCTTCCTCTTCTTCGATGGCGATATCGGCATTTCTCGTGATCCTGAACGGTACGCTTTTTAAAAGCTTGTAACCAGGGAAGATATCCTCGATATGTTCGGCAACGACATCTTCGACAGGTACATAGATACTGTCGGTCAATTGTACGAATCTCGATAGAACACGAGGGACCCTGACGATCCCGAATCTCTCTACAGTGCTGTCGTCTTTGTCTAAAAGCTTGACGATGATCCCGAAACTCAGGTTGTTCAGGTGCGGGAACGGGTGTGTCGCATCGACGGCGATAGGGATGATAATAGGATAGATAGACTCAAAAAACTTTTTATTGATGACCTTTTTTTCATGTACATTAAGGTCTTTGTATTTTTTTAGAAATATCCCTTCCTCTTCGAGTGATTTAAAGATATCGGTCATACAGTATTCGACTACCTGCTGCTCTTGATGCAGGTATGTTCTGATGTCAATAAGCTGCTGAAGGGGTGTAAGTCTGTCTGCACCGGAGACTATAACGCCGACGCTAAAAAGCTTTTTAAGTCCGGCAACACGGATCATATAAAATTCGTCAAGATTGGTTCCGTATATTGCAAGGAACTTTAATCTTTCAAGTAATGGAAGAGATTGGTCTTGTGCCTGCTTTAATACTCTTGTATTAAATTGAAGCCAAGAAAGCTCACGATTGTTGTATAAACTAGGGTCTTTTAAATTTATCATAATATAAAACCGTATAAATTGAATTTTACTTATTATATCGTAGAGATGGTTACAAACAGGTTATAATAACGAAAAAGGAACCTTATGACAATATTTCAAATTCTAATGTTAGGCATGGCAGCATTTTTTTCATATAAAGTCTATCAGCATGTGCAAAATTTAGAAGACAACGATCAAAATGATAAACCGACTCCGCGTTCACAAAACGGTTTCTCTCCGTTTGATCCCGAACAGTTGGTGAAAAAAGCGGATGAGGCTTTTATGGCGGGTGACCTTCAAAAAGCTTTTGCACTTTTGGATGAAGCGAATGTAAAAGATCCGAGCAACCCTGACATCCTTGGAAAGATGGGATATATCTCGGCACAAGAGGAGAGAGATAATGAAGCGATCTCCTACTATCAAGAGGCTTTGGGCATTGATAAATATAATGATACAATGCATAACGCATTGGCTTCACTTTTTAGAAAGATCGGTGATTTTCCCAAGGCTGAAGAGCATTATAAAAAAGCTTTAGAGATTGATGATGAGTATGATGTCACATACTTTAATTATGCCAATCTTCTAGTAGATATGAACCAGTATGACGAAGCTTTAAAGATGTACGAAAAAGCGTTGGAGTTAAACCCTGAACTCGAAGAAGCAAAAGCAGAGATACAAAAGATCAAGGATAGAGTTTGAGCAGTGAACAAAAAAAATTAGCCGTACTTATAGATGCAGATAACTCACAGCCCAAGATCATCGAAGGACTTCTTGACGAGATAGCAAACTACGGTGTCGCAAGTGTTAAGAGGATCTACGGTGACTGGACAGATACAAAACTCAAAGGATGGAAAAACGCACTTCTCGAACACGGTATCCATCCTATGCAGCAGTTTGCATACACAACGGGAAAAAATGCGACCGATTCTGCGATGATCATCGACGCGATGGACCTTTTGTATGCACAAAACTTCGACGGTTTTTGTATAGTCTCAAGCGACAGCGATTTTACACGTCTGGCGTCAAGGATCAGAGAGAGCGGACTTACTGTTTACGGATTCGGAGAGAAAAAGACACCCAAATCGTTTATGAGTGCGTGTGACAAGTTTATCTATACGGAGAACCTGAGAAATGACGAGATCGAAGAGACCGGAAAACCAGTAAAATCAAAAGAGATAAAAGATATATCAAAAGATATAAGACTTTTAGCGATCCTGCGTAATGCAGTCGATGACACATCTGATTATACGGGATGGTCTTATCTGGGTTCTGTAGGACAGAAGATCGTCAACAAGATACCTGAATTCGATTCCCGTAATTACGGCTTTAAAAAGCTTGTCGATCTGATGCAGAGCACCGATATGTTCGAGTTTAAAGAGGAGTCCGGCTTTAAGACAAAAGCGGTTTACGTAAGATGTAAACGTACAAGGAGTTATGCATGAAAACGATAGATATCTATAACTTTTTAGATGAGATCTCACCCTTTGAACTACAGGAAAGCTGGGATAACTCGGGACTTCTTCTTGGTGATCTGAACGAAGAGGTAGACAAAGTATATCTCAGTATCGATGTGGATGAAAAACTGATAGAGGAGATGGATGAGAACTCTCTGCTTATTACGCATCATCCGCTTATTTTCGGCGGGATTAAACAACTTCAGTTCAATCAATATCCGGCACATCTCATAAGAAAGATGGTACAAAAAAATATCTCGAATATCGCTATGCATACAAATTTTGACCAGACACATCTAAATGAATATGTCGCGACAAAAGTACTCGGTTTGGAGATAGTAAAAAAAGAGGGTTTTATAGCTTATATGGAAGTTGATGAGAAATTTGATGATTTTGCACACAAAATCTCTGAAGCTTTCGGGTTGCCGCATGTAAAATGTGTAAAAGCTCATGAACGTATCAAAACCGTTGCACTTACAACCGGCTCGGGAGCTTCATTAATGCGCTCCATAGATGCTGACTGCTTTTTAACAGGTGACATAAAATATCATGATGCAATGGAAGCAAAAACCATAAATTTATCGATGATCGACATCGGTCATTATGAAAGTGAACAATTTTTTGGAAAAATTTTAGCAACATATTTGGAAAATTTAGGATTAGCGGTTATAATTTCACAATCAAAAAACCCTTTCACATATATATAGGGATATTGTCGCACCGCATCCAAAAAGGAAATAGATGAACAAACACTTAAAACAACTAATAGACCTCTCAGAAGTTGACAAAGAGATAGACGCTTTTGAACCTCAGATAGACGAGGTTAACTATAAGTATGAAGCAGCTCTTGCAACAAAAGACAATTTAGACAATGAGATCTCATCTTTAGAAGAAGAGATGAAAAATGAAGAGTTGAAAAAACACAAAAACGAGCTTCATTTAGCTGAACTTTCTGCAAAGCTTGAAGAAAACAAGAAAAAAGCTGCAGAAATAAAAACTGAACGTGAGATGAAATCTTTACAACTTGAAGAAGAGATCGCTAAAGAGCAGGTCACTTTTGCTAATGAAGAGATCGTACGTTTAGATAAACTGATCACAGCAAAAAAAGAGAAGCTTGAAGAGTTGACTCAGACAAGAAATGAGTTAGACGCAAACTTGTCAGCGATCAAAGCTGATGTTGATGAAAAACTTGCAAGCATTGAAAAAGCTCGTCATGAGGTTTTTGCAAGAAAAGAGAAACTTGTAGGCGGGATGAACCAAAAAGGTCTTGCTTTTTATCAAAAGATTCGTCGCTGGGCTAAAAACACTACGGCAGTTGCAGTAAAAGAACAAGCATGTATGGGATGTTTTATGCATGTAAACGATAAAGTTTATGCGGACGTTATCAAAGGTGAAGAGATCGTTACATGTCCACACTGTGGTCGTATATTATATATGGCCGAGGGCGAAGAAGCATAGGCTTGAGGCCATTTTCCTTCATCTATTATATCTTAAGCGTAGTGCTCTATATTCTGGCACTGCCGCTTTTGATATCTTTGTCTTTTAAACAAAAATACAAAGAGTCTATCCCATCACGTTTTTTTCTTTTTAACAATCCAAGATTTAAAAATAGTAACGGTATATGGTTTCATGTCTGTTCGCTTGGCGAAAGCAGAGCACTTAAACCGATTCTAGACAGTATCGACAAAGAGAATGTCAAGATAACCACCATCACACAAACCGGACAAAATGAAGCAAAGAAGTATGGAGTCGATCTAAGATATCTTCCGTATGAGATGTTTCTGCCGTTTTGGATCAAACCGCAAAAGATGGTGGTAGTGCTCGAAGCGGAGTTTTGGTATATGCTTTTTGCCGTAGTGGCAGCAAGAGGCGGGAAAGTCGTGCTTTTAAATGCGCGTATCTCAGATAAAAGCGTTAAAAAGTATATGAAGATGGGCTGGTTTTACAGACGCCTGCTGGCAAACGTCGATAAGATCTTTTGCCAAAGCGAGATCGATGCATTTCGTTTTGAGACGTTGGGTGCTAAAGATATAGAGATAGTCGGAAACATCAAACTGGCTCAAAAGATCGAAAGCACAAAAGAGTATGAGAAACCGGACATCACTACCATAGTCGCGGCAAGTACTCACGATGGTGAAGAGAAGGTAGTCTTAGAGGGCTATAAAGAGTATATAAAAAACAATGCAGCCAAGCTCATAGTCGTTCCGCGTCATCCTGAAAGATTTGAAGCGGTATATAAGATCTTGGTTGAATTTTGTAATCAGAACAGCTTACATGTAAACCGTTTCAGTGAAGATAAAAGTTTATCTACAGAGATCGTTTTAGTAGATATGATGGGTGAACTCAACAACATCTATAAGATAAGCGATATCGCAGTCTTAGGCGGAGCGTTTAAAGAGGATGTCGGCGGGCATAATCCGCTCGAACCGGCTCATTTTGGGTGTAAGATCATAACAGGTAAACATTTTCACGATCAAAAAGAGCTGTTTAAGTATGTCCATCATGTTCAGTACATCGAAAACGATGAACTTTGCAATGCGTTGGAAGAGGCACAGAATCTACCTCCTTCATCTGTAGATGAGCAGATAGATTTGGATAGAGTGATAAAATACATAGAGAGTTAAAACAGGATTTTACTCAAGGAATTAAAAATGGAAAAAGATAAAGCATATAAAGTATTGGCAGCCCAAGAGGGGATCTCGAATAACGAGGCAAAATCTCTTATAGACAGAGGTCTTGTCTACGCAGGCAATAAAAAAGTGATGATCGCCCGCGGAGATATCGATACTAAGACAAAGTTCAGAGTTGAAAAGATCGAAAAGATCAGACCTATTTTTGAAAACGATGACTTGATAGTCGTAGACAAACCGGCATTTGTAAACTCAGACGAAGTTGAGCGTCAGTTTAAAGGCGCGAAACTTCTTCACAGACTTGACCGTGAGACAAGCGGTGTTTTGATGCTTGTGAAAAATGAAGAGTTCCGTGAAAAAGCGATCAAAGAGTTTAAAAAAGACACTGTATATAAAGAGTACTCGGCTTGGATCGACGGTATCTTGGTAGAGAGTGTCGATATCGACAAAGGTATCATCACTGAGAAGAAGAACAACAAGGCTTATTCAAAAGTCTCTAAAAAGGGAAAACCTGCACGTACCGAGGTCACACCTGAGATCGTAAGCGGCAAAAAGACGAAGGTGAAGTGTGTGATCCATCACGGACGTACACACCAGATCCGTGCGCACTTAAGAAGCATCGATTTTCCGATCATCGGAGATGAGCAGTACGGCGGAAGACGTTACAAGCGTGTGATGCTTCATGCGAGAAAAGTAGTACTGTTGGGGATGACTTTCGAGGCTCCAGAACCGACAGCATTTAAGCACTTTGAATCATAAATTTTTCTAAGCAAGCTTTTGATACAATTTGACACTTTAAATATATTTAGGATAGTTTTATGTTTGATACATTGACCGACTCGTTTACATCTGCAATAAAAAAGATACGTTTTCATGATGATGAAAAGTCTCTTACAAAAGCAACGGGAGAGCTTAAAAAAGCTCTTTTAAAAGCTGATGTAAATCACAAAGTTGTAAAAGACCTAATACAAAATGTAGAGCTAAAGACAAAGCTAAAAGGGATCGGAAAAGATCAGTTCCTTGAAGCTTTAAGAGAGACTCTATACTCTCTTCTTGAAGTCGGCGGGAACAAAGGCTTCATTTTTGCACCGAATCCTCCGACAGTCATCCTTATGACAGGTCTTCAAGGTTCAGGGAAAACTACGACTACTGGAAAACTTGCACTTTATCTTAAAAACAAAAAGAAAAGAGTCCTAGTCGTTGCAGCCGATCTACAGCGTTTAGCAGCAGTCGAACAGCTTCGTCAGATAACTTCAAAGATCGAAGTAGAACTGTATGAAGATGAAGCAAATAAGAACCCTGTAGAGGTCGTAAAAGCGGCGCTGGCATATGCGGACACAAAACTTTTTGATGTCGTTCTTATAGATACGGCAGGCCGTCTGGCGATCGATGAAGAGTTGATGAGTGAGCTAAAAGAGGTTAAAACAGTTGCAAAACCTGACGAGATCTTTTATGTAGCCGATTCACTTACCGGTCAAGACTCGGTCAAAACTGCTATCAGCTTTAAAGAGCAGATAGGTATCGACGGGGTTATATTAAGTAAATACGACGGTGATTCAAAAGGCGGTGTCGCACTTGGACTTTCATCTCAGGTAGAAGTCCCTCTTCGTTTTATCGGTAGCGGTGAAAAGATGGAAGACCTTGAGGTCTTTATCCCGGAACGTATCGTAAACCGTCTAATGGGTCTTGGAGACATCGAAGGTCTGGCTGAAAAAACGGCTAATATCATCGATGAGAAACAAGCTAAAGCGATGACCAAAAAGATCAAAAAAGGTCAGTTTAATTTCAATGACTTTTTAGAGCAGATGGAAAGTATGAAAAAGATGGGAAGTATGAAATCTCTCATCGGTATGATCCCGGGTATGTCAGGTATGGCAGGAGCATTAAAAGACTTTGATCTGGATAACTCGCAAGAGCTGAAGCAGATCAAAGCGATGGTCTCGTCAATGACTCCAAAAGAGCGTGAGGACCCTGAACTTTTAAACAACTCTAGAAAACAGAGAATAGCACAAGGATGCGGACTTAGCCAAGCTGAGGTAAACCGTGTGTTAAAACAGTTTAAAAATGCGGGTAAGATGGCTAAGAAGTTCTCTAGCAAAAAAGGGATGCAGGATCTGCAGAACATGATGAGCCAGATGGGCGGCGGCGGATTGAACGCCCTGAGAAGATAACTTTACTTTTACTAAAAATTTTAGTACAATTGCGTTATCGTTTTGGCTCTCAAAATAATCCCTCTGTGATTGTGAGCTGTATATAACGCCAAAAGGCGGTAAGAGGCATCATAAAACTACTATAATTTTATTTTGCGACATTCCCCTATACTATATTATTCCAAGGAAAACTAATGACAACAATTAGACTTACTCGTATGGGTCGTAACAAAAAACCATTTTACCGTATCGTGGTAACAGATTCTCGTAAACGTAGAGATGGTGGATGGATCGAACTAATCGGACACTACAATCCAATGAACGAAGAAAAAACATTGAAATTTGATGCTGAGCGTCTTGACTACTGGTTAAGCGTTGGTGCTAAAATGAGTGACCGCGTTAAAAAAATCACTGGTAAATAATAATGATAACTAACTTCGTCGCTGAATTTGCCCGTTTAATAGCAACATATCCAAATGAGATTAAGGTGGAGTCAAAAGAGAGCGACGATTTAGTAGAGATCGTACTCTATGCCAATCAAGTAGACGTTGGTAAACTGATAGGTAAAGAGGGCAAGATGATCGGTGCGATCAAGACAGTGATCTCTGGCTGTAAAGCTAAAGATGGTAAGAGTTACCGTATAAATGTCGAACCGATCAGATAAACTCCTTCATATCGCCACTATAGGCAAGGCCGTTGGTCTTGGCGGCGATATGAAACTTCATATTAAAAGTGATTTCCCCGAACAATTCGTAAAAGGTGCAAAATTTTTTATAAGTAAAAATCGCACTATCGAACTCTCAAAAGTAGATCATGACCGTTCTCTTATAAAGATCGTCGGTGTCAATAATCCGGAAGACGCAAAACGTTTTACGAATGAAAAGATCTATACGACGTATGAAGACACAAGAAAAAATATAGACCTCCAAGAGGGTCAGTATTTTTACTTTGATATCGAAGATTGTCAAGTCTATGAAAATGGACAGCTTTTGGGTGTAGTGGATGAGGTCGATCGTATCGGTGCTACCGACTATCTGACAGTTATTACTGATATCTCGTTAGTAGAAAAAGATCTTCCGAAATCTTTTTTGATTCCCTACCAAGATCATTTTGTCATCTCGGTAGATATCGATAAAAAGATAATAGAAGTCAACGGCGGACTTGATATCTTAAAAGCATCATAAAAAAGAGAGATCATGCGTTTTACCTTTGTCACTCTTTTTTCTAATCTGATAGATGGATACTTCCAAGACTCTATTCTTTCACGTGCGATAGAAAAAGATCTTTTTAGTATCAACTATGTCAATCCGAGAGACTTTAGTGATTCAAAACACAAAAAAGTCGACGATACTGCATTTGGCGGTGGGGCAGGGATGCTTATGTCTCCTCAGCCTCTTTATGATACTTTAGACAGTATAAAAGAAGAGGACGAGGATGCTTATGTGATCTTTGTCACTCCCGTTGCAAAAAGATTTGTACAAAACGATGCAAAACGTCTGGCAAATAAAAAACATATTGTTTTTGTAAGCGGTAGATATGAAGGTATCGATGAGAGAGTGATAGAAGAGTATGCGGATGAGGTCTTTAGCATAGGCGATTACATTCTTACAGGCGGCGAACTGCCGTCATTAGTGATGTGTGACGCTATTGTGAGAAACATCGACGGAGTACTTGGAAACAGTGAATCTTTGGAAGTCGAGAGCTTCGAAAGTGAGCTGTTAGAAGCCCCGTCTTTTACCAAACCGCAAATTTATAAAGAAAAAAATGTCCCATCAGAATTTTTAAAGGGAAATCATAGTAAAATTCGCACACTAAAATTTGCTTTATCAGAATGTAAAACCTCTTTTTTTCGTCCGGGTAGGCATTTGAAGCATAATACAAGGAAATCTTATGAGAAATAAGTATATTGAAAATTTCGAAAAAGCACAAACAGCTGAGAAAAACATTCCAGATTTTCGTGCTGGTGATACTGTTCGTTTAGCGGTAACTATTAAAGAGGGTGATAAAACTCGTGTTCAAAATTACGAAGGTGTTTGTATAGCAATTCGTGGTGAGGGAACTGGTAGAACTATCACTGTTCGTAAAATTGGCGCTAACGGTGTTGGAATAGAGAGAATCTTCCCAATCTATACTGATAGCATCAACGAGATAACTGTTATCCGTCGCGGTCGTGTACGTCGTGCGAAACTGTTCTATCTTCGTGATCTTGCAGGTAAAAAAGCTCGTATTAAAGAACTTAGAAGAAAATAATTCTTCTAAGTACCCCCTTCAACTTCTTCCAAACTATTTAACAATCAAAAACTAACACAACTTTATAAAAATACATTTTATTGTATTTTCTCTATTTTTTATATATAATTAACTAACTAGTTAGTTAATTAAGGGTCAATATGTCAAAACAAAAACGTGATGCAGAAGCTACAAAGGCAAAGATCATCGAAAATTCTATGATGCTCTTTTCAAAAAACGGCTTCGATGCTACGACGGTAGATGAGATAGCTAATGTAAGCGATGTCAACAAAGCACTTATCTACTACTACTTTAAGAACAAAGCAGGGCTTTATGAGATCGTGATGAACGAGGTACTCTCAGCGATCTATACAAAGGTCATTGAAGCAAATAAAATATGTAAGAGCCCTATCGATGAGCTTGAGGCTTTTATCAAGACCTATGCCGAGTTTGCAAATAAGCAGCCTTATTTTCCCGCACTGCTTTTAAGAGAGCTGAGTGATAACGGAGCACATATCCCTGAGATGATGTTTTCAAGTATGAGAAAGCTCTTTAAGCTTTTAAGCGAGATACTTAAAAAAGGCGAGGAAGAGGGTGTATTTAAAAACGTGATCCCTATGGTCATCCACTTTATGATTATAGGAACGGTAAACCTTTTGGTGACGACTGCTCCACTTCGAAAAAAAGCGGCTCAGATGACAGATGAGATTAATACATGCAGTGATTGTCCTATGGATGAGATATCTGATTATATATTTGAAAAGATAAAACTTATGCTGGAGGTTAAGTAATGAAAAGAGCACTCTTATCATTGATAGTCCCGTTCGCTCTGAATGCACAGACGATGAGTGGACTTTTCGATGCACTCAAATCGCATTCACAGACCAAGTCTGATGAGATACTTGTAAAAATGACTCAGATACACGAAGATCAGGCGTATTCAAAGCTCTATCCCCAAGTCAATCTGTTTGCAAAATATGACAACTATTCGCTTCCTACGGGGATGATACCTTTAGCCCCTAATCATATGCTCGCTTTGGTAACGACAAAAAAGCCGCAGCCGTTTAGTTATAACATCTACGCAGCAGGTGTGTCTGCAACGATGCCTATCTTTGTAAAGTCTATATTTACTACGGCGGACAAAGCAAAAGCGATGCAGCAGAGTGCAAAGGCAAAGAAAAGGATCAACCTTATAAAAAATGAAGCCGTCTTAGTGGGTGCAAATGCAAATCTGATATATCTAAATGTTCTTGGCACAGCGCTTGAAGGGAAAAAAAGATCACTACTGGAAACAAAAAAGACAGTAGAGATAAAAGTCGAAAATGGCCGTGCTGCAGCATCAGCTCTTTATATGATAAACGACAGATTAAACCAGATAGATATCGCAAATAACAATATAGATATCCAAAAGAAAACCGTTATAAGTACCATAGAAACTTTGACGGGAATCACACTTGATGATGCCGTGATGATGCAGCAAACAGGAGAGATCACAAAAAACGCTCTGGAATCTTTAAAGCCGATGCGTGAAAAGATAAAAGCAGACAGATTGGATCTCAGAGCGCAAAAAGAGAAGTTGTACCCTTCACTGTATGCACATGGAAGTTATGTCAAAAGCTACGGCGAGTCTTATAACAGTTATGACTCTGTCGATGAAGAGTACGGTGATGTCGGAGTGGTACTTAATATCCCGATATTTGCGATGAGTCAGTATGATAATATCTCTTTAGCGCAGATTGAAGTAAATGCGGGTGAGATAGAGCTGCAAAAACTAAGCGATGAGCTTGCATCAAAAGCAAAGATGTTAGAGGAGTCTCTGCCTCTCTTAGAAAATTCGAAAAAATTGTATACAAAGAGCATAGAGGAGAAGAAAAAACTTCTTGAGATCGCAAAACTAAACTACACGAATGCAAGACTCTCGACCGAAGAGTATCTCAGATATGAGGATGATGTAGTCCAAGAGGAAGCAAACCTATACAAAACCCAGGCGACGTCGTGGCAGACGCTAATGCAGTTAGCCGTTATATATGCAAACAATATTGAGGAGATAGTAAAATGAGTAAAGCAGTAAAAATAGCGATAGGCGCAGCAGTTGCAATCGCACTTATCATCGCAGGTGTAAAGACGATCAAAAAGGCAAAGGCTAAAGATGCTGCTGCTCCGCAGGCTGTAATATACTCTATAGTGGTTCAAAAGATGAGTCCGAAGATTGTGCCTGCAAAGCTGACTCTGCCGTATCTTGCAGAGGTCAGTAACGACAAGGACGTAAAGCTCTCTTCACGCATTGCTGCCAGGATCGTAAGTATCAAGTCAAGCGGCTTACATGTAAGCAAAGGTGAGATCATCGCAAGGCTCGATACCACTGCGATAGAGAGTAATCTCTCTAGTGTGAACGAGCAGTTAAAAGCGGCAGAGGTCTCACTTGCAAACCTCGAAGCGACACATCAAAGGACAGAGCAGCTTTTAAAAGTGCAGGGTGCTTCCATAGAGGAGTCGCAAAAAGAGTCGAGTGCCATAGCAAATGCCCAGGCACAGATAGCATCGCTAAAACAAAAAGCGATAGAGCTGAACAACAGCCTCTCTTATGCGACTATCACATCTCCGGTCGAGGGTGTTATAACAAAGACGTTTGATAACGAGGGTGCGGTCAGTATGCCGGGTAAACCGCTTATAAACATAAGTGCGAAGAACGGATTTTACCTGATGGTAAGAGTTCCAAGCGATCTTAAGATAAAGGGTGTCGTGTTTAACTCTAAGACCTATGACGCAATACCTCTAGGAAGTACATCGGCAGGTCTTGCAGAGTACAAGGTGTACGTCGGAGCTGACAATTTGACAAGTGGAGACAGGATAGAGGTCGATGTAGTCGTATTTGACGCCAAAGCGACACTTCTTCCGTTTGACGCACTGCTAAACAGAGAGGGTAAAAGCTATGTACTGGTCATCAAGGGAAGTCATGCGGCTGCCGAAGAGGTACACATCATACAAAGTGCACAGCAGGGTGTTGTCATTAAAGAAGCGTTAGAGGGCAAAGATATTGTCGTGGCAAAGCCTGATATCCTCTTAAGACTGACAAGCGGTTATGCCTTAAAAGTAAAGGAATAGCCTATGATATTCGAGTATTTTTACAAACGGCCTTATCTGCTTTACTCCCTCATCGCAGCATTTTTCGTTATGGGGATCATCGCACTGGTAACGCTCCCTAAAAACCTTTTTCCCGATGCAAATCCTCCTCAGGTCATCGTGATAACAAAAGTCCCGGGTGCAACCGCGCAGGTTGTAGCCAGCACGGTATCAAAGCCGATAGAGGAGGAGATATCCCGTTTGGGTCTGGTAACGGATGTGAGCAGTATCAACGTGGCAAACTTCTCTATCGTTAAAGCTGATTTTGACTATAAAAAGGGACTTAATGCCGCAGCTGTGGATGTCGCAAATGCGCTCTCAATCGCAAAAGCAAAACTTCCCTCTGGGATGACTCCTGCGATCTACACCGCAGGTGACTTTACACTTCCTGTGGATGTGATATCGCTGAGTCCGAAAAACTCCAATATCGATCTGGCAGATATCCGCAAGATCGCGGACAGTTTCATAAAGCCCTATCTTTTAAGCAATGAAAGCATAGGAAATGTCGAGGTGTTCGGCGGATATGAAAGCTCCATAAACATAGAGGTCGATCCCTTTAAAGCAAAAAGATACGGTGTGAATTTTGAGACGATAACAAAATCACTTCAGGTCTTAAACCGCGATATGCCTTTAGGATTTATCAAAGGGGATAACGATTTTTACACCGTGACTTTTTACGGTGAAAAAGACAATATAGAAAAGTTAAAACAGCTTCCGATACTCCCAAATGTCAAGCTTAGCGATGTGGCTGATGTCAGCTGGAGTTATAAAAAGCGCACTAGCGGTTACATCGGAAACGGTAAAGATGCGATCGCGCTGGCGGTGCAGCGTGCACCTGGCGGGAGTGTCTTGGATGTTAGTAAAGCGACACGTAAAGAGATGAAAAAACTGGAATCACAGTACCCAAATATCAGCTTCGAGATAAGCGATACGCAAAGAGATCTGATAGAACAGGCAAATACCAATATGCTCGAAGCTTTAAAAGATGCCGTAATCTATACGCTTTTAGTGATCATGATATTTCTGGGGAACTTTAGAGCTATTATCGCTGCGGGTCTCTCCATCCCTATGGTGTTTTTCTCTACGATGGCGATCATCTGGCTTACAGGCGGAGAGCTGAATATAGTCATCTATACGGCTATCATACTAGCCCTTGGGATGCTGACAGATGATGCGGTCGTGATCCTTGAAAACATAGAAAGGCATCTCAAAGAGAAACATGAAGACCTTAAGACTGCCGTCAAAAACGGGACAAGAGAGGTACTCAGTCCGATATTTGCAGGAACGATTGCAACGATCGTCATCCTTTTTCCTCTTATGTTCGTGGGCGGATTTCCGCAGAAGATATTCAGACCACTGATAGAAACGCTTATCATCGCTCTTTTAGTGAGTTATTTCCTATCTATCACTTTTATACCGCTTCTTTCTATGTGGCTTTATAAAAACGGAACGGGCAAGACTAAGATAGAGAATATCTTTGAGCTTATCTATCAAAAGACGATAGGAAGGCTGGTGACACCTTATGTGGGGATCATCAGGTTTTCAAACGGAAACTTTAGAGTAGTGCGCCGCATTATGCTGACTGCTGGGGTTATTATAGTACTCGCACTTAGTATGAAAAACATAATGCCTACGATCGGTAAAGACGCAATGCCTCCGATGGATACGGGGATCATAAAAGCACAGGTGGCTTTTAGCACAAATGAAAGTGTTGAGAGTGCAGAGGCAAAGATAAAACCGGTCATAGAATGGATAGACAAACAGCCTTGGGCAAAGATGAGCTCTGTCGCATTTGGAACCGAGGCGGGAGTCCTTAGTCTTGGCAGCGGAAATATCCCTGCTGAAGCGACGATAACCATCAATGCCGTTAATCGTTTTGAGCGTAAAGAGAGCATCTGGGAGCTTGAAAACATCATCAGAGAGAAGATATCCCATATAGAAGGTGTGAAAAGAAACGATGTCTATGATTTTGGAGCTACCGCCGTATCTTCGATCAAGGCTAGTCTGGATGTCAGGCTTCAGTCTCCGGTCGTCGAGGGACTCTCCGATGCATCTCACAAGGTGCAAAAAGCGATAGAGGATGTCCGAGGTCTTACCTCTGTCTCTACAAGCTGGGACAGGGATTTTACGGAGATAGAGCTTGATATCGATGAGAACAAAGCACTCAGCTACGGTGTGACACCTTACCAGATAGCGATGCAGCTTCCGATAAAAGGAGAGGTCGTAGGACTCAATGCGAACTTGGAATCTATGAACACGCAGTTTGTCAGACTTTATCTCAAAGGCAAGTTCTCTGAAAACATCGAGACACTGAGACTTCTTCCGATCAAAACAGCTGCGGGAGAGATACCGCTGGAGCAGATCGCGAAGATCAAACGTCATCTGACGTTTGCAAGGATAGAAAGAGACAAGATGCTTTACAGTCTTGATGTAAACGGCTACCGTGCAAAACGTCCCGTAACGCATATCACGGCAGACGCTGAGACAGCGCTTGCAAAAGCGGGTATAGATGATATACAGATGAGTCAAAGCGGAGATATTGCTCAGATAAATGACAGCTTTAAACGTATGTTAAAAGCGATAGGTCTGGGCATCGTTATGCTTATAATGACGCTTATCGCAATATATCGCTCCGTGAGAATGGCGTTTATTATGATAATCGTCCTGCCTCTCTCGCTTATCGGTGCATCATGGTCGATGCTTATCTTTGAAAAGCCGAGCTGTATGCCGAGTCTGCTTGGGATACTTCTTCTTTTTGGTATCATCATCAAAAATGCGGTACTGTTGATAGATTTTTATCAAGGCTACCGCGCTAACGGTGAGGATGCATATGAGAGTGCGATCGAGTCTGTTAAAGTAAGATTTCGTCCCGTTATGATGACTGCTTTTGGAACGATCGCAGGGATGATCCCAATCGCGCTGGAACAGGCTGTGGGGCTGGAACGTCTGAGTCCGTTAGCAGACGTAGCGATCGGCGGGCTTTTAGTAGGGACGCTTTTAACGCTTGTATATGTGCCGATGTTTGCGTATATATTTGATAAAAAAACAGCTAATGAAAATTTTGAAAGAGCTTCGTTAAAAGGCTAGTAGTCTTTTAACGCTCTTTCTATATCCCTTTTCATATCTTTTTCTTTGAGATCATGACGTTTGTCATGCAGGTTTTTCCCTTTTGCAATGGCGATCTGCAGTTTTGCAAGATTTCTGTTGTTAAGATAGAGTTCTAAAGGGACTATCGTGTAACCGTCTTTTTCTACCGCTTCTTGAAGTTTTTTGAGCTCTTTTTTATGCAGAAGCAGTTTTCTATTGCCTCTCTCTTCATGTCCGAAGTAGTGGTGAGTCGTCTCTAGTTTGCCTATATGGGCATTAAAAAGATATGCCTCACCCTTAACAAAGCGAATGAAACTGTCTTTGAGATTGACTCTTGAAGCACGGATCCCTTTTATCTCGCTTCCGCTGAGCACGAGTCCTGCTTCAAATTTTTCTTCGATATGATAATCATGATAGGCTTTTTTATTTTTTGCTATCGTTTTACCCATTTATATCCTTAACTTCTTTCATATAAAAAAAACTGCTTCCGCTTCCGCTGAAAAAATATCCGCCCTTATAACTCTCTTTGAGCTTCGGATAGTTATGCAGCGCGGGTTTAAAGAGGTCATTTGCCTCATCTATACTGAACTTTTTTAGTATCTCTATCGACTTCATACGTTTTAACTCATCGACTTTGAATCCGTCAATGGGGTTAAAATAAAGCTCTCTGTATGTCTTGTAGACCTGCGGTGTAGATATCTCTATCTTAGGTGTCACTATCTCCAGATCCAACAGTTCTTCATTGAACTTTTCGACTATCTCACCTATACCGCTTACATTTGCACTCTCATAGTCATAGATAAAAAAGGGAACGTCCGCTCCGACTTTTGCTCCGACTTTTGCCAACTCGCTTTTTGAAAGTCCCAGATGCAGGACTTCGTTGCACATTCTTAAAAATGTAGCCGCATCGCTGCTTCCTCCGCCGAGACCTGCAAAAGAGGGTATCTTTTTGTTTACATGTACGGCGTAGTTGCGAAGCAGTTTTGTAAGAGATTCGGACTTTGTGTACTCTTTTAGTGCGATGTATGCTTTATATATCGTATTTTGCTGAGTCTCGCAGTTAAAGTCTCCGATGATCTCAAACTTTTCACTTGTCTTTGGGACAAATGAGAGTTCATCATATAAAGAGGGTACTTTCATAAAACGCGAGATTATCTCATGATAGTCTCCTCTTGTACCCGTGATCTTTAAAAATATATTTACTTTCGCGCAGGCTTTATATATCTTCATATCTATTTGGAAAACTTCTTGTAAAAACTTTCTAGTACTGCATCATCTACATGTACAGATGCCGCTTTATTTGAGTTCTCTACCTCTTTGAGAAGTTCACTTCTTAAGATCGACACGGAAGAGGGTGCTTCGATACCGATCTTTACCATTCCCTTATCGATAGAGATGATCTTTACCTCTATATTATCGCCGATGATTATAGATTCATCTACTTTACGAGATAAAATTAGCATATTTCAACCTTATTAAGTTCATATTTAACTCTGTTCTCAGATACATTTATTATCGTAATTGTATCATTATTATCCAAGTAGTAGTAACCCTCATCTTTTATTTTCAGATCTTCTATATCCAAAGGCTTTCCGTAAAAGATGTTTTGAGTGTCTCCAAGGTAATAGTTCTGCGGGATATTCAGAGATCTTTTGATATCCAGCGGTTTTTCATTCTCATAAAAGAACTGTCCTTCGCTAAGTCTCTCCAGTGCAGTAAGACTGCCGTTTTCGACGTTTAGATTGTGTGCGACGATGCGTCCGAGCGAGCGGATATAGGTTCCTTCTGATACCGTTGCTTCAAAAGTGACGAACGGATGGCAGTAGGAGATAAACTTTGTTTCATAAATGGTCGAAGTTATCTTGTTTAAGACTACCTCTTTACCTGCACGTGCCAGATCATAGGCACGCTGCCCGTCTATCTTCTTTGCGCTGAATATCGGCGGATCATATGTCAGAGTGCCTTCAAGTTTTTTTATCGCATCTTTGACTGTATCTTCTCCAAAAGCTTTTATCTCGTCTATCTTGTCGATCAGCTCTATATCCAGACTGTCCGAGTGTGCACCCAGCCAAAGAGTGGCCCGGTACTTTTTCGGTGTCTTGTCCAAAAAGCGGAAAAGTCTTGTATGTGAACCGAAACCGATAATAAGCACACCTTTTGCAAAAGGGTCGAGTGTGCCTGAAAATCCGGCTTTTTTCTCTTTGTACTTTCTTTTTAACTGCGACAGAAACTTATTTGAACCTACACCCGTAGGTTTGTACGCTACTAAAAGTCTATTCAAAGTTTTTCCACGAAAGAAGCTAGTATCTCGCGATTGTTTCCGCTAAAGTTGATGCTTAGTTTGAACTCTTTACCGGCTTTGCTGACACCCGTTACGCGTCCTGCACCAAATATCTTGTGACGGACTAGATCACCTTTTTTAAAGGTCGTACTCTTTTCAACGACTAAAGAACCTTCACACAGTCCCGCTTCGTTAAAAAATCTGCTTTTGCCGAGGTCGCTTCTTCTGCCTTTATAAAATCTGCTGTTGGCATGAGAAAGTGTCAGAGTCTCTCTTGCTCTGGTAAATGCCACGTATCCGAGACGGCGTTCCTCTTCTAAGTCACTGCCGTCACCTATAAGCGGTAAAAATCCCTCTTCCAGACCTATGATGAAAAGATGGTCGAACTCCAGACCTTTAGAGGCATGGATACTCATCATATAGATGCTCTCACCCTCTATCTCATCTTGATCGCTTTGAAGAGTCAGTTCATTTAAAAATTCATCCAGTGTGACTTCGGGATGCTGTTTGATGTATTCGCGGAACAGTCCGTAAAACTCGTCGATGTTCAAGATCCTCTCCTGACCGTCAGGAAGGTTGTTATAGATATCTTTGATATGAAAAGTTTCTTCGATAAAGTCCACAAACTCGTACATCGCTTCTTGTGAGACTTTATAGGCCTCTTTAATATCTTCTATAAAGCTTTTGAGTGTCTGTGCATTTTTCTTTTTCACCAGTACTTCGAGTTCGGCTAATGAATGTCTGTCTATGTACTCGAACATAGAGATGTCTTCAGCGATTGCTGCAAGTTCGAGTTTGTCGATAGTCGCTTTTCCAAGACCGCGTTTTGGTTTGTTCATGATCCTTTTAAATGAAAAGTTGTCATGGAAATTTGTGATAACGCGAAGGTATGAGATAAGATCTTTGACCTCTGCACGATCGTAAAATCTCAGTCCGCCGACAAGCTTGTATGGGATGTTCGCACGGTTAAGCCCGTCTTCTATGGAACGGCTGAGTGCATTTACGCGGTAGAGGATCGCTATCTCGCGCGGCGCCACGCCGCTGTCGATAAGCTTGATGATCTGGTCTGCTATCTTTCTTGCTTCTTCGTTTTCATCATCGGAGTTTAATGTCCTTACATCTTCGCCGTTTCCGCGTGTGCTGATAAGTTTTTTGCCAAGACGTGAGCGGTTATGTTCTATAAGAGCATTGGCGACTTTGAGGATCGGCTCGCGTGAACGGTAGTTCTCTTCTAACTTCACTACAAACGCATCTTTAAAATCCTGATCGAACTCCAAGATATTTCTTATATGCGCACCGCGCCATCCGTAGATACTTTGATCGTCATCACCGACGACACAGAGGTTGTTATGAGTAGAGCAGAGCTTCTGTATCAGTTTTAACTGCAGTTCGTTGGTATCTTGATACTCATCGATCATTATGTATTGATATTTTTGGCTTGTCTTTAGGGCAAGCTCTTCATTTTCGCATAAAAGCTTATAAGGAAGTGCTAAAAGATCGTCGAAATCTACGAGATTGTTTTCTAGAAGATAACGTTCATACTCCTCGTAGACATTTGCGATCTGCTGATATATCGACATCTCTGCTTGCTTATATGCATCATCAGGAGTCAATAAAGAGTTTTTATATCTTGAGATCTCGCTTGCGATTAGCGGTGTAGGGATCTCAGGATTGAGTTTTTTCAGTATCTTTTTTTTATCGTCGGTATCTATGACGACAAAGTTGTTGTCACGTCCTAAAAGATGGATATTAAACTTTAAAAAGAGTAGTCCAAATTTGTGAAAAGTACATAAAAGCGGTGGATAAGATTTGTTCTCTATCATATTTAAAGCACGCTCGCGCATCTCGTTTGCGGCTTTATTTGTAAATGTCAATGTAAGCGTATTACTTGCAGGGATACCTACCTCTTTTAAAAGGTATGCGAGTCTTGAAGTAATGGTCGTGGTCTTCCCGCTTCCAGCCCCCGCGAGTATGAGCACAGGACCCTCTGTTTGTTTGACGGCATCTATCTGCGCAGCATTAAGCTTGTTAAAAATCTTTTCCATATTGTCACATCGCTATCTATTGTTTGATTTATTCTTTAATTATACCTAAAAAAATAGCTATTATTTCAAAACTATTGCATTCATTATAATTTTGAGTTATAATTTTATTATTCATTGAGCTTATAGGAATTATTATGTTAAAAGATTTTGCGAAACTACAAACCTTCTTGACTGTAGTAAAAGAAAAGAGTTTTTCTAAAGCCTCTGCAAAGCTGGGAATCTCTCAGCCTGCCGTGACGCAACAGATAAAATTCATCGAAGACTACCTTGATACAAAAGTAGTAGAGCGTAAGAAAAACGGTATCCGTTTAACAAAAGAGGGTGAAGATCTTTTTCGTATTGCAACACGTTTAGAGAAAGCGATACTAAACAGCGAAAAAGAGCTTTTAAAGATTATCAATAAAGATTTTACTTTTGTAATGGGTGCATCGTATGCGATCGGTAACTACATTTTACCTTCATACATAGGCGCAATAAAAGATAAAATAGATAATGAAGTGCATATGCAGGTCGCTCTTTCAGCTGAGATCATCGAGCAGCTTGAAGATAAAAAGATAGATATCGCTCTTATCGAATCACCGGTATTTCATGACGGTATCATCTATAGAGAATGGGTAGAAGACGAACTTGTCATGTTCTCAAACCAGCCTATTCCGAAAAACCTCAGAAAAGAGGATCTTTATAAGTTTGATTGGATCTGTAGAGATGAGAACTCTCATACGAGAAAACTGACTTCAGAAGTGTTTGAAGAGATCGGTGTGGAGTGCAGCAGCTTTAACGTTATAGGTGTTGTCGCAAGTACGACTGCTATAAAAGAATCGATTGCACATGCTCCAAAAAGCGGACGTCCGGTCGTATCCGTCGTATCTCGCCATGTTATATCAAACGAGATTGAAAACGGGACTTTATATGAGGCAAGGATCAAAAACTACAAGATCACTCGTAAGTTCTATATAGCGTACTCAAAAGAGCGCAAACACGACGCGTTTATCGATAACGTCGTAAACTTTCTTCTATCTATAAAAGTATAAACCCTTACATGTAAGGGTTTATGACTATTTCTTAAATTTTTTGTTTTCAGGATTTGAGAGTAGGGCTTCCATAGAATTTTTAATCCCGTCTACATTTTTTACTTCAGTTTTTTCTTCACTGTTTTTTTCATAAGTAGCAAGATTGACAAAGATAGGCGTTTCGTCAATAATGATCTGCATGATACTAAGTAAAGGCACGCTTACGAAACTGCCTACATTTTCAGAACCGAAACCCGCTTCGAAAATAAGTTTGTCTCCGTCTATATGAGCAGTCTCAAATGTGTATCCTGCCAAAAAGAAAAGTGTCATCGGTCTGAATTCCGCTGATATGTATTCCGGAAGTTCAGGTTCGAAAGATATCTCGTCTATCTTACATAGTATCCCGAAGTTTTGTTCACTTTTAAAAAAATAGACAATCAACTCTTCTATATGATTCTGCATCAACTTTCTAAAATTGTCATTTTTTATGATATCAAGTAGCATTGAAATCGCCTTCACGGTTAAGAGTTTTTATGAAATTATACCATTTTTAACGATGTAAAAATCAACCATCGCATTTAGGACTGCGACTTCGCTGAAGCTTGACAGATCGTCTATATGTAATGTTCTTTCAAATATCCTGCCTTGATCAAGATGTCTTGCCCTTGATGTTCCCTGTAAAAGCGGATTTTTCGGTGTGTACCATTTGGAGCCGTCAAAAAGAGCGATATTTGCTTTTGACGTATCTGTTAAAAGAGAGTTCTTCACGATAAGTATGTCATCACATTCCCCGCGCAGATCAAAAAGTCTGTCTAGTTCAGTTCTATTTTCATACTTTAACGGGTAGTCTATCGTATCATCAGTGAGAAGTTTTAAAGAGTTGATCTCATTAAAAGCATATGGATGATAGGTCACATTGATATCATTTTCGTTATAGATCACTCTGCATCTGTAAACGCCCTCTTTTGGAGGGGTTATAAACTCTTTAAGATCATATTTTATTGTTTTGTTTAAAGTGCGTAAGGAGTTCTCATATCTTGATTGATGATATGAGAGATGTTGTATCTCGCCATCAATTGCTTTGATGGTCTCTAAGAGGTTGTTATTCATCAAATAAAGAGGTGCTCAGATATCTTTCACCCGTGTCGCAAAGAACGGTCACGATAGTCTTGCCTTTAAACTCAGGTCTTGAAGCGACCTGCATCGCAGCATATACGTTCGCCCCTGCGGATATCCCGACAAGAAGTCCCTCTGTCGCTGCAAGCAACTTAGCCGTGTCTATAGCATCTTCATTGCTTACCTTGATGACTTCGTTATAGATTGTCACATCCAAGATATCGGGTATAAAACCGGCACCGATCCCCTGTATCTTGTGAGGGCCGGGACGACCGCCTGAAAGGATCGCCGAGTCACTCGGTTCAACGGCAAATATCTTGATGTCCGGAAGTTCCTCTTTGAGTTTAGTAGATGTTCCCGTAAGCGTTCCTCCGGTGCCGACAGCAGCCACAAAAGCATCGACATTCTTGTCAGTATCTCTTAGGATCTCCAAAGCTGTCGTCTTTGTATGGATCTCAGGATTTGCAGGATTTGCAAACTGCTGCAGGATAAGTGAGTTGTCTATTTCACTTTTTAACTCATTTGCTTTGTCGATAGCACCTTTCATCCCCTCTGTCGCATTTGTCAGGACAAGCTGTGCACCAAGAGCTTTTAAAAGTTTACGGCGTTCCAGACTCATAGACTCAGGCATAGTAAGGATAAGTTTCAGGTCAAGCGCCGCACAGATGGAAGCCAATGCGATTCCGGTATTACCGCTTGTAGGCTCGATGATAGTCGTATCTTTATTGATGAGACCATTATCCATAGCGGTTTTTATCATATTAAACCCGATGCGGTCTTTTACGGAACTTGTAGGATTCATAAACTCACATTTTGCCAGTATCGTCGCACCTGTCTGTTTTGAAAGTTTTGAGAGTTTAACTAAAGGAGTGTTCCCTATAAGCTCAGTTATGTTTTGTGCAATGTTCATAATATGTCCTTCATTTTATAATGGCTGTTCCGGCGCGGTTGGCTGAATGGAATATAATAGTACCATACTTTTTTGAGTAATATTTGAGCAATAATCTCTGCAAAGTCGGTTCTATCGATGGCAGGAACCAAGCGTTATTACTAACGGCTATTATATACTGAGGATCGTTTAAATACAATTCATCCTTAGTAGCTTCGTAGCATATCGCATTTCTAAACTTCACTCCCTTGATAGTAAAATCGGTAGGAGTCGATGCTACGGAGAAATCCGATGCACCGTCAAAAAAGGTGTCGCTTACCCATTTTTGAGCGAATCTCGGGAGCGGTATATACTCTCCAAAAGGGACTAAGATCATCTTTTTCGCAATTGTATAGTTTCCGTCATGAAAATGATAAGTGACATTAAAATGTCTGCCTTTTTCAGATATCAAAGCACCTGTGATGATGGAGATATCTTTTGACTTTTCACTCAGATAATAGAGAAGCTCTGGATCGTGGTTGAGATAAAGCGGAAAAGCCGATTCGGGCAGGACGACTACGTCGTAACCTTCGTTTATGGCATCGTCTATAGAGGAGAGATTCATGTTTATTATTCTTGGCAGATTTGCTCTGTCCCATTTCTCATCTTGCTTGAGGTTTGTGGAGGCAAGGTCTATCTTTAACGGCGGAAGCTTTAACTCTTGATGTGAAAAAGAGAGAGCGGCACTTATGAGTAATAGAGGAGCATATTTGTATCTGCCTTTAAAAAAGCTCGGAAGTGCCAACGCAGTCAAGATAAAAGCCAGGTCAAGTTTGGATATCCCGAAATAGCTCTCAACGAAAAGAAGTTCGATCTTCATCCAGTTAAAACCAAATGGCTCGATAAAGCTGAGTCCAAAGAGTATCAGAGCTCTGATGTAGACCTTCTTTGTAAGCGCGAGTGTCCCGAAAAACAGCGTATAGATAAGGGCAAATCCAAGAGCTACGAGCGGTTCTACCCAAGTACCCATCCCATAGTATTTAAAACTGAATCCGATCCAGTAAAACCAGAGCAGTCCTATAAAAAAACCGCTAAACAGCACGACTCTTTTTGAGCTGTAGAGCAGTGACGCGATCGCGACGACGGCAAAGAGTGAGTTACATAGCTTACATGTAAGACCGAAATGTTCAAAATAGATAAACGCACTAAACATCGATGCGGTAAATAGTGCTAAGAAAATATCTTTAATATAGGGATTAATGCCATTAATATAGTTTTTCATGGCAAAATTATATCTTTGTTTATGTTTAGTTTTGTATAATAACAACAATTTTTACGATAAAGGTTATTTATGGAACTATTCAGTCAGTTGCTACCGTTTATATTTTTAATTGCGATCATGTATTTTGTGATCATTCGCCCTCAGCAAAAAGAGGCTAAAGCTCGTAAAGAGATGATAGACTCACTTAAAAAAGGTGATAAAGTCGTTACAGCTGGCGGACTTATCGTTGAGATAAGAAAAGTTGAAGAGAAGTTTTTAACGGTTTCTATTGATAAAGAAAATACAGCAAAATTGGTAAAAGACTCAGTATCAAGAAAGTTCGAGGATGAAGCTTAATTATAGAATTGCAATCTTTGCCGCAGCTATAGTTTTCGGGATATTTTTTTCTATCCCGTCTATAATGCAAACGGACAAAGGTTCTAAGATCACACTTGGCCTTGATCTTCAAGGCGGACTTCATATGCTTCTTGGCGTGAAAACCGATGAAGCGGTAGTTTCTCGCATCAAATCTTTAGCTTCAAGCGTTAAACACTTCACAGACCATAATGACATCTTAATAGACTCACTCAGCGTCAAAGAGAACAGTGTCGTTTTCTCTCTTTTAGACTCGGATGATACAAAATCAGTCTCTGAATTTCTAAAGACTATCGAAGGTATAAAAGTAGATATCAGCGGTGAAGACTATACGCTTTCTCTTACTCCAGAAGAGATTGAGAAGACGAAACAGCAGGCTATCACTCAAGCTATCGAGACTATCCGTAATCGTTTGGATCAGTTCGGTCTGGCTGAGCCGATCGTCGCTCGTCAAGGTGAAGACAAGATACTTGTAGAACTTCCCGGGATCAAGACTCAAGAAGAGGAACAGCGTGCCCGTGAGCTTATCTCCCGTGCTGCAAAACTTGAACTAATGGCTATCGATGAAGACCGTGCTGCTCGTGTTGCTACGATGACGCAGGCTGAAGCAGCAGGTTTTGGTGATGTGATACTGCCTGATGCTCAACATAAAGAGATCAAACACCTTACCCGCGAGATACCTATTCTTGACGGCGGGATGCTGACAGACGCAAGAGTCGGATTCGATAAGAACAACCGTCCGGTAATCAGCTTCACGTTGAACTCTGAAGGTGCTCAGATATTTGGAGACTTTACGGGTAAAAACGTAGGAAACCATCTTGCTATCGTACTTGACGGAAAAGTCTACTCGGCTCCTGTAATTAACGAGCGTATAGGCGGTGGACACGGACAGATAAGTGGAAACTATACTGTACAAGAGGCTCAAGACCTTGCGATCGCATTACGTTCGGGTGCACTTTTGGCTCCGATCTATCTGATGGAAAAACGTTCAGTAGGACCGAGCTTGGGTGCAGACAGTATTAAAGCGAGTATGATGGCTCTTGGCGGCGGATTCGTACTGGTATTTATGTTTATGATCTTCTATTACCGTATGGCAGGTGTTATCGCAAATATCGCTTTGATCGCGAACCTTTTCATCATCATCGCGGTGATGGCGCTTTTTGGAGCGACACTTACGCTTCCTGGTATGGCGGGTATCGTACTTACCGTCGGTATGGCAGTCGATTCCAACGTTATTATCTCCGAGCGTATCAGAGAGCTTCTCTATAGCGGAGTAAGCATGAAAAAAGCCATAAAAGAGGGTTACTCGAATGCTATGCGTGCGATCCTTGACGCGAACATAACGACTTTGATCGCTTCAGTGGTACTGTATGCTTACGGAACGGGTGCTATCAAAGGTTTTGCTATCACGATCAGTATCGGTATCTTGGCTTCTATGCTCACAGCAATCCTTGGAACGCACGGTATCTATGATATGTTAGAGAGTAGATTGGAAAAAACTAAGAACTATCTGTTTTGGTTCGGGATTAAGGAGAAGTAATGGAATTTTTCAGATACACACGTCCATTTAACTTTATGGGACGTTCAAAAATAGCTATTGCTATCTCGATCATCTTGGTATTGTCATCATATGCACTACTGGCTACAAAAGGTCTAAACTACGGGATAGACTTTGCCGGCGGAACGATCGTTCAGGTAAAATACAAAGAGGCGGCTCCAATTGATAAAATGAGAGATCAGTTGAAGTCTAATCCTCTTTATGACGGTGCATCGATCACGGAATTCGGCTCACCTGAAGAGGTCGTTATACGCATGAAGACATCTTCAAGCAGTGTAGGACAGGATATCGGTGATATCACTAGAGAAGCTCTTAAAGGCAGCGGTGATTTTGAGATCAGACGTGTCGATATCGTCGGTCCAAAAGTCGGTAGCGAGTTAAGAGAAAAAGGTGTTATGTCATTGCTTCTTGCAATTGTCGGTATACTTATATATGTCGCATTTAGATTTGAATGGCGTTTTGCGGTGGCTTCAGTAGTCGCTTTAGTGCATGATGTCTCGATCTCACTCGGTGCGATCTCATTAGTAGGTATCGATGTCAACCTTGATGTCTTGGCGGCGGTTCTTACGATACTCGGTTATTCGTTAAACGATACGATCATCGTTTTTGACAGGATCCGTGAGGGTGTAGTCGAGAGCAAAGAGCTAGAGTTAAGTGAAGTTATAAACGACTCTATAACACGTACTCTTTCTCGTACGACATTGACATCTCTTACGACGTTCTTTGTTGTACTTACATTATTCGTATTTGGTGGTGAGATCATTCATGCGTTTTCATTTACGATGTTAGTCGGGGTAGTAGTGGGTACATATTCATCGATTTTCGTAGCTTCACCTATACTTTTATGGTTTGGTTTTGACATAAGATCTTACCGTACGAAGCTGGCTGAAAAAGAGAAACGTGAGTTGGAAAAAGAGAAGATCAGGGCTCAATATGAGGGCGGTATAGTTTAAAACAAGGAGAGTGTTATGGATTGGGGAAAAGTAATATACGTATTTTTTTCGTTGATGAGTTTAACGACGATAGCTGGATTTTTATATGAGCACACGAGTACTGCGCTATTTGTCGCAGCAAGTGTGAATCTTGTTTCGACAATACTGAAAATAGGTGTAAGAAACCTTCTTTCAGCAGAGCTTTTGGCTGCTTCATTGGTAGCGGATATGCATCTTATACCTGCATTTATCTATGTAGAGATAGTTGGAAATATGAGCTGGGCGATAGCTTTATCTATCGGTGCGTTAATAGCAAACATATTCTCAATGGGTCTTGTATACATAGAGAGTTCTAAAAATAGAGAAGAGTATTAATTAGGAGATTTTTTTGCAATACACCCCTGCAACAATAGAAACAAAATGGCAGAAATTCTGGAGTGAAAACTCTAGTTTCGAGCCGAGTAATGATTTTACAAAAGAGAAAAAATATATACTCAGTATGTTCCCGTTTCCAAGCGGAAGACTGCATATGGGTCACGTACGTAACTACTCGATAGGTGATGCTTTTGCACGCTATTACCGTCAGCAAGGTCTTAATGTTCTTCATCCCATCGGTTTTGACAGTTTCGGTATGCCTGCAGAAAATGCGGCTATCAAAAACGGGATACACCCGAAAAAATGGACATACGAAAATATAGACTATATGAGAGGTGAACTCTCGAACCTTGGTCTTTCATTTTCAAAAGACCGTGAGTTCGCGACGAGTGATGAGATATATACGAAGTTCGAGCAGGGCTTTATTATCGATATGTTTGAAAAAGGGATACTTTACCGTAAAAAAGGTTTCCTAAACTGGTGTCCTCATGATCAGACGGTGCTTGCTAACGAGCAGGTCATAGACGGATGCTGCTGGAGATGTGATACGGAAGTCGTAAAAAAAGAGATGTATCAGTATTACCTCAAGATCTCTGATTATGCAGATGAGCTTTTAAACGATCTAAAACTTTTAGAGAACGGCTGGCCGAAACAGGTACTGACTATGCAGGAGAACTGGATAGGAAAGTCAACTGGTCTGGAGTTCGATCTTTATCTTGATGATGCAAGTAAAGCACGTTTGGGCGGAAACTTTGAAAAGTTCGATGTATTTACGACTCGTCCCGATACTATCTATGGCGTGAGTTATACTGCACTCGCACCTGAACATGATATCGTTACCTATATGTTAGAGAACAAGCTTTTTGATGAAGAGACGGCTAACCTTGTCCGTCATATGAAAAATTCAAACAACATAGATCGTCAAAAAGACAAGCAGGGTGTATCTCTTGGTATCAATGTCATTCATCCGCTTACGGGAAAAAGTATCCCGGTATGGATAGCAAACTTCGTTTTGATGGATTATGGAAGCGGGGCGGTTATGGCTGTTCCTGCACATGATGACAGAGACTATGAGTTTGCAAAAAAATATGACCTGCCGATAAACGCAGTCATAAAACCAAGTGAAGGTGAACTTCCGACTGACTCAGCATATACCGAAGCGGGTGTTCTGTTTAATTCAGGCGAGTTTGACGGTATCTCTTCGATCGATGCAAAACAGAAGATCATGGATTCTTTCGAGGCTAAAAATATCGGGAAAAAGGTGATCAATTTCCGTCTGAAAGACTGGGGAATATCACGTCAAAGATATTGGGGTGCACCGATCCCTTTAGTACACTGTGACAAGTGTGGAATAGTCGCAGAGAAAAAAGAGAACCTGCCTGTCACTCTGCCTGAAGATGTAGAGTTCACGGGAGAAGGCAATCCGATAGATAACCATCCGACTTGGAAAAACTGTAAATGTCCGAAATGTGGCGGAGATGCAACGCGTGAGACGGATACGATGGATACATTCGTGGAGTCTTCTTGGTACTTTTTACGCTATACGGCGTCACGTGCTACGCAGGGGATAAAAGGTTTTGATAAAAAAGAGGTCGATTACTGGATGAACGTCGATCACTATATCGGCGGTATCGAACACGCGATCCTTCACCTTCTGTATTCAAGATTTTTTACAAAAGTATTAAGAGACCTTGGTTATATCGATAACACGGAACCGTTTGAAAGACTGCTTACTCAAGGAATGGTTCTTAAAGACGGTTCAAAGATGAGTAAATCAAAAGGCAATACGGTCGATCCGGATGCGCTCATTGAAAAATACGGTGCAGACACGGCAAGACTGTTCATTCTTTTTGCAGCTCCGCCGACGCAGGAACTGGAGTGGAATGACAGTGCCGTCGAAGGTGCATACAGATTCTTAAAGCGCTTTTATGACCGCAGTTCGAACGCATATAAGAGTGACGTTTTACCGGTGATAGATCATGCAAGCCTCTCTAAAGAGGAAAAATTTGCACGTAAAAAAGTCTATGAAGCACTTCAAAGAAGCATAGAGGTCTACGCAGAGCGTTATACGTTTAATACTATGGTAGCAGGTGTCATGGAAGCGATGAATGCTCTTGGAAGTCAAGAAAATTCAGATGTCTGGACGGAAGGCTACTGGATACTTACATCGATCTTAGAACCTATCGTCCCGCATATCTGCTGGGAACTGAGTTCAAGTCTTTTTGAGTGCAAAAACCTTGCTCCTCAAAAGATCATAGATGAGGTCTTTGAAGTGGACACTATTAGTATGGGTGTATCGGTAAACGGTAAAAAACGCTCAGAGATCGAAGTGGGTGTAGGTGATGACAATGCAGCTATACTGGCTCTTGCAAAAGAGAGTATCGAGAAGTGGATAGAGGGCAAAGAGATCGTTAAAGAGATCGTTGTTCCGGGTAAACTTGTAAATATAGTTATAAAAGGATAAAAAAGTGCAGCATGTAAGAAGTTTTATAGCAGTTTTAGTTATCATCTTACATGTAAGTATATTAAGCGGATGTGGATATGTGCCAAGTTCTAAGTATGCGAGAGAAGTTGTCGGAGATAAAGTCAGTACACAGGTTATCATCTCCGCCGTCGATCCTCAGAATACGGTACTTATCAAAGATGCGGTAGATAGTGCGATCATAAAAAGTTTTAGAACTTCACTTACTGATAAAGCACACTCTACAACACATCTTATTATCTCTTTGGAAAGTGTCAACTACTCTCCTATCCAGTATGATAATAATGGATATGTAGTCGGCTACAGAACGATGATTGTCTTGAACATTGATATGATCCATCAGGGAATCAGCCAAAACTATAAAGTTGTCGGTACATATGATTTTACGATAGAACCAAATGCTATAATATCTGATCAGATTCGTTTTGAAGCGATAAAGTATAGTGCGACAAAAGCGATATCTGCTTTCGTTGCTAAAGTTTCTGCACAGGGAGCTAGATCCAATAAGGCTAAATGATGACTATTAAGGGTATTATTAAAAATGCTATCGAGAGATTAAAACAAGAGGATAAGTTACTCACGCCAGATGCGTATGCCGAAGCTTTTTGTAAAGAAGCCAAGATCGCCGGAATACTTGTAGAAGACTGTAATCAAGTCGATAAATATGCAAATACCCTCAATAAAGAGTATCAGCAGGAACTGCGACAATATCACTTAAAAACAACACAGGAGCTTGTCAGATATCTTATATCGAAGCTCAACCGTATGAATCCGTCAAACTGTGCGACTTTACTCTCAGAGAGTCAGCTTTTAATGAAAAGAGTACTTGAAGCTGTTGAACTGCTTCATAATAAAGAAGCTGCTACTCTTGCCAGAAAAAGCATCGATATCATAAACACTCCAAACGCTTCAAAAGAACAGTATGAAAACTACCGTCAACTCTGGATAAACTTTATAACAAACTATGATGATGCCTTTTTAAACCATCTAAAACCTATGGGCAAGGTCAACGTTCATGACCTAAAGTCTACAATTGAAAATCTGGCACAACAAAAAGCTGTTTCAAATGAAAACGACCTAAGACATATTGCAGCGATCATCATTGCATCATTGGTACCATCTATCGCATCAAGTGTCAACGATACGATAGCAAAGATAAGTGATAATCTTAGAAACCATCCGGAAATACTCACTTCCGAATCTATTGAAAAAGAGGTAAAATCAGCTATAAAACTCCGTATTGCACTTGATAAAGATGCATTACGAGAGATGATTCAGTCGTTAGACAATGTCCTTGACAAACTCTCTATACAGCTAATAGAGATGATCGAAAAATCCGACCAGTCAAATACTGAGATCAAAGAGATCAAAGAGGATCTTGATAACTTAAACAAACAGGAAAATCTAGACTTTAAGACAGCGCACAATAAATTATACAATATTGCGATAGCACTGGAAGAAAATACGGCAGCACTGAGTAAAGACCTTAAAGCACATGATGATAAGGTAAAAGCATTAAGTACGAAGATAGAGGTCTTAGAAAAAGAGCTCGAAGATGCTAAAAAAGCTTCTCGGGAAGATTTCTTGACAAAACTTTATAACAAGCGTGCTCTTGATGACTACTTAGAGATTAAAGAGAGTGAGTTTGAAAGATATGATAGAAACTACTCGATCGTTATGTTTGACCTGGATCACTTTAAAACAGTCAATGATGAGTATGGACACGAAGCAGGTGATGTAATTTTGACAGCCTTTTCAAAGATACTAAAACAAGAGAGCAGGACAGTTGATATCATCGGTAGATACGGCGGTGAAGAGTTTATGGCGATACTCAGCGAGACTGATGTTAAAGGCGGTGTGATTTTTGCTGAAAAAGTACGTCAGCATGTTCAAAGTGCAAAGTTTATGTTTCAAGATAAACGCATCGATGTAACTATAAGTGCCGGCGTAAGTGAAAGAGCAAAATTTCCGACTCAAAAGGCTACTATCCATTCTGCTGATGAGTACCTGTACTTAGCGAAAAAGAATGGAAGAAATAGAGTAGAGTCAGCATGATAATAGAGCCACTTGCTGAGTTTTTAGATAATAAGCCTCTTTTTTATGATGAGATCGATTATGAAAGAATGCCGCGTATCTATCAAAAGATAAGAGCAAAACTGCCGCATGCTAAGATAATACATCTTGTAGGAACAAACGGAAAAGGAACTACCGGCAGGTTTTTGGCTACTGCCCTTTTTCATAAGGGGTTTAGTGTAGGACACTATACGTCACCGCATATTTTAAAGTTCAATGAACGTATATGGAAAAATCGTGCGGATGTGAATGACAAAGAACTAGAGATCGCACACAAAAAACTTTATAAACTCCTTGAAAAAAAGGATAGGGATGCTCTTAGTTATTTCGAGTATACCACACTTCTTGCGATAGCAGTCTTCTCTGATTGTGATTACATCGTGCTTGAGGCAGGTCTTGGCGGTGAGCACGATGCGACTGCCGTATTTGACAAAGAGTTGACACTTTTTACTCCCATAGATTTTGACCATCAGGCATTTTTAGGTGACAGTATAAAAAGTATTGCTACTACCAAATTAAATGTTATGAGTAAAAAAGCTATCGTCGGACTTCAAAAATATGAAGAGGTCTATAGTATCGCAAAGGATATAGCTGCCAAAAAAGGCACAGAGTTGTCCTTTGTAAAAGATCTGGACTCTGAAAATATAGAAAAGATCGAGATGATAGCCGATAAATTTGAGTTGACAAGTTATTTTAAAGACAATCTTGCTTTAGCGGTTTCAGCTCTTTTATCTCTCGGATTTAATTACAATACGGGTGATTTTATGGATGCCAGACTTTTTGGCAGACTTAGTAAAGTCGCATCGAATATCTATCTTGATGTCGGACACAATGCTCTTGCCGCTCATGCGATCGCAGACTATTTTGCGGGTAAAAAAGTCACACTTATCTATAATACATATAAAGATAAGGATTTTAAATCGATTTTGACTATCTTAAAACCTATAATAAATAGTGTTGAAATAATAGACGTCGATGAGCAGAGGATCGTAAATAAAGATATTTTACTCTCTACGCTTAAAGAGTTATCTATACCTAGTAAAGATTACGGGTCGATCGATGAAGATACAGACTATCTTGTTTTTGGTTCATTTAGTGTCGCCGAGACGTTTTTAAAGGGTTATGTTGGATAAGAAATTTACGATTACGATTCATGATGATAATAATTTTAAGCAGATAAACTTACATAAATTTGTAAAGAAAGCTCTTTCATATGCCGTTGTCTTTTTAATGAGCTTAGCTTTTATAGCAGTGACGACTATACTTTATCTTGATTATCGAGTAGATGCGGTTGCGCAAAAGAAAAGTAAACTCGAAGAGGCATACAAACTCTTGGACCAGCACAACAATGAGCTAAAACTCTCTATTGCACAGACACAACAAAGTTTAGATGAAAAAAAAGATGAACTTCAAAGTGTTTCGGATAAGCTCGAAGATATTGAAGATCTTATCGGGCTCAATCCTCCAAAAGGGACGCCTCTGATAAAACGGGCTGATATGACGACAGTGACCTCTCAACAGATAGCAGTACTTATGAAACTTGTTCCAAACGGTTCACCTGTGCCGTATAACGGTATTACGAGTAAGTTCGGTTATCGTATACATCCGACCTTACATGTAAAGGAGTTTCATAGAGGCAGTGACATGAAAGCCGAGATGAATACTCCTGTCCATGCAACGGCTGACGGTATGGTGGAGTATGCAGGTTTTCACAAAACAAGCGGATATGGAAACCTGATAATTCTGGATCACAGTTTTGGATTTAAAACATATTTTGGACATCTAAACAAAGTTGTGGTAAAATCAGGTCAATTTGTAAAAAAGGGTACTGTCATTGCATATACGGGAAATACCGGTATGAGTAACGGACCGCATCTACATTATGAGATTAGATTTATACAAAGACCGTTAAATCCGTTTTACTTTGTAAAATGGAGTGTTAAAAACTATAAAGAAATTTTTGAGAAGGAAGAAAACATACCATGGCAATCTTTAATAACAGCGACGTCAAACCTGAAAGTAGTAACAGCAGCAGCCCAGATGCAAGTACAACCATCATCACCGTCGGTGCTTTCATTAAGGGAGAAATAAATCTAGAATGCGATCTATACGTCGATGGAGAGTTTGAAGGTGTTATAAACTCGAAAAAGAATGTAAACATCGGTAAAAACGGGCATGTAAAAGGCAATGTTATCGCCAAATACATCATCATTCAAGGGAAAGTCGACGGAACTGTAGATGCAGATAAAGTGCATATTAAAGCCGGCGGTCATGTCGTGGGTACAATAACTTCATCAGAACTGATCATAGAATCAAAAGGTATTTTTGAGGGTGACAGTAAAATAAAAACGGATACCTCGGTTAAAAAAAGCTAGTTATGTTAAAATGTCGACAATTTTTTATAGGATAAGATTTGTCGCAAACACGTTTATTTGAGTATCTAAAAACACAAAAAAAGCCATCATTGGATATCTTGATATGTCAAGATGCCAAAGAGGCATCTTCACTTGCAGATGTCGTCAGATATTTTAATCTCGACTATATCGTATTCCCAGATTTCAGAGCACGTTTTAAAGATGACCTTCGTCCCTTTAAAGAGGAGCTTTTTGAACTTTTTTCAGCACTTAGAACTTACTATAAAAGCAACAAAAAACCGCTTATAATCTCACCGCTTAAGACCCTGCTTTTCCCTTTTCCAAAACCGGAACTTTTACAATCGACTACAATAGAGTTCGGCGGGACGATAGATCTGAAAAACTTCAAGGAACAGATGCTTTTTTGGGGATACGAGTTTGTCGATATCGTCCAGATGGAGGGAGAGATCTCATTTCGCGGGGATATCATAGATATCTATGCACCTTCAGCAGAAAATCCTATCAGAGTTTCACTGTTTGACAACGAGATAGAGCAGATAAAAGAGTTTGAATTGGAAACTCAAAGAACGTTGGGTGATGAGCTTGAAAGTTTTGAGATAACACCGGCTTTTTATTCACTTGACGAGAAGCAGTTCAACGCTTTGCAAGAGAGGATCCAAGAAAGCGATAGTGACAGTTTTGTAAAAGATCTGGCTTCACTGGGATTTTGGCATCTTGACGAGCTTTCTCAAAACTTCATAGAGGGTAAAGATAGAAAACTTATCTCCAAGATGGAGAGTGCTTTAGACGAGGTGTACGGCTTAAACGATCCGCAGATATCAAGAGAGTTTTTTAATGTTGAGGTCATTCCGGAAGAGGATAAGTATCATCCTGTAATACTTACCGATGTCAAGACCATTTTAGGCGTTCACAAAAACAAAAAGATCACGCTTATCGCTTCAAACGAGTCACAGATAAAACAATCGGGTATCTTTGATCTTAAAGGGATTGAGGTCGTTTACAGCCCTATCATCTTAAACGTGATCGGCGATAGTGAACTTATCATCTCATTAAACAAACCGGAGAAGAAGCGCAGACGCAGAAAGACATCTATCCTGCTTGATGACCTGAAGCCGGGTGATTATGTAGTCCATGAGGATTACGGTGTGGGTATCTTTGAAAAGATAGACCAGATGGAGATACTCGGCGGTGTAAAAGACTTTATTGTTATTCGCTACATAGGTGATGACAAAGTCCTTCTACCTGTCGAGAACCTTGACTATATAGACCGTTACATCGCAGGCGGGGGAGCTGTACCTGTACTAGACAGACTAGGTAAAGGCAGCTTTGCAAAACTTAAAGAGAGTGTACGAACCAAACTCTTTGAGATAGCATCTTCTATCGTCAATACTGCAGCAGCGCGTGCTCTTATAAAAGCTCCTAAGATCGAGGTCGCTAAAAGCGTGATAAAAGAGTTTCAGTCTTCTGCGGGATTCGTTTATACTGATGATCAGAAGCAGTCGATCGGTGAGATACTTGATGAGATTGCAAGCGGTCATATCATGGATAGACTTCTTAGCGGTGATGTCGGTTTTGGGAAGACAGAGGTAGCGATGAACGCTATTTACGCTACATGTAAGGCGGGATATCAAAGTGCGCTGATCGTCCCGACGACACTTCTTAGCTCGCAGCATTTTAAATCTTTAGAAAAAAGATTTGATGCAATGGGTGTGAGAGTCGCAAAACTTGACAGATTTATCTCCGCAAAAGATAAGAAAAACATATTGACCGCTTTAAAAGAGGGAACGATAGATGTCGTTGTCGGGACTCATGCGATCTTTAGTGCAGTCTTTCACAAACTCGGACTTGTCATCGTCGATGAGGAACATAAGTTTGGTGTAAAGCAAAAAGAGAAGATCAAAGAACTTTATAACAACATCCATATGCTTTCCATGAGTGCGACGCCTATCCCGCGTTCGCTTAATCAGGCGCTGAGCTCCATTAAGACTATGAGTACACTTCAGACTCCTCCTGTAGAGAGACAGGGTGTAAGAACTTTTGTCAAAAGCTATGATGAAAAGCTTGTAAAAGAGGTCATACTTCGTGAACTACGCCGCGGCGGTCAGGTGTTTTACGTACATAACTCTATAGATCATATGCCGATAAAATACGGAGAGTTAAAAGCACTTCTTCCTGAGCTTAGAATGGTGATGCTTCACTCTAAGATCTCTTCAGCCGATACGGAAAAAGAGCTCTTAAAGTTTGAAAACCGTGAGTACGATCTGATGATAGCGACATCCATCATCGAGTCCGGTATTCATATGCCGTCGGTCAATACGATGATAATAGACGGAGCAGACCGTTTCGGCATCGCGGATCTTCATCAGCTTCGCGGTCGTGTGGGACGTTCAAACATCGAAGGCTTTGCCTACTTCATAGTCGAGGATAAAGACAACATTACAGAGGAAGCAAAAAAACGTCTTATTGCTCTGGAATCAAACTCATTTTTGGGAAGCGGTTCTGTTTTAGCATATCATGACTTGGAGATAAGAGGCGGCGGAAACCTTGTCGGCGATGCCCAAAGCGGACATATTAAAAACATCGGTTACTCGCTTTATCTCAGAATGCTGGAAGATGCGATAAAAGAGCTGAGCAACAAAGTCGAAGAGACAAAAGCGAAAGTGGATATAAAACTGGCTATCAGTGCATATATATCCGACGCGATCGTGAGCGAAGACAGACTCAGACTCGATCTTTACCGCCGCCTGTCTCAAGCTGAAGATGTGACTGAGATCTATGAGATAGAGGAAGAAACGGTAGACAGATTCGGGTCACTGGATGATGTCACAAAGCAGTTCTTCGAATTGATGGTCATCAAGCTTTTAAGTCTCGGTAAAAAGATAAAGACAGTTACTTCATATGCGCAGAACATCACTTTTATCTATCAAAACGATTCAAAAGAGAGTATCAGCGCATCGAGTAAAGATGATGACGATATCATCAAAGCAACACTGGAGTATCTAAGAAACTCCAAACCAAAGGTTTTATAATGAAAATTGCATTTATCGGAGATATCGTAGGGCGTCCGGGACGTGTTATGATAGAACAGCATCTTAAAAAACTCCGCGCGGAGTACGAGATCGATTTTGTCATAGCAAATTACGAGAATGCGTCGCACGGTTTCGGACTTACTTCAAAGAATGCGGATGAGCTTTTCAAAACTGGGATCGATGTGATGACGGGTGGAAATCATACATTTGATAAAAGAGAGATATTCGCTCTTTTTGATTCGTATGAGATTCTCCGTCCGCATAACTATCCCGATATTGTACCGGGGACAGGAATGAAAGTATATGATGTAAACGGCGAAAAGCTGGCTGTTTTAAACGTCATGGGACATTACGGCATGCCTTATGTGGATAATGCGTTTAGATGTGCAGATGACGCAGTGACAAAGCTGCATGAAGAAAATATTACAAATATTTTTGTAGATATCCATGCGGAAGCTACAAGTGAAAAACGCGGGATGATGATGCTTTTAGAAGGGCGTGTAAGCGCTATCTGCGGGACACATACTCATGTCAGCAGCGATGACCTGCAGATAGCAAACGGTACAGGTTATCTAAGTGATATAGGTCTTACAGGTTGCCGCGATAATGTTATAGGAATGGACAAAAAGACTCCTTTAGACGCTTTTTTTACGGGAATAAAAGGTCATTTCGATATCCCGAAAAATTGTAAAAAAATCTTACAAATGGTAATATACGATATAAAAAATGGAAAGTGCGAAGATGCATTTAAAGTAAAAGTATTTGATGATAACACTAAAATTGTTACAAAAGGATGGATTGAAAAATGAGATTTATAATTATGAGTTTAGTAGCGCTGACGTTATTGACAGGTTGTTCTACAAAAGAGATGAAGTCGACGGTTCACGGTTGGGGTGACGATATAAATAACGCTTTTAAAGGTTCGAAAGATAATTCAGGAGAGAAGTAATCAAGAAATTTCTTGATTACTGAGCTTTTCCAAGCTCGGCTAAAAAGCTTTCCATATCGTATTTGACTCTAAATTCAGGAGTCATTATATGGATCAGGATATCTCCAAGATCGGCAACTATCCAGTCGCTGCTCTCATCTACATGTAAGAACTCTTCCTCAGGTTTTAGACCCTTTTTAAGATGGTCAAGTAATGCTTCCGTATGGCGTTGACCAAGTGATGAAGCGATAACGACATAATCTACAAAATAATCTTTTCCTTTTAGGTCGAAGACCTCTATCGCTTCAGCTTTGTTCGCATCTAAAATATTAGATATTTTTTCTACTCTTTTATCCATTGTTTTCCTTATAAAATTTTTCTATTTCACCAGCTACATCTACGGGCAAAAACTCTTTTTTGATATCTTCTCTTAAACGTGTAGAACTTATAGGCTGATCTACATGTAAGAGTATATACTCACCGGGTATATCTATATCATCTCTTGAAGCTACGACAAAAGTGACTAGCTTTTTTAGCTCATCATACCCATACCATTGATCTAAGCTTTTAAGATTATCTGCACCTATGATCAGATATATCTTTTCATATCTCTCTTTAAGGTGGCGTACAGTCTCTAAGCTTGGCACTTTACGTTTACACTTAATCTCAAAATCATCGACTTCAACATTATTGTAAGAATAAAAAATCTTTTTAAGCCATTTTAAGCGAAGCTCAGGCGGTGCGCAAACTTTTGATTTAAAAGGGTTTAGATATGCCGGCATAACTATAACTTTATCTATATCCAAACTTGATAACGCAGTATTGACTACACTGAGATGTCCTAGATGGGGAGGATCGAACGATCCGCCAAAAAGAGCTATAGTTTTCATTAAAGGGCGCCTTTAAACAAAATTATAGCAAGTTTTTGCTAAAATAACCCAATTTTAACGCCTATTAGTAAGGAATGATATGTCACTAAAGATAGCAATTAATGGATTTGGACGTATTGGACGTTGTGTAGCTCGTATAGCCTCAGAGCGTGATGATGTTGAGATAGTAGCTATAAACGATACTGCTAGCTTAGATATGATGGTATATCTTTTAAATAATGATTCTGTTCACGGTAACTTTGGAAAAGATGTAGAGATTTTAGAAAACAATTATTTAAAGATCGGAAATGATAAAGTGAAGATCTTTTGTGATAGAGATCCTAAAAATCTTGATTTTGCAGGTTGCGGTGCTGACATCGTTTTAGAGTGTACAGGTGTGTTCTTAACTCAGGAAAGTGCTCAAGTACATATACAAAACGGTGTAGAAAAAGTACTTTTTTCGGCTCCTTCAAAAGATAAAGAGACTGCAACATTTGTTATGGGTGTCAATGAAAGTAGTTATGACGGGCAAAAGATCGTCTCTAATGCTTCATGTACGACTAACTGTCTTGGCCCTGTTGCAAAAGTACTTGACGATGCATTTACAATAGAAAAAGGTCTAATGACGACTATTCACTCATATACTAATGATCAAAATATCTTAGATGTGAAGCATACAAAAGATAAACGCCGTGCTCGTGCAGGTGCTATCAATATGATCCCGACGACGACAGGTGCAGCAAAAGCCATAGGTCTTGTCCTTCCGCAGCTTCTTGGTAAACTTCATGGTCAAAGTGTCCGTGTTCCGACTCCGGATGTTTCAATGGTAGACTTAAACGTGATCGTTGGTCGCGATACTTCAAAAGAGGAGATAAGCGCACTTTTCAAAGAAAAAGCAGCGACAGATCTTAAAGGTCTTTTACTTGTAGATGAAGAGATGCGTGTTTCTCAAGACTTCGTAGGTTCTACTTACAGCTCTATCGTCGCAGATGACCTGACTCAGGTGATCGGTGGCAATATGGTAAAAGTGATGGCATGGTATGACAATGAGTGGGGATACTCTAGCCGTCTGATCGATATGGCACTTCACATTAGTAAATAAGTGAGACTGAATGGAATTATATAGTATAAAAGATCTAGATTTAACAAACAAAAAAGTGTTTATCCGTTGTGACTTTAACGTTCCGACAGATGAATACAACAATATAACAGATGATCGCCGTATCCGTTCGGCATTAGCTACTATAAATTATTGTTTAGATCATGAATGTGCAGTCATATTGGCTTCACATTTTGGACGTCCTAAGGGAGAGTTTGATGAGAAATATTCACTTGTCCCTGTTCAAAAACGTCTGTATCAACTTTTAAAAAGAGATGTTGCTCTTGCTAGTGACGTTATCGGTGAAGATGCGATGAAACAAGCATCTGAACTAAAAAACGGAGAAGTTTTACTGCTTGAAAACCTTCGTTTTGAAGCCGGTGAGACAAAAAATGATGAAGAGCTTTCTAAGCAATTAGCATCAATGGCAGATATCTATATCAATGACGCATTCGGTGTTTCGCATCGTGCTCATGCTTCGGTTGAAGGGATCACTCATTTCTTTGATGAGAACTCTAAAGCTGCAGGTTTCTTACTACAAAAAGAGATCAAGTTTTTTGCAACATTAATGAAAAAACCGGCTCGTCCGTTTGTAGCGATAGTGGGTGGCAGTAAGGTTTCAGGAAAACTTGAAGCACTGGTAAATCTTCTCCCTCGCGTAGACAAGATACTTATTGGCGGCGGTATGGCGTTTACATTCTTGAAAAAGCTTGGTTATGACATCGGAGCATCTTTGGTTGAAGATGATCTTCTTGAAGAAGCAGGACGTATTATGGAAGAGGCTAAAAGACTTGGCGTTAAGTTCTATCTTCCAGTCGACGTCATTGCAGCGGAGAAGTTTGATGCAGATGCAGTCAGTAAGGCAGTTACAGCTCAAGAGATTCCAGATGGATGGATGGGTCTTGATATCGGTCCTGCGACTGTCAGACTTTACCGTGAAGTTCTAAACAATGTTCAGACTGTACTATGGAACGGACCTATGGGTGTGTATGAGATGGAACGTTTCTCACGCGGTTCAGGGAAAATTGCTCATTATGTCGCAGACAGCTATGCAACGACTGTTATCGGCGGCGGAGATACTGCGGATCTGGTTCAGCGTGTTGGCCTTGATGATGAGATGACTTTTATCTCTACAGGCGGCGGTGCTACGCTAGAGCTTTTAGAAGGAAAAACACTTCCGGGTGTCGAGCCACTTGTAAAGGCGGTGGCTGAATAATGGTTATTGCAGCAAACTTCAAGACAAATTTAACACGTTATCAGACAAGAGAATATATAGCATCGTTAGAGAAATTCATACATGATAACAGTGTTCGTCAAGAAGTTTTTGTTTTCCCGACAGCGACATCTATTTATGCTCATGACGGCAATGTAAATGTAGGCGTACAAAATGCATATCCGACAAAAAATGGAGCATTTACAGGTGAGATAGGAGTCGATCAGTTAGAAGAGTTTAATATTAAGACTGTTCTTATAGGTCACAGCGAACGCCGTCATGTCTTGGGTGAGACTCAGGAACTGATCACAGCCAAGTATGAGTTTTACAAAAATCTGGGATATACGATCGTCTACTGTATAGGTGAACCCTTGAATATCAGAGAAAAGGGCATGGACGAGATGATGAACTATTTAAGAGCACAGCTAATCGGAATAGACATGAATTATGAAAACCTGATACTAGCTTATGAGCCGGTATGGGCTATAGGTACGGGTGTAACACCGACTAACGACGATATAGTAAAGATCCATTCAATACTTCGTAATTCATGCAAGAGACCTATTCTTTACGGCGGAAGTGTAAAAGCTGACAATGCTAAAGAGATACTTTCACTTCATAATGTTGACGGGGTACTTGTAGGAAGCGGAGCATTAAATGTGAATGATTTTTGCTCTATGATAAACGACGCAGAAAATATAAAATAAATTTAGGAGATAGATAAAGATGGTAATGAAAGGTAAAAAAGGTCTTATAGTAGGTCTGGCAAATGATAAATCAATTGCATACGGTATTGCAAAAGCGTGTAAAGAGCAGGGTGCTGAACTGGCGTTCACATACCTTAATGATGCACTAAAAAAACGTGTTGAACCGATTGCAAAAGAGTTCGGTAGTGACAAAGTTTACGAACTTGATGTCGGAAACGAAGAACATATGGCTGGAATTGCTGCTCTTATCGAAAAAGATTTCGGCAAAATAGACTTTTTAGTTCACTCTGTTGCATTCGCACCAAAAGAAGCGTTAAGCGAACCGTTTATGAAAACTACGAAAGATGCATTTAACATTGCGATGAATGTTTCTGTTTATTCTCTTATCGATTTAACTAACCGTTTAGAGTCAGTATTAAGCGATGATGCATCTATCTTGACACTTAGCTACCTTGGCGGACCAAAATATGTTGCTAACTATAATGTAATGGGTGTTGCAAAAGCAGCTCTTGAAGCAAGTGTGAGATATATGGCAGTCGAGCTTGGCGAAAAAGGTCAAAGAGTAAATGCTATCTCTGCCGGACCAATCCGTACTCTTGCTGCAGCGGGAATCGGTGATTTTAAACAGATCCTTACATGGAATGAACTAAACGCTCCTCTAAAAAGAAATGTGACGATAGATCAGGTAGGAAACTCTGCAATGTATCTATTAAGTGATCTTGCAAGCGGTGTTACTGGTGAAGTTCATTATGTTGATAGCGGGTATAACGTTATGGGGATGGCTGCTGTTACTAAAGATGAAGCAGGTAAAACTGTTCTTTGCTGGGACGCAGAGAAGTAAGTTCTATATAGATACACTATTTAGTGTATCTATTTTTTATTTTTTTGTTCCGATTACCGGCATAGTATCCATTTTCTCTTTCATCGAAGGTTCATCTGACTTCGGTTTGTTTTTTATGTAAGCTCCGGCTTTATCAACATACTCTTGCAAAGTAAAGTTTCTATTTTTATCTTCATTCATCTTTTTGATAGTCTCATTTTGTTCTACAGTCGGAGTCCACTCTTTTTCAAGCCAGTTATCAAGTGACTTTTGCATTGCTCCATCTTTTTTCTCCTGATTTGTAGGAGAAACACTGTTTAGTGCTTTGTTTTGAGTAGGTGCAACATACTCTTGTTTTTGTACTTTTACCTCTTCTTTATTATTAAAATGCTTATCTGCATAATCTTGCATAGTGTGTCCACTACATCCGGTAATGATAAGTGTTACGATAGTAAACACAAAAATATGACCTAAAAACTTCATTTCTGTCCTTATAACTTAATCTTATTTTAAACGAAACGCTAGTATATCAAAAAAAGATACATTTTTGTATTATCGTACATCCAGTTGTGATAACTATGTGATAAATCCCTTGAAATAGGGGGTTGTAGCAATAAAATAATTTATTTGCCATTACAGAAATTTTTAAGAAATGTGTGATACAATGGTTTCGACAAAAAATTAAAATAGGTCAAGCTTATTTAAGGAGAATGAATGAAAATAGTAAAAATGAGTTTAGCAGCAGCTGTATTAGTTGGTGCATCAGCGTTCGCAGTTGATAACGTTAAAATATCTGGTGATGCACAAGTATTCTATAATACTAATGATATGACTCCGTCATACACAAATACTGTTGGTACAGGTGCAGGTACAGGTACAAGCGGAAATTTATTTGATAAAGAAAACTCTGCTGCTGATGCTGCTCTACATTTAAATGTAAGTGCTGACTTAGCTAAAAATGATTTAGTAAGTGTAAGTGCTGGTGCTGGCTTTACTGCTCTTTCAACTTTAGGTCTAGAGAATAACTTTGTTAGTAATGTATGGGGTGGATCTCATACTGCAAGTAATCTTGGTACAAACGGATCTAACTATCCGGCTAAAGTTGATACAAATTCATGGTTTAATGAAGCATGGATTGCTATCAGTGCTGGTAATACAACTGCAAAAGTTGGTCGTATGGAACTAGACACTCCACTTGCATTCACTGAAACATGGTCAGTTGAAAAAAATACGTTTGAAGCAGCAGTATTAATCAATACTGACCTTCCTGACACTACTTTAGTTGGTGCTTATGTTGGTAACGGAAACGGTACAGAAACTTTTGGAGCTGCAGGTAATGCTGATTCTGTATCTTCTTTAAACTTAGCAGTTGGTGCTGTTGTAAATTCAAACGGTAGATTTGAAACATATGGTGAAAATGGTGCATATGCAGCAGGTATCATCAATAACTCTATCAAACCATTAACTGTACAAGCATGGTACTATGATGTATCTAAATTAGCACAAGCTTATTGGTTACAAGCTGATGTAAGTATGGAAGGTATCCTTGCGGGTGCACAATACTCAGGAATTAATCTTGAAAAAGGTAGTAGCTTCGCTGTAGCTAATGGTATTACAAAAGACATTGATAATGATGTATATGCATTAATGCTTGGATATGAGATGAAAGATATGTTCACTGCTAAAGTGTCTTACTCTTCTGTAGGGAAAGAAGAACTTGCCGGTCTAGCTGCTGGTTTCAATACTGCAACATCTTCTGGAGCATCTAAACTTTATACTGAAGCATGGTGGTCTTATGGTTATGTAGTTCGTGCTGATACAAAAGCATATAACGTAACTGTAGAAGTGCCTGTAAAAGATATAGCTGATTTCGGTGTTTATTATACAAATACAGACTCTGGCAAAAATGGTGGGGCAACTGATCGTGCAGATATGACAGAAGTTACTTTAACTGCTTCTAGATCATTTGGACCATTAGATGCAAGTTTAGTATATAGCAATATCAAGGCTGATGATCAAAATATCAAAGCTGGTGCTACTAAAGGTACTGCTTACAACCAAGTACAAGCATACTTAACTTTAAACTTCTAATAAAAGCTTTTAGTTAAACTCTTATTTCGCCTTCGGGCGAAATTACTTCTTATTCTCAATTTCCTCTTATCAACCGACATCTCTTTTACAAAGAATGATTATCATATCTTGTTAACGTAGACAAGCATACATATGTATTGGTATATTCAAATGGAGCTTTATAATACTGACATGAATATCATTAGGATAATTATTCTACGCTGTAGACAGAGGTTTATATTATATGAACTGTAAAGGGATTAGTGTTATATTCTTTACTGTGTAAAGCGTTATGTAGTCGGTCTGTATTGGTTCTTTGCAGTATTGATAAGGAGAAGTTTAACCTATGATCTCATCACTCATAACATATCTATTTCTGCCACTCTCTTTTGCTTCATAAAGCTTTTTGTCTGCTTGTTTAATGATCTCTTCTTCATTCAGAGCTTCATCTGCGATGCATGAGACTACGCCTATGGATATAGTCAGGTAGCTGCTTGATCTGCTTTTTGCATGAGGGATCTGATTAGCCTCGACCTCTGTACATATCTTCTGTGCTAAAACTGCACTGTCTTCTGCATTTGTGTCTGTGATCAAAACACCGAACTCTTCACCGCCGAGTCTAAAGACAAAATCACTAGGACGTTTTAAAATAGATTTTAAGACATTAGCGACACTTTTTAGTGCTTTATCACCCTCAATATGACCATATGTGTCGTTATACTGCTTAAAGAAGTCCACATCAAGCATCATAAATGTTATATGAGCTTTTGCTCTTTTTGCCCGTTTGACCTCTCTGTCAAAGACCATGTTGAAGTAACGTCTATTGTGAAGATTTGTAAGAGAGTCTGTATATGAAGCATTTTCGAGTTTTTTATTGACCTCTTTTAGTTTTCTGGTTGCGACTTCCAGATCAGACTGGTCCTTTTGTATGCTTTTAAATACGATGTATGAGATTACTAAGACACCGCCTATAACGAAAAACAGGATCATCCCCAGTTTGATTTTTGTTTCGTCATAGGTATCTAAAAGCTCTTTTCTTTGATATTGAGCATTGTCTATCTCATATGTTCTTAATTTATTGATGATCGAATCTATGTGAGTGATCTCGGATATCAAAGTCTCTATAGATATTTTATCCACATCACATCCGTCAACGCAGATTTGCTTTATTTTTTGTAGATATACTTTAGATTTCTCTATCTCTGATGTCGCATAGTTTACATAAGGCAGCTCATTGTCACTTTTATATTGATTTTTATAACTGTTCCAGTTTTTGTCTATCTGTTTTATTGCCTGGTCTATGACATCTGCAGTTTGCTGCGAGTTAATAATATTATTTTTAGCCATATAGATATTGGTCTGAAGGTTTATGTGATAAGCATCTAAGATCTCATCCAGTTCCATAACGGTGACAAAAGAGCCAAAATAAAGGGAGTCAAGCTTTTGTTTCATTGAAGTGATGTTGATAGTCCCGACAATACCAATAAATGATAAGCCGGCAGTAATGAGTATAAAAAGAAATAAAAGTTTACTTTTTAGACGTAGAGCATCAATAAATCTCAAGCATTATCTCCTCATCTTCCTATATATAGGAATCAAAGCAAGTTTTATGCCAGAAATAGTAAAAAAAATTATTTTTTATAAGGAACGATGGGCAGGTTTTTCCCCATGATATACATCATCCCGCCGCTGAAGTCATACACATTATATCCAAGCTCGTTCGATAAGAACTGTGACACAAGTTTTGTTCTACTGCCTGTTCTGCATACTAGTGCAAACGGTTTTTTGACATCTACTTTCTGAGATAATTCTTTTAAAAAAACAGGAATATTATATCTTCCTCTCTCATCAAAAAAAGTTATCGGAATAGCACCTTTTAATAACCCAGTTTCTTTCCATTCTGCTTCTGTTCTGATATCGACTATTGGGATATTTTGATTTAAAAAAGTACTATCCGGATAGATTTTATTCACTTGCGCAAACAAAGATGTCGCTATGAAAAATAACGATAATATGAATATTTTCATATAATGTGTCCTGTATGTTTTTATTATATAATTATACTTGCGTAAATTAACAATTAGGTAAATGATGTCAAAAAAAGTAGAGTCCTCGCTGAGGCTAAAATATATAAGAGTTTTAGAGAGATTTTTGAAGAGTGTCGTATCATATCTTTCTATACCCGAAGGTATAACAAAAGAGGGTTATGACAAAAAAATAGAGAACAATCTGAAGTATTTTCAAAAGACTCCAAGTGTAGTTTTATATAAGGGAGAATTTAGTGATTTAGAATCTTTAGTAAAAGAGATGATAGGTTATTTAGGAACTGAAGAAAGTATAGAAAATATAAAAAGTGATATTTTATACAAGGCAAATAAACTCGAAAAAACGAAAAATAATAGAAAGTATAAGAAAGATAAACATAAGGCTGAAAAATTTAGAGATTGGTGACAGATATAGGTTATTTGTATAATAAAATATGATAAAATCAAAAATATATTCAAACTCAAGAAGGATAATTTAATGGAGTTTTTTAATAATATGAGTGTACATAAAAAGATGAACTATCTTCTTATATTTGTAGCTTTTTCAATATTTTCAGGATCGATATTTGTTTATATGGTATTGGACAACATCGATACAAAATATCAGATGTTAAAAGAAAAATATGTGAAGGGACAGATATATACGCTTGCTATCGAAGCAGATATGAACTTTGTCAGTAGAACAGATAGAGATATTATTTTAGGCGGCGATCATACAAAAGATATTGAGATGATCTCTCAAAGAGTCGACAATATATCTAAGAACTTTCAAAATTTAAAATTAACGGCTATCGATGATAATGAATTAAAGCTGATAGAAGATGCAGAAAAATCAACGATGTTTTTCTTAAATAATGCATTTAAACTAATGAAGTCTTTGACTCCTGCGCAGATAAGTACAGATAAAGACGGGATTTACAAAGTATATAAATCGACATTGACTCCGCCTGCACAGGAATCTCGTGAAAAATTTAAAAAAGTGGTCAAGATGAAAGAGAGCGGCTTAGACAACGCAAGCGATGATATGGCTGAGTACACTTCTATATATAAATATCTTGCTCTTATATCGGGTCTGGCAATAGGTGTTGTAGTCTTAATATTCTCTCAAGTCCTTATCCGTTCTATCGTTAGTGTCATTGCAAGCTTTACAGAGATGATGAAACATACTGCAGAAGGAAATCTGAGTCATGAAGGTATAGCGAAAAATGAATCAACTGAGTTTGGTGTCATGGGGATCGCTTTATCTTCACTTCTTGATCAGATCGAGAATTTCGTACATCAGATACATAACTCAGTTAGTAAAGCTTCAAAAGGCGATTTTAGTTTTGAAATAAATTCAAACGGCATGAAAGGTGAGTTTGTAAAAGCTATCGAGCTTGTAAAAGAGAGCATCGATATAATGAAAGAACAAGACTTTAAAAAGAGACAAGACGGGTTTAATTCTCAGCTGAGTGCACTTAGTATAGGTGTTACGGAGAGTATGACTCTTATACAAGATGACCTGGCAAATAATATTGAAGCACTGAAAGTCGTTACTCAAGCGACAAGAGATGCGGAATCTCAGGCAACGGATTCTAAACAAAACATAGAATCGATCGTCAAAGAGCTTGAAGCGTTAAAAGAGCAGGTCAGTATCAACAGTCATGCAATAGATGAACTAGCTTCTCAGGCTGAAAGCATTACTTCTGTAATCGAACTTATTACAGATATCGCAGATCAGACGAATCTCCTTGCACTCAATGCTGCTATCGAAGCTGCACGTGCGGGTGAACATGGACGCGGCTTTGCCGTTGTTGCAGATGAAGTAAGAAAACTTGCTGAGCGTACGCATAAAGCGACTGGCGAGATATCTATATCGATCAAAACATTGCAGCAGGGTATGAGTGAGATCCAGGTAAGTAGTGATTCTATGAGCAATATCGTAGAACAGTCTACACATAAAATATACGATTTTGAAGAGACATTGACTGAACTGAGCCACAACTCGTCAAACATAGTGCAATCATCTTACAGCATGGAAAACAGTGTCTTCGTGGTTTTAGCTAAGATCGATCATATCCTTTATAAATCACGTGCTTATAACAGTATTATTACTGCAAAACCGGTACTGTCTGTTGTCGATCATCATGGATGTCGTCTTGGTAAATGGTATGACGGTGAAGGTAAAGAGAGATTTGACCATACCGCTTCTTATGCTAAGTTCTCTGCTCCTCATGCGACAGTACATAAAAATGCTAATGGCAATATGAAGTTCTTAGATGCTACAAATCCGGCGCATAATGTACTTGATCATAAAGATGAGATAATCAGAAACTTTAAAGAGATGGAAACAGCAAGCTCTGAGCTGTTTGTATTGATGGATAATATGCTTTCAGAGGTTAAAAAATTAAATAGCTAGAGAGTCATCTCTATCTATTTCCTGCATTTACGGCAAGCTGTGCCATTTTTTGAAAATGTTCTTCAATACTTTTAGCTTCATCTATAACTTTATCCAGTTCGATTAAAAAATAGTTTTGTGTTTTTACATCAGCCATATTAAAAGTATATATAACCCATTCGTAGTTCAAAGTCAGTTTTGAACCGTTATCATCGACTTCAAAAGTTTTATATAGATTGATATCCTGTAAAGCTAAAGAGTCAAGGCATTTCTTGTAAAAACTGTTTATCTCATAGTTGATCAGCTTTTCCAACTCATCTTGTCCTATCTTTACATCAACCTCTTCTAAACCGTTCTGTCCGATGATAAGTGTTTTACCGAGAAATAACTGCTGACCTATAAAACATGGAGTATGAGTTGTGCTGAGAGCATTTCCGTCTGTGTATATTATATGCTCGTTTAATATATGTGAACTGTCTACCAGGATCGAGTTAAAAAACGTATATATACTGTTCACCTGTCCGTCAAATTCTTGGACTTCTATACTTTTTGTCTGTGGATCGATTGAATAAGCTTTCATGGAATTTTTACCTTAGGAAGTAGAAAATTTGATTTATATACTGTGTATATACAAAATTAGGGGGATTCTATCATTAATGGAATTGGAAAGTCAAGCGTTGTTTAAGCAGTACGAAATAGGGGATAAAATATGTACCAAATAGTTATGTTTCTATATTAAAAGTCTTATAAAATTTAAAAAGGAGTTTTTTAGTGAAAGTGGTGACTCCAAGGGGATTCGAACCCCTATGGCAAGGATGAAAACCTTGAATCCTAACCATTAGATGATGGAGCCACTTTTGTGGTTGATAAGTGTTGCAAACAAGTTTGCGATGGTGTCCCGTGATGGATTCGAACCATCGGCCACATCATTAAAAGTGACGTGCTCTACCAGCTGAGCTAACGAGACAAAAAACAAACATCTCTGTTTGTGGACGGGAATTATAGTAAAACTCTCCTTTAATGTCAAGAGTTTTTTTAAAAAATAGTTTTATTTGGCATTTATTTACTTCTACTAAGTTATACTGTCATAAAGATGATACTTTAATAATGTTCAAAATAGGAAAAGTGGATGATTTCTAAGATTAATGAGATAAAAAATGAGGTTGCTAAAGTCGTTATAGGTCAGGAGAAGATGATAGACGGTCTTCTTATTGGACTTCTTTGCGAAGGACATATACTTATAGAGGGTGTTCCCGGTCTTGCAAAGACTACGACAGTCAAAGCGCTTTCACAAAGTCTGGGGTTGAATTTTAAACGTGCACAGTTCACACCCGACCTTTTACCTTCGGATATTTTAGGGGCTCAGATATATGACCCTCAGACAAATGAGTTTAAGATAAAACGCGGTCCTATATTTACAAACCTGCTTTTAGCGGATGAGATCAACCGTGCTCCGGCAAAAGTACAGTCAGCACTGCTGGAAGTGATGCAGGAACGCCAAGTGACGATAGGTGAAGAGAGTTTTAAACTTGAAGCTCCTTTTTTCGTTATGGCTACGCAAAACCCGGTAGAGCAGGAAGGTGTATACCAGCTTCCCGAAGCTCAGCTTGACCGTTTTATGTTAAAGCTTGATGTCGGATATAACACAAAAGATGAAGAGCTCGAGATCGCAAGACGAATATCAAGCGGAAAATATGAGCAGATAGCAGCGGTCATAAGCAGAGATGACCTTGTAAAACTTAAAGAGGCTGTAAAAGCTATCCATGTGGACGCTGAGGTCGAGGAGTATATGATAACGCTGGTAGATGCTTCTCGTAATCCGGCTCAGTACGGTCTAGATGAGATAGCAGAGTACATCCAGTACGGTGCATCTCCTCGTGTGAGTATAGATATGTTCAAAGCCGTAAAAGCGATGGCGTTTTTAAGAGGTAAAGATTTCGTGACTCCTGTGGATGTCGCATACATCGTAAAAGAGGTTATGCACCATCGCTTGGTTCTGACGTATGAAGCAGAAGCCGAAGGGATAACAACAGACTTTATAATAGATAAAATCGTAAAAACAGTTCCTATACCGTAGAGGTTATTATGAGTAAACTAAAAAAGATACTCGTCCGTGCCCGCCGCCAAGTCTTTAGCGAGATGAGCGGGAACAACCCTTCCATCTTTAAAGGGGAGGGGTATGACTTCATAGAGCTTCGTGAATATATGCCCGGTGATGATATACGTCACATCGATTGGAACATCACGGCAAAGATGCAGTCTCCTTATATAAAGATATTTAAAGAGGAAAGAGAGCTGAATGTTGTCGTAGCATCGATGCTAAACGGAAGTGTCTACTTCGGAAGTAAGAAGTTTAAGCAGGACCTTATAGCCGAACTTGTCGCTCTTCTAAGCTTTTCTACTTTAAAAAACGGCGATTTGCTTAGTTCATATATCTTTACGGACAGGATCATCGCTCACTCAAAACCGACTAAAAAGATGAGTTTTGCCACAAAAAACGTAGAGCAGATAGTCGATTTTAGTCCGTTAAACGAGAAAGCAGACTACAAGTTTATGGTCGAGAGTTTATATAGAAGACTTAAACGCAAATCCCTTGTTATATTAATAGCCGATTTTTTTGAGATACCCGATATCAAAGTGTTGGCTAAGAAACATGAGGTCATCGCACTTATCGTCCGTGACAGACTGGAAGAAAACCCTCCTGCAATGGGATTTTCTTCGTTAATGGATCCTGAGAGCGGCGGAGTGCTTGAGGGTGACTTTAATGAGAAAAGCGTTAAAGAGTATGCCAAAAGAGTGCATATTCACGATAAAGAGCTGTATGAGAATTTTAGAAAAAGCGGTGTCAGGTTTACAAAGATCTATACCGATGATGCGGCTAGTGTCAGTTTAAGAAGAGTATTTGAGAGAAGATGATGAATCCAGATGATATAAAAATAAGAGATATAAAACCGCTTTTAGAGATACATGACCACAGTGTCTATCTGTTTAGTGCTTTGGTAGTCATATCTTTAATAATAGTATTTGGCGGGATATATCTACTTCTGAAGTGGTACAAAAACAAAAATCGTATCAATATGCGAAAAGCCACATATAAAAAACTCTTACATGTAGACCTGTCCGAGCCTAAAAGAGCGGCTTATGAGATAACGAAATACGGGTATTTCTTTAAAGAGGACTCTCAGAGAAACAGGGATATGTATCATAATCTAGTGGACAGACTCGAAAAATACAAGTATAAAAAAGAGGTAGAGGTTTTTGACGATGAGACAAAAAGCTATTTTGAACTCTATAAAGGGATGATAGATGTTTGACGGTCTCTATTTTGAGTATCCTAAAGTCTTTTTTGTCATCTTCTTTTTTATAGCATGCGCTACTTTATGCCGCATGAAACTTCCCTCTTTTTATTTTCCGCATTCACAGCAGTTTGCAAAAGACACGCTTGGTAAATCTAGACTGCTTTTTTTACTCAAATGGCTCTCGATCGTTATGCTGATACTTGCATTTATGTCACCGGTAAAAGATGAACCCTATGAGATCGCTCCAAAACAGGGTTACGATATAGCACTGATACTCGATAGTTCAGAATCTATGAGTACGCAAGGTTTTGATACTACAAATATCAATGCAACAAAGTTCGATGTAGTAAAGAACATAGTAAAGGATTTTATCGTTAAAAGAAAAAACGACAATCTTGGTGTCGTGGTCTTTGGTGCTTACTCCTTTATCGCTTCACCGCTTACTTATGACAAGAATATACTTCAAAAAGTCGTCGATCAGCTCTATATCTCCATTGCTGGTCGTTATACGGCACTTTATGACTCGCTTGCTCAGGGTGTGAACCTTCTTAAAAATTCAAAAGCAAAGACAAAGATAGCCATACTTTTGACTGACGGATACAATACCCCCGAAGCCACAAAGATACCCTTACATGTAGCACTCGATATGGCAAAAAAAGAGAAGATAGAAGTCTATACCATAGGCATAGGCAATCCCGGTGAGTTTGATCAGAATCTTTTACTCAAGATCGCTAAGGAGACGGGGGCAAAAGCTTATGGTGCGGGTAACGCTTCTCAGCTTCAGGCCATCTATGACGACATCGACAAGCTAGAAAAGTCGGAGATAAAATCGCAAAGTTTTACGAATGTGAAATATTTCTACTTTTATCCGCTTTTTATCGGCCTTCTCTCTTTGATGCTTTATGTCTACCTTATGAATAAAAGGGGGCATGAATGACATTTTTACATCCTGAATTTATATACTATATGATCCTTCCTCTTATTGCACTCTTTGGACTTCTTTTGACGCAGAAAGACAGACAGGGGGTCTTTTTTTCAGAAGAGGTGATGGAAAAACTTCGTGTAAACTCTAAGAGAATGAGCCTAAAAGCCAGAAATGCACTCTTTTTTATCATTGCATCGCTGCTGATCCTAGCACTTGCACAGCCTTCTATTCCAAACGGAAAAGTCGAGATAAAAGCAAAGAGCGCGGATATCATGATAGGGCTTGATATCTCGGACTCCATGCTTGCAGAAGATGTCTATCCTTCACGTCTGGAACTGGCAAAACATAAGATACTTGAACTTTTAAATGCAGCACCTAACGAGCGGATAGGAGTCGTGGCGTTTGCCAAGTCAAGCTATCTTGTCTCACCGCTTAGTTTTGATCATGATGCGGTCTCTTTTTTAGTCAGACAACTCGAACCAAGTTCCATAACGGAAAAAGGAACCGACCTGATGCAGCTTTTATACTCTGTGAACGAGAGCCTAAAAGAGCAGAAAAACAGATATCTGCTGCTTTTTAGCGACGGCGGGGACAATGAGGACTTCTCTCAAGAGATAGCCTATGCAAAAGAGCATAATATTACGGTCTTTGTCCTAGCCCTCGGAACTAAAAAAGGTGCTCCTATAAAAGAGAAGGATGGTTTTATTACCCAAAACGGCAAGATAGTGATCTCTAAGTTAAACCAGTCCATCTCATCTCTTGCAACCAGTACGGGAGGTGTCTATATAGAGGGTGTGAACTCCGATAAGGATGTAAAAGAGATGCTTTCTCAGATAGAGTCGCATACAAAACAAAAAACACTGAAATCCGAGACCATCACAAGATATATCCCGCTGTTTCAGATCCCTATAGGGTTAGCTCTGTTCTTATTGTTGATCGCGACCAGTTCTATGAGCAAGCGCGAGGTCGTAAACCTGCCGAGTCTGTTCTTGATAACGTTGCTGTTATCTGCATCTGTTCCCTCTTATGCCGGCATCATGGATTTTAAACTTCTTGATGATGCTAAAAAATCGTATGAGAGCGGAGATTATAAAACGAGCAGTTCTTTGTATGATAAATATGTGAAGGATCACGATACGAACGAGGCAAACTATAACCTTGCATCTTCCTTTTATAAAGACAAAAAGTATAAAAAAGCCGTGCAGGCATACAGCAACGTACATTTTGCAGATAAAGACAAGCAAGCGGGAGTGCTTTATAATCTTGCGAACTCTTATGCAAAATCGGGCGAATTGCAAAAGGCGCTAGACACTTACAAGAACTCTCTTGCTTTAAAAGATGACGATGATGCAAAAGAGAACAAAGAGATAGTAGAGAAGCTGTTACAAAAGAAACAGGATAAAAAGCAGGACAAGCAAAAACAGAAAAACCAGAAAAATAACCAAAACCAAAACCAAAAAAGCGATCAAAATAAAGATCAGCAGGATCAAAATAAACAGAGCCAAGACAAACAAAACAAAAACGGCGATCAAGAGAAAAAAGATCAGGACAAACAGCAGCAAAACAGTTCAAAAGAACCGCCAAAAGATCAAAAGTCAGACAAAGAGGAGAACTCCTCTCAAGAGAACAAGCAGCAAAGCAGGGATGAGCAGAACAAAGAGAAAACTCAAGATATGAATCAAAGCAAAAAAAGTGACAAAGAGGAGCAAAAGCAGCTAGAAAACAGTGCTGTAACTTCCCAAGTCGATAAAGAGAGTATGAGTGATAAAGAGGAGAAAAAGTGGCTGCAACGACTGAATCTAAACACTCCGGCACATATATATAAACTCAAATCAAGCAAAGCTCAGAAGGATAATGAAAATGAAAAACCTTGGTAAGATAATAACATTTTTGATTTTTAGTACAAATCTTTTTGCAGGTGTAAGTGCAGGAGTCGATCAAAGTGTAGTGACTCCCGGCAACGTAGTGAACTTCAGTTTGCAGGTAAGCGGCACGGGATTTGAAAAACCAAATATCGACTCTCTATGCGGGGTGAATGTCCTTGGCCGTTCATCACAGACAAGCATAAACGGAGTAAATGGAAAGTTTACCAAAACGCAGACACTGACATACAGTTTTGCACCTGAGAAGTCTTGTACTATCGATCCTATTGAGGTAAAGACAGATGACGGTGTTGTAAATACGAAACCGATAAAGATCGAGGTCCGTCCTCTTTCCGCAGATGCAAAGGCAAAGTTCTCACTTACGTATGCAAGTGATAAAAAAGAACTTTATGTCGGAGAACCTTTTAAAGTAACATTGACTTCAAAGATCCGCAGAGATATGAAGATAGTCGACTCCAAGTTTGAACCTTCAAGTATGAATGGTTTTTGGGTAAAGAAACAGCAGCAGCTTGCAGGCAGCTATGAGGGAGATTATCTGCAGACAAAAGTGATCTATATCTTAGCGGCACAAAGAGACGGGAATCTTACGATACAGCCGGCAAAGATGAGTCTGGCACAAAGAACTGCGGCAAGAGATCCGTTCTTCGGTGATCTGATGCCAAACCTTAACTGGAGCAGATATCTCTCTAATGCTTTACATGTAAAGGTCAAACCTTTGCCAAACGGCGTAGATCTGGTCGGCAGTGATATCATGATGAATGTCTCCGTGGACAAAACAAAAGTGAATCAGAATGAGCCTGTTAATGCAACAGTAAAACTCAGCGGCAGAGCAAACTTTGAAGATGTGGGGTCGATAAAACCCTTTATCCCAAACATCTCAGTCTTTGAAGATGATGCAAAGATAGAACATTTCATTAAAAACGGTACATACAGCGGTGAATATACTAAAAAGATGGCGTTTGTGGGAGATGGGAATTTTACTATCCCTTCGATAGAGATAAAGTATCTGGACACAAAGACAAACAGTGTCAAAAGCATAAAGACACAGCCGATACATGTTACAGTAATCGGCGGCGGAGTCAAAAAAAGCGATGAGCCCTTAAAAATAGAAAAAGCTTCCCAGCAGACAGCGGCTGAAGTCGTAAAACCTCAAGAGAAGATCTCATATATCACTATTGCACTTTCTGCTTTAGGCGGTTTTATACTCGGTATACTCTTTATGCTTATCAAGCCTTTGCTAGGTTCTAAAAAGAATAATACACATATATCGTCTAAAGATACAAAAGCGATCCTTTCCAGACTTATTGAGTTTAAAGATGATGCAGATGTCAAAGAGATGATAGATCTATTGGAAAAGAAACTTTATGCGGGTGAAGATGTCGTGATCGATAAGACTAAGCTAAAAGAGCTTAGAAAAAGGTATGGATTTTAACTGAAGATATTGTAAAGAGTGTTTGCATCCTGCATATCTTTATGCAGTTCGTTCCAGTTTTCATCTTTGATATGCTTCTTAAAGTTTTGCAGCTCTTTTTCAAAAAGCTCTATCGCTTCAAGAACATTGTCTTTGTTTTGTTTGAAAACGTCTTCCCACATCGCAGGAGAACTTTTTGCAAGACGGCTCATTGATCTGAATCCTCCGGCTGCAAGAGTCAAGATATCTTCTCTGTTTTCCTGTTTAATTACTGTATTTGCAAGAGAGTATGAGATGGCATGGGGCATATGGCTGATAAACGCCGTATGACGGTCATGTTCATGAGCATGCATATAGCTTATCTTCATGCATAGCGCATCAAAAAGTTTTATGGCTGTTTCTTTTTGATGTTCCCCGCTGTCTTCAAGATCACAAAGTACAACGACACTGTCGGTATAGAGACCTTCAATAGCTGCATACGGACCAAAGAATTCGGTTCCCGTCATCGGGTGGGCAGCTACGACGTTTTTGCGTATCTTGTCGGGGATAGATTTGACGATCTTTTCTTTTGTACTACCGAAGTCTATGATCGTCGTGTTTTCATCTACATCGGTGAGTTGATCTATAATAGATATGATACCGTCGACAGGAACAGCTAAGATGATAAGATCACATTTTTTTATCTCTTCAAACTCAACGATTTTTTTGACTAGAGAGAGTTCAAGGGCTTGTTTTTGATGCTCTTTATTATGGTCACTTCCGACGATCTCGTGTATAAACGGTAAATTTTTTAGGCTTAGTGCTAAGGAACCACCCATTAGGCCAAGACCGATAATACCAACTTTCATAACATATCTCTTTTTTTATTGCAATGATACACTGAAAATACTTGAGTTTACGTAAGATTAATCACATTCAGTGTAAAATCTTAAACTTATTATTTAAATTTTAGGAAATATATGAAAATTGTTTTTTTAGCGCTTGCCTTTTTTATAGGTTTAAGTGTTTACGCGGATAAGATAAAAGAGATAAATTATGATGGTCTGTTCCACATTTCAAAAGATGTTGCGATGCGTATGGTCGATCTTGATATTGGTGATGAGCTTGATGAACAAAAAGTGGATGATGCTATTAAGAAGTATTTTAAACAGGGTTACTTTCAAGATATATATGTGACAAGTGAAGACGGAAACGTTACTTTTCACTTTCAAGAGAAGCCGATCATCTCTAAAATAGAGTTAAAAGGCTATAAAGATGACGACAAAGATTTTATGAACGATGTCGTTATGATCAAACGCGGTGCATTGTATGATGAAAAAAAGATCGAGGCTGCTAAAAACAGGATCATTGAATCATTAAACCATGACGGCAAGATAGATTCGGTCGTTGAGGTTGAAAAAGAGCTTCAAGAAAACGGCAGTATGCATATTAAGTTTGTTATCAACGAGGGTGAAAAGATCATTATCGAAAAGATCAAATACAGCGGTTTAAAAAGGTTTGAGGGTTCAGACTTTGATGATATGGTAGCGAACAAGGAACATCAGTTTATGGGATGGTTCTGGGGTAGAAACAGCGGAGATCTGAGAATACAGGATCTTCAATATGATCCTCTTCGTATCCGTGATTACTACATGCAGTACGGGTATCTTGATGCAAAAGTGGATGCTCCGTTTGTCAGAGTCAACTTTGATCATTATACGGGAGAGATGAGTTACCAGATTGTAGAAGGGGACGTTTACCGCATTAGCGGAGTCACTATCGAGCAGACGAAGCAGGTCATCGATGATGCAAAACTTTTAGAGGTCGTAAAACTTACAAAAAATGAGCCGTTTAACATAAAGACCTTCCGCGAGGATGCAGATAGAATAAAAACTATCGTTGCAGATCTTGGCTATGCATATGCTAATGTTGTTCCGGATCTCAGAAAAGATAAAGAGAACCATACGGTCGAAGTCGCTTTTAAAGTCATACCGGGCGAAAAGGTACGTATTAGAAACGTGATCATCTCGGGCAATACCCGTACCTTAGACAGGATCATTAGACGTGAGCTATATCTTGGACCCGGAGATATGTATAGCTTGACCGATCTTAAGGATTCAAGAAACTCTCTTGGACGTTTGGGGTACTTTGAAAGCAATACGATCGAAGAGAAGCGTATAGATGAACGTACGATGGATCTGATCGTAAAAGTAAAAGAAACTCCGACAGGAAATATCCAAGTAGGCGGTGGATACGGTAGTTATGGCGGTATTCTTTTAAGTGTTTCCGTAAGTGATAGAAATATTTTCGGTTCAGGGATAAACGTAGGTGTCAAGTTAGAAAAATCTCAAATGACGCATAACTATTCATTCTCTATTTCGAATCCTAGACTCAATGACAGTGACTTCAGCGGAAACTTCTCAGTCTATCAATCTGCAACGGACTACACTGACTATAGTACAGAAAGTAATGGTGTGAGTGTCGGTGTCGGGCATAGATTTACAAGGCATGTATCGGGATACTTAGGATATAACTATTCTCAAAACAGATATAGCAACGTCGATCTGAACTCTACATCCGTATATGGAAGCTACTATTTTGAAAGTTATGCTAAAAGTTCTGTCGTGACAAGTCTTAGTTTCGATAATACAGATGATTACTATCTTCCGCGTGAAGGTTTGACAGCCAGCCAGACTTTTGAAAAATCCGGACTCGGAGGGGATGCAAATTTTTTCAAATCCGGGACTACGTTTAACAAGTACAACGGACTAAAAGATTATGTCGGTTTTGATGCTATTTTTAGGTACAAAGCAAGGTTTAACTATGTAATGGACACAGGTTATCTGCCAATAGCGGAAAAATACTATATGGGTGGTATCGGAAGTGTCAGAGGCTATCAATCGTACTCTCTTGCACCGACTATTACGGATACAAACGGTCAGGTAAGACGTATCGGAGCTAACCAGACATTTTCAAACAGTGCAGAGCTTAGTCTCCCGCTTGTACCAAAGGCAAAGATGCGTCTTGTCGCTTTTGCCGATTGGGGATTTATAGGCGACAACTCTCTTAGTGAAATATCTCGCGGAGGTTACGGGATGGGGCTTGAATGGTTTTCACCTGTTGGACCGATTCAGCTGATGTTTGCAAATCCTCTTAATGAAAAACCTGGTGACGATGTGTCACACTTCGAATTTACTATGGGACAAAGATTTTAAAGGGTAGAGAAAGAGTAGAAGTAGAGTTTATTTAAACTCTACTCTTATCCCTTGAGGAAATTCAAGGTTTTTGACCGCATCTTTTACGAGATAAAGGTTCTCTTTTGAGCTTACATGTAAGCAGTTTCCACTGAAACCTATCTCATACTTCAGATCTCTTGGTCTATGCGCCAGCAACGCAGATGAAAGAGAAATAATAAAGCTTAAAAACTCAGCTACGCGTTCATCAGGCAAAATATTCTTATATTCAGTTATATGAGCTGTAGCAGGCGCTTTTCTTTTTGCATATTTCGTAAGAGTCGCGATAAGTATTATCTCTTGATGTGTAAAGCCGTACTCTAACGCTGTTTGTATAAGATAGTAGCTGTGCTGGTTACTTGAATAGTTATGAAGTGAAGCACCGATAGGCGAAAGTTTTGCTCCGATCACCAGAGCTTTTTTATATTTTTCATCTATATCGTAACTCTCATAGGTAAGGTCAAAGATCGACTTAGAAAGTTTTGCCAGATGGTTTGAATGGTTTTTATCGATAATATACGAATCAAGCAGGTATCTGACAGAAGGGTTGAAGTTTGCTGGAAAACCGCTGTCCTTTTGACCGCGCAGCAGATCACTGAGATAGACTCCCTCTCTGACTCCGACACCGCTTGTAATAAGGTTGTCGATATCGCTCTTTCTTTTTAGCAGTTCCGAGATTATCAGGCTACCCGGCTTGATGACATCAAAGCGGTCGGGTCTGATATTGAGGCTTTTTAGTTTACGCTCGTTTGCATTCATGATCTTGTCTATAAAACTAGACATAGTCTTTGCAGAAAACTCAAATGAATGGAGTTTATTAAGAGGGTATTTGAGATCTTTCATAATAGCACGTGAAAGCGCACGGAATGTACCGCCGATCCCTATGAGATTTGAGATCTGGATGTCACTTAGTTTATCAAGCTCTTGGTTGATATAGGCTCTTGCACCCTCGATATCGTTTTTATCGAAATAGAGCTCTTTTAACCTTACGGTTCCAAGTGCCAGTGAGAGAGTGTTTTCAACTTTACCGTTGATGATGTAAGAAAATTCTGTAGAACCTCCGCCTATATCTATTGTAAGAGCATCGGCTTTTGGCAGAAGGTTAGAGCAGGCGATAGCACCGTAAAGCGCTTCTTTTTCGCCGTCAATGACTTTTATATTGAGTTTTAGACCGGTTCGTACACGAGATATGAACTCCTGCTTATTAGGAGCGTCACGTAGTGCAGAAGTTGCAACACAAAGAATCTTCCTCGCTTTGAACGACGATGCTATACTTAAAAAGTTTTCAAGCGCATCATAAGTTCTCTGCATCGCTTCACTCTGGAGATTACCGCCATTTTTATAGGCGTTTTCCGGAAGTCTTACCCGACTTTTTACTTCATGAAGAAGATGAAAGGCAAAACGGCTAGTTTTTTCATAGATAACCATACGGGCCGAATTCGACCCTATATCTATAACTGCCGTTATCTTCGCCAAACTATTCCTCTTCCGCTAAAATTGATTTATATTTATATTGAAGTTCTGCAATAGTTTCCACATTATCTTTATCCGGTACGATACACTCTACGGGACAAACAGCAATACATGAAGGTTCATCATAAACACCGACACACTCTGTACATCTATCCGGATCTATAAAGTAGATAGGATCACCCTCTTCGATTGCCATTGTAGGACACTCTTCGCGACATGCATCACACGCTATACACTCTTCGTTTATTAGTAAAGCCATTAAAAAACCTTATAGTTAATTGTTTTATGCTCGATTTATAGCAAAACTAACCTTTAAGTTATTTGAAATGCAAAGGACAGCACAGTTTGGAGATAATCGTAAGTGTCGCTTTTGTACCTGAGATCCCGTCTTCTCTGTTTTTTAATTCTATTTTAGCACCTATTGCATCGGCTGCACTTTTAGCTAAAAAGAGTCCTAGTCCGACCCCGCTTTTATTGCCTTGACGCTTAAACGGCGCGAACAGATCCACGCTGTCATCGATACCGCATCCTTCATCAAGTACCTCTATAACAAGACCCTCATAGTTTTGATAGCTGCTTATAGTGACTTTTTTATCTTTAGGTGTGAATTTAAGAGCATTTTGCAAAAAGTTTTGGACTATCTGATTTAAAAGGCTGACCTGCAGTGTCGCCATAAACAGGTCCGGCTTAAAGTTCATGATCAGCTCTTTGCTTTCGTTTTCTGCAAGCAGTTTAAAGTCATTGGCTTTCTCTTTTAAAACCGCGATGATATCTACTTCTGCAGGTTTTTCAAGCTGAGCACCTTCCTGTCGTCCGATATTTAAGATATTTGAGACGATATGGTTCATATCATCAACAGCTTTATTTGTAGTCTTCAGGGCCTCTATATACTCTTCAGGCGAGCGTTTTTTAATAAGTGTGACCTGATTTTTGAGTTTGATGACGGCAAGAGGAGTCTTGAGCTCATGCGCCGTACCGATAAAAAGCTCTTTTTGGTACTTAACAAAGTTTTGAAGTCTGTTGATAAGATGGTTTAGTGTGATACCAAGGGGTTCAAACTCTTTTGGAAGTTCTTCGACTTTAATGGTCTGCATAAGATGTTCGTTCATGTTTGAAAGTCTGTTTGAAAGAGTGGTAACAGGAGCGATCAGCATCTTAGACAGAGCAATTGCATAGAGGATGATAAGTACGAAACCGACACTGTTGATAATAAAGATCGAGTTCAAGATGTTGTTTAAAAGTTTCTTTGTCGGAGTGATGTCTCTTGTGATCTTTAAGTAGCTTAAATCCTCTATCTTAAACGGGTAGACGATGGTAAGATATGTCCTGTCTTTAATAGTCTTTTCATACATATGGACATAGTCTAACTGCTGTTTTAGATTTACAAGTTCGACGGACAGTCCCATCAAAGTATCGGGATTGGTTACCGTAGCATCATACAGTGATTTAAAAGAAGCGATGTTCTGAGCAAACTTGATAAGTTCATCTCTTTTTTCATCATAGATCGATTTTTCGATATAAAGATATGCAAAGGATGTGAATATTAATATTAAAGACGCCGAAGCGATAATAAGTTGTATAAAAAAGCGTTTGCGTATACTTCTTTGCAATAACATAGTGAAATCCTAATAAGTTCTATTGGAATTATAACGAAAGTGAGTTACATGTAAAGTTGACGAGTGAAATAAGATAGCGTTAGCAGTACATAAGGGGACTTGGCCCCTTATGCATTTTATATAATAATTAGTTTACTTCTTTTGGAAAACAAAATCTATAACCACGACGACGTACAGTCTCGATAGTTGTGATTCCTAGAGGTTTGTCCATTTTTTGACGGATCTGATTGATCGCAACTTCGATAACGTTTGGAGTTACAAGTTCAGGTTCTTCCCAGATAGCGTCAAGAAGCTGCTCTTTTGATACGATCTGATCACGGTGGCGAGCCAAGTGAGTAAGTACTTCAAAAGGTTTCCCTTTAAGTTCTATCTCTTGCTCTTTATAGATGATCTTTTCCTCTTCAGGGTTGATCGTAAGATCTTCGATCTCGATGATCGAACTTCCGCCGAAACGAAGACGTGCTTCAAGACGAGCGATAAGGACATCAAAGTTAAACGGTTTGCGGATATAATCATCAGCACCCGCACGTAGAGCTTCTATTTCGCTCTCATCATCATCACGAGCAGAAAGCACGACTACAACAGTTTTCGGTGTATTTGTTTTGATGTTAGGGATGATATCTACACTATCACCGTCTGGTAACATCCAGTCCATTAATACTAAATCGTAGTTACGGATATCAAGGTAGTATTCACCATCTTTTAAAGTCTCTACAACATCACTTTGGTAGCCAAATTCTTTTAGCCCCTCTGCAAGCATTTTGTTTAAAGTAACTTCATCTTCTATAATAAGAATGCGCATATTTTAAGTTCCTATAAGCGAAAAATTTTGCGCAATGATAGCATACTTTTAGAAAAATTTAAAGTTTTTTTCAACTTTTTTTAAAATTTCTCTAATTTTAGATTAAGGATAGCTCTGAAAGTCGCTTACACTGACTGTGCAGTTTTCTAAGATCGAAGGTTTCGTGATCTTGATAAATAGTGAAGAGATATTTGGATATTTTTCTTTTAAAAGTGAAAAAAGAGTGATCAGTGCATCTTCGATCAGTTCGAACTTGCCTTCTTGCATAGTCGCTTTAATAAGCTCAGCGACATCTGCATAGTTGATAAAATCTGTCGTGAACTCATATACCAATTTAAGATTTATAATGACATCCTGCGGGGTTCTTCTTTCAAAATCGAGGATCCCGATGATGCATTTAAATCTAAAATCTTCTATATAGACTTTCAAATTACTCTTTTCTCTTTCCCTTGGATGATTCTGATGATATTCGGGATATGTTTATAAAACAGGATAAAACCTATCAGTATAACAGGTGCATGGGGCATATCAGGGTGTATATAAAAACTTGAGATCATAAGCGCTGTAAGACCTAAAAGTGATGAAGCTGATGAGATTCTAAGCGTTTTTGCAAAACCAAACCATACGACAAGAGCGATAACGGTCTCGATTGGGAGCATGAACATCATAACACCCATCCCTGTCGCTATCCCTTTTCCGCCTTCAAAGTTCAGGTAAGGGCTAAAACAGTGACCGATCACCGCTAATACTGCGATACCCCATAAAGTAGCTTCGCTAGCACCTAGAAAATGTCCTGCCGTTAAAACTACAACACCCTTAAGTGCATCAAGTGCAAGTGTAGCAGCACCCAGTTTTTTTGCTAAAGCCGGATTTGTCTCTTTAACGACACGAAGTACGTTTGTTGCACCGATGCTTCCACTGCCGCTTGATTTTACATCGACACCTGCAAAAAACTTAGCAAGTAAAAGTCCAAATGGAATCCCGCCGACAAGATATGCTGCTATAAAAAGTTCACCGTTTAAACTAAATAAAAAATCCATCATGGTTCGTAGTCCTAATATTAATAAATGAAAGCATACATATATTTTTATTATAAAGAGGTTATATAATTTGATATAATTGCAAAATTATAGATTTTTAGGATATTACAATTGAACTATACTACTGAAGAATTAAAACAGAAGATAAAAGAGTTAAAAGAGAAACTAAGCGTTACCGTCGTTGCCCATTTTTACCAAAGAGATGAAGTTTTTGAGATGGCGGATATCGTGGGAGATTCCCTTGAACTTGCGAAAAAGACACAAGCGGACGATGCAGAGTTCGTACTTTTTTGCGGAGTCGGTTTTATGGGACAAAGTGTTAAGGTACTCAGTCCTGAAAAGCGTGTCGTTATGCCAAAAGTGGCATGTTGTGCGATGGCTAGAATGATCGATACGCTTTATTTTGATGAATCTGTTGCATTTTTAGAGAAGAACGGGATCAAAAAAGAGGATGTACTGCCGATCACATACATCAATTCAAATGCCGATGTAAAAGCAAAAGTAGGTCAGATGGGCGGAATGGTCTGTACCAGTGCAAATGCAAAGACGATCATCACAAACGCTTTAAAAGAGGGGAAAAAGATACTTTTCGTACCTGACAGATGTCTGGGACAGAACATCGCTAACCAGATGGGACTTCAATCGATGGTAATCGGTCTTGGAGGCGATCCAAAAGAGGCGGACATCATCTGTTATGACGGTTTTTGTTCGGTTCATCAGCTCTTCAGCGTCGAAGATATCGAGTTTTACCGTAAAAAGTACCCGGGTATTTTAATAGCCGTACACCCTGAATGCGACCCGGCAATCTGTGACAAAGCAGATTTCGTCGGTTCTACTTCTCAGCTGATAAAATATATAACAGAACTGCCGGAAGATCAAAAAGTAGCTGTGGGAACAGAGTTCAACATGGTCAACCGTCTGCGTCCGAAAAATACTTATGTCCTTTCATCTACAAAACCGGAATGTCCTACTATGAACGAAACGACTTTAGAAGATGTGTACCTGACACTGAAATCGATCGAAGACGGTGCACCGATCAATGAGATATTTGTCGATGAAGACACGCAGTACTGGGCGAAAGTCGCACTAGAAAGAATGATGGCATTATGATAGAGGATTTTGTAAAAGCGACACTCGCTGAAGATGTCGGTCGCGGGGATCTGTACGCTCTGGTAGAGAGTTCGACTCCTGCGAGTGCGAAGATAATCGCAAAAAGCGAAGGGGTCGTTGCCGGACGTAAATATATAGATGTTTTGGCTAAACTAGAGGCATTTGAGATCGAATGGCTCAAAAGTGACGGCGAAGAGTTTGTAAAGGGTGATATCATCGCAAAGATAAAGGGCTCTTCACATACGCTTCTAAGATGCGAGAGAACACTGCTAAACATGCTTCTTCACGCAAGTTCGATAGCGACACTTACTTCAAAATATGTAAAGCTGATAAAGCCTTACGGTACAAAACTCTTAGACACAAGAAAAACGCGTCCGATGCTTAGAAATTTTGAGAAGTATGCGACAAGGACAGGCGGTGCGGTCAACCATAGAATGGGACTGGACGATTGTTTGATGCTCAAAGACACGCATTTAAAGACGATCAAAAACTTGAAAGAGTATATAAACACTGCAAGAGAAAAGATCCCTTTTACTTCTAAGATAGAAGTTGAAGCGGAATCGTTCGAGATGGCGAAAGAAGCGATGAATGCGGGCGCAGATATCGTGATGTGTGACAATATGACACCCGAAGAGATGAAAGAGGTCGTTGCATATAAAAAAGAGCATTTCCCATCAATCCTTTTAGAAGCAAGCGGAAATATCTCGCTTGAGACTATAGAATCATATGCAAAAACCGGTATAGATGCCATCAGCAGCGGTTCACTTATCCATCAGGCAAACTGGATAGATATCTCTATGAAAATGGACTAGGCACTAAAGCATGGCTGAAGACGCAGGCGAAAAGACAGAAGAACCCACCGCCAAGAAGATAGAGGATGCCAGAAAAAAGGGTAATGTCCCTAAAAGTCAGGACGCCTCTGGAGTCATCACTCTTTTTGTAGCTATTCTTGCTATCTTGATGCTTTTTAACTTTATGTCGGAGCATCTTGTATTTTTAGTGAAATACTTTTTTTCCATGCTTGGTACTGAGCTTACACGTGATACGCTTATGAATATAGCAATGGTCTCTATGAGAGAATTCTTGATCATAGTCATACCGCTTTCGCTCGTTGTCGCAATAGCCGGAGTTTTGGCAGCACTTGCCCAGTTCGGATTTTTGTTTAACAGTGATGCTATTGCCCCGAAGTTTGAGAAGTTAAATCCCATCAGCGGTCTTAAAAACCTTTTCTCTTTAAAGAAACTGCTTGAAGCAGTGAAGACGACATTTAAGTCTTTTACGACTTTAGGCATCGGTTTTTACTTCTTTTATATCTATACACAGGAACTTCCTACTGTCGCACTCTTTAATCTTCACGATCAACTTTCATGGATGGTTGAAAAAGCCATTATCTTAGCGCTTATCATGCTTTTTATTATCGGCGTATTTGCGATCATCGATCTTGTTATAGTAAGAAAGCAGTACTTTGATAATCTTAAAATGAGCAAGCAAGAGATAAAAGATGAGATGAAAAATATGGAAGGGGATCCGTTAATCAAGTCTAAAATTCGTCAGATCCAAATGCAGGCATCAAGAAAAAGGATGATGTCCGAAGTCCCGACAGCAGATGTCGTCGTGACCAATCCGACTCACTACGCTGTTGCGATCAAATATGATGAGAAAAAAAGCCGTGCACCTATTGTCGTGGCTAAAGGGATGAACCTTATGGCGGTTCAGATCAAAAAAATAGCACGTGAAAACCATGTCCATATAGTCCAAAATCCTCCGCTGGCAAGATCTCTTTATGCGCAAGTCGAGGTCGAACGCGAGATACCAGAAGAACTTTTTGCCGCAGTCGCCGAAGTTTTGGCGTATGTATATAAGATGAATAGAAAATAGCCTATAATTTCATTATGAGAAACAAAGATATAATAGAAGCGATCGAGAAAGCAAAGCATGTCGTAGTGATCTCGCATGTCAATCCCGACGCCGATTCATTAAGCAGTGCTTCTGCTGTTTATACTTATATGTTAAAATTGCACAAGAAGGTGTCATTTTTTTGCGCATCTAAGCATATTGACGAGAATTTGAAGTTCCTGCCTTGGCTTGATAAGATAAAAAACAGCTTTCCAAAAGATGCTGATCTGGCGATAAGTCTGGACTGCGGTTCATACTCAAGGCTCGGTGTAGAATTGGATATCGATCTTATAAACATCGACCATCATCAAAGTAATGATAACTACGGCAAGTACAATGTCGTAGATGCAGATGCGATAAGTACGACACAGGTCTTATATGACTTTTTTAAAGCAAATGAGATAGATATAAACCATAAGATGGCGACTGCTCTTTATGCAGGTCTCATCGATGATTCGTCTAACTTTTTAAGTCATAAGACAGATCATAGAGTTTTTGAGATGGCAAAAGATCTATGTCATCTGGGTGCAGATTCAAAATCGTGCAATCTATTTGTATCACAGCATATGTCCCTTTCGGCTTATCGTATAAAAGGTGCAATGATGCTGGATATGCAGCTCTACAATGATGGAAAGATCGCGGTTTTACATGTAGATCAAAAGATGATGCAGAAGTACGGAGCCAAGGCAAACGACTGTGAAGCCGCGCTTGAAGAGGCTTTGCACCTTCCGACGGTGAAGGTCGCGATCTTGCTGAGAGAAAATAAGAACCTGACACTTAAAGCGTCGCTGAGAAGCGATATGAGTATCGACGTAAACGGTATCGCAAGACATTTTGGCGGCGGCGGACATCCTCATGCGGCAGGATTTACACTGCCGGATAATGATATGCAAAAAGCGACACAAGAAATAATTACACTGTTAAAGGAAAGTATATAATGAGAAAAAAAAGAGATTCATCATCACTGTTAGTCCTGATATTTTTTATATCTATCATAGGCGGAGCAATATTTATATTCAACTCATCGATGTTTGAGAGGAATGCTCCTGTAGTCAAGTTGGATAATGATAAATATTGGAACCTGAAAGATCCTTTACATGTAAGCATAAATGATGATACGGGAGTAGTGTCATATAATATCACTCTTCAGGTAGATGATAAGACTTTTAACATAGCGGATGAAAAGTTTATCTCAAAAGAAAATAACATCTCTGTAGAAGTAAAAGCCCCTAAACAGTTGTATAGAATAAAAACAAACCGTGCGAAACTTATTATAAAAGCAAGAGATGCGAGTAAATGGGACTTTTTTAAAGGCAATGAGATCGTAAAAGAGTTTAATTTCATAGTCGATTCAAAAAGACCTGAACTAGTAAGTCTGGCAAACTCTTATGCTATTCAAAAAGGCGGTAGTGCAGTCGTTATATTTAAAGCTGCTGATGAACATCTAAAAAGCATTAAGATAGCAACAAACTTCGGTAAAGATTTCTTGGCACAGCCTTTTTACAAAGAGGGTTACTATATCTCGCTTATCGCATGGCCGATAAAACAAAGCAGTTTCAGAGCGACGATAGTCGTAGAGGATATGGCAGGAAACATCTCTCAAGAGTATGTTAGACTTTATCTGAAAGACAGAAAGTATAAAGAATCGCATATCACGCTTAAAGATAAGTTCTTAGACGGCAAGATCGCAGAACTAGCTAACGAGTTTGAAGAGACTGACGGAGTTGATGACAGAATCGAGAGATTTAAGATCATCAATGAAAAAGTACGTGCCAACAATGAAGCTTTAATCCATAAGATAACATCAAAAGTAGCACAGAATACGATGATCTCCAACTTTAGTATCAGACCTATGTATCCGCTTAAAAATGCTGCTCCTGTTGCAAGCTTCGGGGATCACAGGATCTATTCATACAAAGGTAAAATCGTCAGTGATGCCTATCATATGGGACTTGACCTTGCAAGTGTACAGATGGGACAGATCACGACTCAAAATCCGGGTCATGTCGTGTTTGCAAACTATAACGGTCTTTACGGGAATAATCCTATAATCGATCACGGACTAGGACTTTATACACTTTATGGACACTGCTCTAGCTTGTCTGTAAACGAGGGTGATAATGTAAAAGTAGGTGATGAGATAGCAAAAACAGGTATGACAGGTTATGCTATGGGCGATCACTTACATTTCGGTGTGCTGGTACAAGGCATCGAAGTCCGTCCTGAAGAGTGGATGGACAAGCACTGGATGAAGGTAAATATAGAAGATATTATTGCCGAAGCAAAGAAGATCATAGACAGACAATAGATTTTTTTCATAGCTTAAATAGGCTATAATGTGGAATATATATTGCTAACGTTGACTTAGCATTGAAGAAGACAGGATATAAGATTATGTATCAAACAACTATTAAAAAACCTGTTTCACTTGTTGGAATAGGATTACATCGCGGTAATCCGGTAAACTTGACGTTAGAGCCGCTTGAAGCCGGAAACGGTATCGTATTTGTCAGAAAAGATGTCGGTGTTTCTATCCCTCTTATCCCTGAGAACGTTGTGGATACGAAGATGGCTACGGTTATCGGGAAAGATGGACATTCGATATCGACTATCGAGCATCTTTTATCTGCAATATATGCATATGGTATAGATAATCTGAAGATAACTGTCGATTCTGATGAGGTTCCGGTCATGGACGGAAGCAGTGCAAGTTTTTGTATGCTTTTAGATGAAGCAGGGATTGCAGAACAGGAACTGCCAAAGCGTATAATGATCATAAAAAAAGATGTAGAGATCAAAGAGGGTGACAAGTATGTAAAACTTTCCCCTTCTAAGAATTTAAAATACGATTTTACGATCAAGTTCGCTCATCCTGTTATAGAAAATCAGGCATATGTGTTAGAGTTTAGTAAAGAGAACTATAAAAAAGAGGTGGCTCGTGCGAGAACATTCGGTTTCTTACATGAGGTGCAGTACTTAAGATCAAAAGGCTTAGCTCTTGGCGGTTCTTTGGAAAACGCTATAGTACTCGATGAGAAGAAGGTATTAAACCCTGAAGGGCTAAGATTCAGCGATGAGTTCGTCAGACATAAGATTCTTGACGCTATAGGCGATATGAGTCTTATAGGGATGAACTTTATCGGTAACTATGAAGCACTTGCGGGAAGTCATGACCTTAATCACAAGCTGACGCTAGAGCTCTTAAAAGACCCTGAAAACTATGAGATCGTAGATATCGTAGGCTCTACAGAGAAAGAATACGCAAAAGCTTATGCATAAAAAAGAGGTCGATCTAGTAGTACTCGCATTAAGTTCCCCCATAATGGCGGGAGTTTATGAAGACAAACAACTTATAGATTCAGTTATAACCGAGGAAAAAAGCTCGGAGATACTGCCTGTTATCTATGAGGAGTTGGAAAAAAAGTACGTGATCAAAAATATTTTTTACGCGAACGGTCCCGGTAGTTTTATGGCTATCAAGGTGGCATATATATTTTTAAAATCACTCTCGATCTTAAAAAATATACCACTCTTTGCAACAGATGCCTTTTATTTTAATAAAAATCAACCGATAAAAGCAGTTGGAAAGCTCTATTTTGTTAAAACTTCAACAGGGATTGAAACTAAAAAGTTTGACGATGTTATAATGTCGGATTTTAAGTTACCGGATTTTTTAAACTACAATGATTTTGATATTAACACAGCTCCCGAATACGGAATCGGTGCTGTCTGATAAGGAAAAAAGTGACTATTAGCGTACCAGCAACAAGTGCCAATCTTGGACCGGGATTTGATTCACTCGGCTTAGCCGTCGATCTTAGAAACGTGGTTGAGTTCCACCCGTCTAAATTTTTCAGTATTGCCATAAAAGGCGAGGGTGCGAACAACCCGAGACTAAAAGGAAACAACCTTTTTGTAAGTATCTTTAATGAGCATTATGAACGTCTGACAGAGAAGAAACAAAACTTTAAATTTACTTTTTATAATCAGATCCCTATGTCAAGAGGTCTTGGCAGTTCATCTGCAGTAATCGTAAGTGCTATATCTACTGCTCATGAAGCAGCGGGTGTAAGAGTCTCAAAGAGACGTATACTAAATCATGCACTGACATATGAGTCTCATCCGGATAATATCACTCCGGCGGTTATGGGCGGTTTCAATGCAGCGACTATTGAAAAAAATAAAGTATTTTCACAAAAGAAGCATCTGCCGGATTATCTTAAAGCAGTCGTCGTTATACCGAATAAACCGATCAATACATCAAAATCAAGAACGCTTCTGCCAAAATCTTACTCTAAAGAGAATGCAGTCTATAACCTTTCTCATACGGCAGTCACGGTCGCAGCATTTTTTAATGAAGATTGGGAGATGCTTCGTCTCGCTACTCAGGACAGGTTTCACCAAAAGATCCGTATGAAGATGATGCCAGAACTTTTTACGATACAAAAACTTGCATATGACAGCGGTGCTTTAATGAGTACGCTCTCAGGCAGCGGTTCGACATTTTTCTCAATGGTGTATGATCAAGATGCTGCGGCACTTACAAACAGATTTAAGCAAAAGTTTCCTGATTATGAGGTCAAATGTTTGGATTTTGATAATAACGGTCTCGTTGTAGAGCGTTAGTTTATAGAAAATTGAAGTAATATTAAGATATAATGCCGAAAATTTACAGCAATCCGACTCGAATGTGCATAACTTGCAGAAGTAGATTTCCGCAAGGTGAATTATTGCGTTTGAGATGTGTGGATAAGTCACTGCAACATTTTTCAAACAGCGGCAGAAGTTTTTATCTTTGTCATGAATGTTTGAAAAATGAGAATAAAGTCGTGAAGTCATTAATGCGGCAATGTAAAATAGGTGATATGGCAAGTTTGTCTAACCAGTTAAAGGAGATTATAGCTCAGAATGGAAAAAGTTAGAGTACACGAAATAGCAAAAGAACTTGGAGTTACATCTAAAGAAGTTGTTAAAAAAGCATCAGATATGGGTCTAGAATTAAAAACTGCTTCAAGTACAGTTTCTATGGAAGAGGCTGAGAAGATAGTAAACTATATTATGAACGGTGCTGAAAATGAAGCACCGCAAAAAGCAGCTCCTGTAAGCGATAAAGCTGAGGAAGTTAAAAAAGATGTTGAGGTTGAGTCTAAAAAAGCTCATAAACCGGAAACTCAAGAGAAGAAAGAGAAAGAGGAGAATGCTCCTCAAAAAACTAAAACAGAAGAGAATGCAGTTGAATCTTCTGAAAAAGAGACAAAAAAAGAAGAGAGAAAGATGCCTATTACTATGGCAGCTCCTGTAAAAACATCTGGATTAAAAATCGTTAAAAAGAAAAAGCCTAAGCCTGAAGACGATGTTAAACTAGACTCTCATGATGATAGTGCTTTAAAAGCTGTCTCTAACTATGGAAAAATGAGTGCTGAAGCCTTAGCTGAACTAAATTCTCGTAAAAAGAAAAATAAGCCAGCTACGCCAACGACAAATAAAAAACAGTCTGGCGGAATGAAACTGGATATCTTCGGTGAGAGTTTAAGTGAACTTTCTATGGATTATGATACGGATGAGGTTGTTCTTGTCGATCTTAATGCGACTCAGATGAATGAAGTGAAGGTCGAAGAACCTAAAAAACCAAAACCGCCGAAACCGATCGGAAGAAATTCAGGTAAAAAACAGGGCTCTAAACAACCTCGTAAAGTATCACGTGATAAACGTAAAAAGTATACAAAAGAGAAAGTCTCTGACGAAGTCGTGACTCATGTCGAGATACCTGAAGATATTCGTGTTTATGAGTTTGCAGAAAAGATCAACCGTCCGATGACGGATATCATTAAAGTTCTATTCGATCTTGGTATGATGATGACTAAAAACGATTTCCTTGGTAAAGACGAGATAGAGATTCTAGCAGAAGAGTTCGGAGTCGAAGTAACGACGATCGATCCAAAAGATGCATTTAACTACGAAGAAAGTTATGAAGAAGAGACAATCGAAGAGGATGGAAATCAAGTTGAACGTCCACCAGTCATTACGATTATGGGACACGTCGACCACGGTAAGACATCACTTCTAGATGCTATCCGCAGTGCTAAAGTGGCAGCTGGCGAAGCCGGCGGTATCACTCAGCATATCGGTGCATACACTGTAAAACAAAACGGTAAATGGATAACATTCTTAGATACTCCTGGTCACGCGGCATTTAGTTCTATGCGTCAACGCGGGGCAAATCTAACGGATATTATCGTTATTGTCGTTGCTGCAGATGACGGTGTAAAACCTCAGACTCTTGAAGCTATAAAAATAGCAAAAGACTCTGGTGTACCTATTATTGTCGCACTAAACAAAATGGATAAAGAAAATGCTAACCCTGACATGGTAAAAGGTCAGATGGCAGAACAAGGTCTTAATCCTGTTGATTGGGGCGGAGATATCGAGTTTATCCCTATGTCTGCGAAAAAAGGCGAAGGTATCGATGAACTTTTAGAAAACATTCTATTAACTGCTGAAGTCTTAGAGCTTAAAGCAAATGAAGAGACGAATGCTAAAGCTGTCGTTGTCGAGAGTTCTTTAGAAAAAGGTCGTGGACCGGTAGCTACTGTTATTGTTCAAAACGGGACTTTAAGAGTCGGTGATTATGTTGTCTGTGGTCAATCGTACGGACGTGTAAAAGCGATGATCGATGACAAAAAAGCACAGATAAAAGAACTGAAACCAAGTCATACGGCAGTGGTAGTAGGTCTGAATGAAGTTCCTGCTGCAGGCGAGACTATGATCGCGATGAACTCAGATAAAGAGGCACGTGAATATGCTCAAAAACGTTATGAGTATGAAAGACGTAAAGAACTTTCACACTCTACGAAAACAACGTTGGATGAGCTTACTTCACTTATCGCAGAGGGAAGACTTAAAACGCTTAAAATCGTACTTAAAACAGATGTTCACGGTTCTCTTGAAGCGATCCGCGGTGCTCTATCTGATCTTCGTAACGATGAAGTTAAAGTAGATATTATCTCTAGCGGTGTCGGCGGGATCACGGAAAATGACGTAGAACTTGTTGCAAACAGTGAGAACACTGCACTTCTTGGATTTAACGTACGTCCTACAGGTAGTGTAAAAGCTGCTGCAAAACAAAAGGGTGTCGATATCAGAACATACTCAGTTATCTACCAGCTGATCGATGATATCACCGGAATGCTTACAGGTATGATGTCACCTAAATTTACTGAGACAAATACAGGTCAGGCAGAAGTACGCGATACGTTCAAAATCCCTAAAGGCGGAATGGTCGCAGGATGTGTGGTCGTTGACGGTAAACTTGTACGCGGCGGACTTGTTCGTGTTATCCGCGACGGTGTCGTTGCATACGAGGGTGAACTTACATCACTTAAACGTTTCAAAGATGACGTTAATGAAGTCGGAAACGGTTATGAGTGTGGTGTTGTTATCAAAGGTTACGATGATGTTCAAGTCGGCGATGTAATCGAAACATTTACAAAAGTCGAGGAGAAGGTTTCTCTGTGACACAGCAAGAAATTAAAGTAAAAAGAACGGAGTCTATACTACAGGAACTTATTCCTGAAGCACTCAGTTCATTAAATGACGCAAGAATGCATGAACTTGACGTCATAGAGGTGAAATGTTCTCGCGGTAGAAGCGATGCAAAGGTTTATGTGGACCCTAGCATGTTTAACGATGAGGAAAAAGCTTTTTACGTGAAGCAGCTTAAAAAAGTCGCTCCGATAATAGAAGACTATTGTATGAAAGATCAGGGATGGTTCAAATCTCCGAAACTGACATTTGTATTTGATGATCAGTTAGAGAAAAGCCAAAGCATTGAAGATCTTTTTAAACGTATAGAAAAAGAGGGAAAACATGAGTCTTGAGAGCGATATCAAATCAATAGTAGAATCTGTCGGGTTGATGCTGTATGACACTGTGATCACAAGTGAATTCGGTGAGACGATCTTTAGAGTAAGCGTGAAAGATCCACAGAATAAAGGTGTAAGTCTGGACAGATGTGTAGAGATAACGCACCTTATCTCTCCTTTACTTGACGTTACTCCTCCTGTTTCAGGCGAATATAGACTTGAAGTTGGAACTCCCGGTATCGAGAGAAAACTTACGAAGTTAGAAAACTTTGAAAACTCTATCGGAGAAAAAGTAAGTATTACTTCAAGAGAGAAAGAGAAATTAAAAGGTACTCTGACAGCAGTTAAAGGTGATGAACTTTATCTGCAAATAGAGGGTGAAGAGGTCGTTGTACCTTTTAGCGACGTAGTAAAAGCGCGTACCTATTTTGAATGGTAATCGACGATAACTTTTTTATGGATTTAGCGCTGAATGAAGCGTGGAAATCACAAATTCTTACATACCCAAACCCTGCAGTAGGATGTGCTGTTATCAAGGCTGAGAGTGAACTGCTCTGTGTCGAAGCACACAAAAAAGTGGGTGGACCTCATGCAGAGGTCTTAGCACTTCAAAGTGCGTACTTCAAACTTACAGATGATAAAACAATCCTATCTTTGACATCTTCACATGAGATCCATAACTATCTTTTAAAAAATCATAACGGCTGTTTTACAGACTGTACTCTTTTTGTGACACTTGAACCATGTGCTCATGAGGGAAAAACACCTTCTTGTGCAAATCTTATTTCTAAGCTCGGTGTAAAAAGAGTCGTAATCGCAAGTGCCGATGAGAGTCAAAAAGCTAAAGGCGGAAGAGAGATAGTCGCTAATACAGGGACAAAGGTAGAGTTCTCATCTTTAGAGAAAAAGGGAGATGGTCTTTTGTCTCCTTTTTTAAAGTGGAGTGAGGAGAGATTTGTATTTTTTAAATGGGCACAGAGACTCGACGGCACCGTAGACGGCGGAGTTATAAGCTCAAAAGAATCAAGAGAACTTGTCCATAAGATGCGTGACGTCTGTGATCTCATCGTGGTTGGCGGCGAGACTGTACGGGCAGACAGACCTACGCTTGATGCAAGACTTTGCGACGGAAAAGCTCCCGATGTTCTTATCGTCTCACGCACAAAAGAATTTGATAAAAATATCCCGCTGTTTAACGTACAAAATAGAAAAGTGATGATCGAAGAGAACTTTGACAGATTGAAAGATTACAACTGTATTTTAATCGAAGGTGGGTCAAATATGTTCGAACTCTCTAAAAATCATGTAGATTACCATCTTTGTTTTGTATCTCCGAAAAGTGGTGGTAAAATACGTTTCAATAAAAATGATGACCATTTCGATATCTTACATGTAGAGAAGATATCGGATGATATTTTAATGTGGATGAAATTAAAGGGATAGATATTTATGGAAAAACAAGAAAAAATCGTATCGATGTTTGATGATATAGCACCGACTTATGACACTGCGAACCGTGTTATGAGTATGGGTGTAGACAAAAGCTGGAGAAAAAAAGCGTGTGATCTTTCATACAGCTACAATGACAGTGACAGTGTCGATATGATAGTAGACGTTGCCTGCGGTACGGGTGATATGATGGACTACTGGAGAAAGCAGGCTCAAGTAGGTGGAATTGCAGTCGGTAAGATCGTGGGAGTGGACCCATCAAACGGCATGCTTGACGTTGCAAAAGTCAAATTCCCGGATTTTGAGTATCATACGGCTAAAGCTACTGAGATCCCTTTAGAAGACGGAAGTGCGGATATTTTAAGTATCACATACGGCATTAGAAACGTAGTAGAACGTGAAGAAGCATTAAAAGAGTTCAACCGTGTGCTCAAACGTGGCGGACTTGTCGTAATACTAGAGTTTATGAAAAACGAGAATCCGTCACTTCTTGGTCAGATCAGAGATTTTTACATGAACAAGATCCTGCCTAAAGTGGGTGGATTTATCTCTAAAAACCTTGAGGCATACGAGTACCTTCCAAACTCTATCGAGACTTTCTCGACTGTGGAAAACATGCAAAACGAACTCAAAGATGCAGGTTTTGAGATACTTTACACACAAAGTTTTTCAATGGATATCTCTACACTGATAATCGCTCGTAAACTTTAAAATGAATACTCTTAGCGTCTCATCGCTCAACGAACAGATAAAGACTCTTTTAGAGAGCAGCTTTGTCAGAGTCTTCGTCGAGGGTGAACTCTCTCGAATCACACACCATAACAGCGGTCACATCTACTTCACGTTAAAAGACAGCTCTTCATCTATTAAATGCGTTATGTTCAAGGGCAATGCCGCAAAGCTCAGGTTTAAGCTTGAAGAGGGACTAAAAGTCATACTTGACGGCGCTGTTACCGTGTACAAACCAAGAGGCGAGTACCAGATAAACTGTTTTATGATCGAGCCATCAGGGCAGGGTGCTTTAGCACTTGCTTTTGAGCAGCTCAAACAGAAACTTTCTCAAAAGGGTTATTTTAATCCCGAGATAAAAAAACCGCTTCCTAAGTTTCCGCGTAAAATCGCTTTGATCACATCAGCAACCGGTGCAGCTCTGCAGGATATGCTTCGCGTTGCAGGTCAAAGATACAAACTTGTAGAGATCGATATCTATGATGTATTGGTTCAGGGAAATACAAGTGCGCAGAGCATCGTAGACGCCTTACATGTAAGTGATAAAAAAGACTATGATATCATCGTCCTTAGCCGCGGCGGCGGAAGCATAGAAGACCTTTGGTCGTTTAACGAAGAGATCGTTGCCGATGCTATCTTTGAAGCAGAGACGCCGATCGTCTCTGCTGTAGGACATGAGATAGATTATCTTATTTCTGACTTTGTAGCGGATCTCAGAGCTCCGACACCGAGTGCTGCGATGCAGATGATACTGCCTGATACAAATGAACTCTATCAATACATTGATAATATAGCAGGAAGCTATCATAATCTTATTGATTCAAAAATATATAATTTTTCTCAGGCACTTTCACATATCAAAAAGCTTTATGAGCAAAACTCTATTGAAGAGCGCATAAGACAGAAAAAAGCGGAGGTCACTCAACTGGGAGAGAGATTTAATCAGACCATAGAGTTTAAGCTTCAAAATTTACGAAGAGACCTGGAACCTTTACATGTAAGGCTGTCCCATCAGATGCAGACCATACTTTCCCAAAAACAGAACAGACTGAACTCTTTAAAAGAAAACCTGCTTTCAAACGATCCGAAAAAAAGAGTCGTATCAGGCTTTGCACAGATAAGTAAAGACGGCAAGGTCACCTCTTTGGAAGAGTTACATGTAGATGAGAGTTTTGATCTTATGAACGAGAGGTTAAAAGTGACTTCAAAGGTCATCGGGATAAAAGAGTTTTAGTAGAGGATATCCGGCATTACATGTAAGAAAGAATCTTACATGTATAGTTATTGAAGACTAAGTGCAGGAAAGTATGTATTTAGTGTGACTGCAGTCTGCGCTGAGAGTTTTTTGAACAGTTTTTCCATCGGGTCCTCTTTGTTCCAGATAGGATTTTTGACACCCGAGAGTCTTATAAGATCCTCTTGTGCATCAAAACTAACACCGACTTTATCCACTAACCCGACATCTTTTGCCTGATGAGCCGTAAATATATGTGCATTGGCAAAGTAGGGTGCATCTTCTACCCGTAAGCCTCTTGCATTGGCGACATCTGTCACGAACATATTGTAAGTGTCTTGGATCACTTTGTTTAATTCCGCTTTTTCATACTCCGTCCACTCTCTGTCCGCAGTTCCGAGCTGTTTGTATTTTCCGGCGGCTATGACTTGCGATTTGATTCCGATCTTCTGCATCACTTCGCTTAAGTCTGCTCCATGCATGATGACACCGATGCTGCCGACCATACTGCCGGGATTTGCAACTATCTCGTTTGCCCAGATAGAGGAGTAGTAGCTGCCGCTCGCAATTGTCCCGCTGGCATAGACGACGACAGGTTTTTTCTGTCTGAGTCTTTTTATCGCATATGCTACTTCAACAGATGGCGCGACAGCACCTCCGGGAGAATTAACGACAAGCAATACACCCTTTACTCTATCGTTTTGACGCGCATTTTCGATCTTTTGAACGACCTCGTTCACATCCATGATAGGACCGACAAGAGATATTTTCTCAAGGTTGTGCGGTACTAAGGATGAGTCGTCTCTTGGCATAAAGATTAAAACCACGATAAGTATAAAAACCATCGCTTTAAAGTGGTTTTGAATAAAACCGACTGTCGCAGTTATGGGTAAAAAAAGTTTTTTCATACCTTCCATCTATTCTCCTTTTTTCTGGTTTCCGTTAATATATATTTTTGATATATTATATCCATGTAAGAGCAAATGAAGCGGAAGCTGTTCATTTGGCTCGGATGTAAGTTCCAGTACAAGCATATCGGCATTTTTCCCCTCTTGTATCTCTCCGGTGTTGAGTCCAAGTGCATCTGCAGCGTCTTTAGTAACGCTTTTGATAAGTCTTTTTGCAAGCGGCAGCAGGTCGGCTCCGTGGTGCATAAAAAGAGCTATCTTCATCTCTTCAAAAAGATTAAGCGTGTAGTTTGAACTAAGACCGTCCGTTGCACAGATCCATCTGATATTGTGTCTGTCCAGATCATCAAGACTGATAGCACCGTTTCCTAGCAGGCGGTTAGAGATAGGACAGTGAACAACGGTATGTTTTGAGTATGCAAGCTCTTGAAGCTCTTTTTCTGTTGCTTGAACGACATGGGTCATCAAGGTAGGTACATCTTTAAAGTGGCCTAAAAACTCTTTGACATCCGTTACGGCTTTGTCCTGTTTTAAAAAATTTACAAAGAACTCTTTAAAGTCACCTTCGTTCTTTTCCAGCCACTCCTGTTCAGCTTTGCTTTCTAAAAAGTGGGCACTAAGTTTTAATTTCTCGTTTTTTACGATCTGAAGAGCTTTTTTTATAAGGATAGGATGGACCGAGTATGGTGAATGGATAGCGACAGCGGGATAAAACCCCTCTCTTTGTACCGTTTTTGAAGCATCGACGCGTTGCAGGAAGTCATTAAAAAGAGCATCGGCCATACCTGCCTGCGAGCCGATGAGTTCATTAAAAAATACCACGTTTTGAGGGGATGATGCAGCCACATCTAAGTCCATTCCGTGTGAACTGATCGCTCCGTAAGTGGTAATGCCCGATTCAAGCATCATATCGACTGCTTTTTTCATACATGCAGAGTCACATGAGTTTATGAGTTCCTCACGATTTGTTATCACGCTGTAAAGCCATTTTAGAAAATCACCGTATTCCAGTGTCTCTTTATTTGCACTAAATTCTAAGTGGACATGGGCGTTTATCAGTCCTGGCATAAGAAGTGAGTTTTTGCCGAGTTCAATGATCTCTGCGTCCTTGTAAAGTTCTTGTAACTCCGTTAGAGGTGCGATCTTTTCTATTTTATTATCAAAAGCGACGGCTTGGTTTTCTAACAGTTTTTCTGCCGTATATATATAGTTTGGATTTATAATTTTCACAATTACTCTTTTGCTGCTTGGTTTTAAAATATATTATGCTTTATTTTGATAAAATGGGCGCTTAATTAATGTATCTAAAACTAAAAAAAGGTAAAAAATGAAAATTGTAGTGATTCAAGGTCCGAATTTAAATATGTTAGGTGTACGTGAACAACAGTTTTATGGGCCGATGAAACTAGAGCAGATTCACGCTCAAATGAAAGATTTCGCAACTCAAAACGGTATTGAGATAGAGTTTTTTCAAAGTAATTTAGAGGGTGAACTTGTAGATAGAATCCAAGAGTGCTACGGTGAAGTAGACGGGATCATTATCAATCCTGCTGCATATACTCATACATCTATTGCTATCCGTGATGCGATCAGTGCTGTTTCTATTCCGACTATCGAAGTGCATATATCAAACACTTACCGTCGTGAAGAGTTCCGTCAAAAGAACCTTATAGCACCTGTATGTACATCTTCACTTATCGGTTTTGGACCGTTTGGATACCACCTTGCAATGGTAGGGATGTTACAACTTTTCAATGAGATAAAAGCGATGCAAGAAGCTCAAAAAGCACAGCAAGCGTAAGGAATATGGATGATAAAAAAACGTGTCATAAGTGAAAAGCTTACACTTATCTATACGGCATGTTTTCCATATAAAAAACAACAGACATCATCACACAAGTACAAAGTCACAATAGGGATCGGCGGAAATGTGGGTGATGTTTTAAGAAGATTTAATCATCTTTTTTTTAAACTTAGAGATGATGTTCGTGTTGAGGTTTTAGAGACTTCACCGATTTTAAAAAATCCTCCTTTTGGCTACATGGAGCAGGATGATTTTTTAAACTCTGTGATGGTCTTGGCAACGTCGATGCAGCCAAAACAGTTTCTTGACTATCTTATGCGATTAGAGAAAAGATTTTCAAGAAAACGCAGCTTTTCAAATGCACCAAGGACTTTAGATTTGGATATTTTATTTTTTGACGACCGCCGTATAGATACGAAATCTTTAAAAGTTCCTCATCCCGATTGGATGAACAGAGAAAGCGTAGTAATCCCATTATCAAGTATCAGCAGATGAAGATTTTAACTTTTAGCGGTAAAACACCGACAGAAGCATTGAAAAAAGCACAAGCAGCAGTCGGCGAAGATGCTATGCTTATCGAAACACGTGAGATCCAGAAAAAAGCTCTTGGAAAAGAGCCTTTATATGAGATCGTAGTGGGCGTTGATGAAAAACAGACTAAAACAGCACCTCAGGCAAGCAGAGCTAAACCTCTAGAGATGCAAAAGCCTATCAGAGAGGACAGTGAGGATGTTTATTACAATATCTCAAGAGCTGCCAGACAGATATCCGATATTGCAAAAGTAGCGGATGAAGAGGTCTACAGCGGGGAGAGGACTACCCAGGTCGAAGCTCCTCAGCCAAAAGAACTTGTCGATATAAAAGCGGAACTTTCAAAACTCGGAGACAGAGTAAAACTGATCCAAAATATGTTTTGGCAGGAGCGCTCTCCAAATCTTGACCGTGCGATCCCGCCGGAGTTTGCCGAGATATATAAAATGGCGCTTGAAAGCGGTATGAACAAAGATCATTTAGATGAGATGATGCATCTGAGTCTGGAACATATGCCGCTTAAGATGAGAGAAAACTCTGAGACGGTAAAAAGATATTTTAAATCGATCCTTAGAAAAATGGTCCCGGTGAGAATGGAGAGCCTTCCGACACCAACGAGCAAAAAAGTGATCATGCTTGTCGGTCCTACGGGTGTGGGCAAGACTACATCCATCGCAAAACTTGCAGCAAGATACTCTTACTTGATGGAGAAAAGATATAAAGTAGGACTTGTCGTCTTAGATACATATAGAATCGGTGCAGTTGAACAGCTGATGCAGTATGCGAGGATGATGAAACTCGGTATCGAAACGGTTGTGGATCCTCCGGAGTTTTCAAGTGCGTTGAACTCTTTGAGATATTGTGATTATATTTTAATCGATACAATGGGTTCAAGCCCTTACGATAAAGGTAAAATAGAGAAGATATATGAGTGTCTAAACTCTAATACGACGGAGTTCAACATAGACGTCGTTTTAGTTATGCCGAGTTCGATCAAGTACGAGGATCTAAAAGCGACATACGATAACTTTGAGACTCTTGACGTAGATACGATGATGTTTACAAAACTGGATGAGACAAGAGGATTTGGAAATATCTTCTCATTAGTCTATGAAACTAAAAAGCCGATCAGCTACTTTTCAGTGGGACAGGAGGTTCCTGAAGATTTAGTCGTTGCTAACAGCGACTTTTTGGTCGAGTGTTTATTACATGGGTTTAATCGGAGCAAACTATGATGGGGCATCAGGCTGAAAAACTGGAAAAACTAGTAGCATCATCAACTGCCAAAAAATCTAAAAAAACTAGATTTGTTGCCATCACAAGTGGTAAAGGCGGGGTAGGGAAAAGTACTATTAGTTCAAATCTGGCGTATATTCTCTCGCAAAACGGTTTGAATGTCGGTATATTTGATGCGGACATCGGTCTTGCAAACCTTGATGTCATGTTCAATGTGAGTATCAAAAAAAATATCTTACATGTACTCAAAGGTGAAGCAAAAGTCTCCGACATACTTATACCGATAACAAGAAATCTTATTCTCATTCCCGGTGACAGCGGAGATGAGATATTAAAATATTCAGATGAAGCACTTTTTACCAGGTTTATGCAGGAAGCACAGGTCTTGGATAAACTTGATGTCATGATAATAGACACGGGTGCAGGGATCGGCGAGCATATTCAGATGTTTATGAATGCGGCAGATGATGTTATAGTAGTGACTGTCCCTGATCCTGCTGCCATAACCGATGCTTATGCAACTATAAAAACTATCTCATCTATGCGAAATGATATTTCTGTTATAATGAATCAGGTACGCGGTGAGAAAGAAGCTGTGGCAGTATTTGACAAGATAAAAAAGGTCGCATTGTCAAATATAAGAGAGGATCTTAATCTTAGCTATCTCGGTAAGGTGAATTCAGATTCAAAAGTCTCTACGTCTGTCAAGCAAAGAGAACTGGTAAGTGTGATCTGCCCGTCATCTCAACCGGCGATGGATCTGGAACTTATAGCCAAAGAGATAGCTAAAAACTTGGAACGAAATGTGCTAGTTTCATCTAATGAAAGTGGGTTAACGGGGCTTTTTAGACGTTTAATGCAACATTTTTAATCAAAGGGGCGAGTATCTATGTTAGCGGCAAATTTTGTATCTTTTTTTACAGTACAAGGCTTTTTTCTTGGACTTGTCTTTGGATTGTTAAAATCAGACAGTGCTGATGCTTTGCTTACATACACCTTCTTGATCACGGTATTTTTTTATCTATTTTCACATGTGATAGTCGCATTTTATTTCAGAACGCTCGCTGTTAAGACGTATCATTTTGCAAAAAACCGTCATGAGTCCAATCTTGATCACATTGTAAAAGAGATAAACAAAAGAGAAAAGGTGATCGATTCTGCGCATAAGATCACGGATGCGGCTATAAAGATGAACACACAGGATGAGATTAAGGTTGCTGCATGATACATGCATATGAGAATGAGCTGAAACATAAAGAGGACGAACTGGCGATCCAGTATCTTCCTGCAGTAAAAGCTATGGCATTTAGACTCAAAGAAAGACTGCCGAGTTCTGTAGACTTTATGGACCTTAGTGCGATAGGGACAGAAGAACTGGTAAAATTAGCAAGAAGATATGATGAAGCGCAAAACGATTCGTTTTGGGGATACGCAAAAACCAGAGTCTATGGCGCGATGCTTGATTATTTAAGATCTCTTGATGTTTTAAGCCGTTCTAGCAGAAAACTTGTAAAAAGGATCGACTATCTTGTCGAAGAGTATCTTTTGACTCATGATGAAGAGCCTACAGATGCTCAGTTAGCCGAGATGATCGAAGACGAGACGGAAGAGAAGATACATGAAGCCCGTATAGCATCTTCCATATATGCTATTTTACCGCTTCAAGACCAGTTAAACACCGGTGATGAAGGTGAGACATTAGATAGAATCGAGAAAGAGCAGCTTGTTGAGGTTATAATGAGCGTTTTATCCAGATATAGTGAACGAGAACAGATGGTGATTCAGTTGTATTACTTTGAAGAGTTAACATTAAAAGAGATTAGTTCGATCTTAGATATTACAGAGTCAAGGATCTCACAGATCCATAAGTCTGTGATCAAAAAAATTCAAGAGAGTATAGGAGCATAAGATGGCAGATATACTTTCCCAAGAAGAGATAGATGCACTGCTCGACGTCGTAGATGACGGCGAGGATATTCTAGAAGAAGCTTCTAGTGATGAGGTCTATTCACAACGTCAGATAACACTTTATGACTTTAAACGTCCTAACCGTGTATCAAAAGAGCAGTTACGTGCATTCCGCGGTATTCATGACAAGATGGCTCGTTCACTCTCATCACAGATATCGTCTATAATGCGTTCGATCGTAGAGATCCAGCTTCACTCGGTCGACCAGATGACGTACGGCGAATTTTTGATGTCTCTGCCAAATCCGACAAGTTTCAACGTTTTTTCAATGAAACCGCTTGAAGGTAACGGCGTATTAGAGATAAACCCGTCTATTGCTTTTCCTATGCTTGACAGACTGCTAGGCGGAAAAGGTGAGCCTTTCGAATCGACAAGAGAGTTTTCAGATATCGAGTTAAGTCTGTTTGAGACTATTTTACGTGTTATGATGTCAACGCTTAAAGAAGCATGGGGTCCGGTAACCGATCTGTATCCAAACGTCGAGTCAAAAGAATCAAGTCCAAACGTCGTTCAGATCGTTGCACAAAATGAGATCGTCGTCATGGTCGTTATGGAGATAATCATCGGGCATAGTTCAGGGATGATGAACTTATGTTACCCGGTAATATCATTAGAGCCTGTTTTACCTAAACTTGCAAGTAGAGACTTGATGCTAAATGAGACAAGTTCCAAGAAAAGTAGAAACCAAGAACTTCAAGTCCTTCTTGGAGGTGCTCAGGTCAATGTCGAAGCAAATCTAGGTTCTGCAGAACTCGATATGAGAGAGGTCTTAGATCTAAAAGTCGGGGACATCATACGCTTAAATGCAGATGCTAACGATATCGTTACACTCTCTGTCGATGGAAAAGTAAGGTTTAAGGGCGAAATAGGCCTGAGAAGATTTAGAAAGTCCATACAGATAACTGAGATCGTAAAAACAGAAAAAGATGCAGTTAAACGTACATTAGAAAATCTGGAAAAACAGCGTAAAGCGAAGATCAGCGGTGTTAAAGAGATAATGGATGAAGATGAAAACGAGAATGAATTTGAGGAGTAAATAGATGGAAGAGTTTATTAAGCTATTTGAACGTGAAACCGTAGCTACTATAGAAAGTTTAATTGGACAGGCTCCATCTTTAGTAAAAAAAGAGGAGGAGACTTTATCGATAATCTCGAATATCCTGCCTCCTATATCTTTGGTAAAGGTAAGTGTAAGCGGAGATATCGAGGCGAGTATAATGGTCGCGATCTCTCCTGCTCTTGCTACTGCACTCGGCGATATGATGCTAGGCGGCGAGGGCGAGAGTAAAGAGGACATGGATGAAGAGGATTTAGATGCTACAAAAGAGATAGTATCTAACATCATGGGAGCGATCTCAAATACTCTTGGTGCTCAAAAAGAACTTCCGGCAATAACATTAAAAGTCGACAACATAGAGTTTATAAAAGATGACGGCGAGATAAACCTTGATAATTACAGCAAGATGTACGTATATACGTTTACACTTGGCGAGATAAACTCTTTGATGATGCTTATCACAGATAACACATTTGAAACATCATTTCATGCAACTAAAGAGGAAGAGGCGCCAAAAGCTGCTCCAAAAGAGTTGACGCCACCTGTAGTGAGTGCTCCTTCAAGCCATGAAGTCGAACCAGTAGATGCAGGGGATATGAGAAATATTTCATTGATCCTTGATGTCAAGTTACCGGTAAGAGTCAGAATCGGTAAAAAGAAAATGCTTTTAAAAGATGTATTAAATATGGACATAGGTTCAGTTATCGAGTTAAACCAGTTGGCGAACGATCCGTTGGATATTTTAGTGGATGACCATGTTATAGCACAGGGTGAAGTCGTGATAGTAGACGGTAACTTTGGAATCCAGATCACGACAATCGGTACGAAAAGAGACAGATTAAACCAATTAAAATCTTAAGTAATTGAGATATTTGAAAAGCTAAATTTTACAAAATGTTATAATTTCATCATAAATTTATAGAATATAAAAGAGAAATGATGAAGAAAAAAGTTTTAGTCGGTATGAGCGGAGGTGTTGACTCGACCGTATCGGCATTAATACTTAAAGAAGATGGATATGATGTCGAAGGTGTATATATGCGATTGCATACAAAGCCGGGATATCATGAGATCCACCAAGCAAGAGCACAAAAAGCTGCAGACTTCGTAGGAATAAAACTCCATATACTTGATTTAGAAGATATATTTAAAGACAAAGTATTCGATCCTTTTATTAAAACATATGAAGAGGGCGAGACTCCAAATCCATGTGCACTATGTAATAGAAACTTGAAATTCGGTGAGATGGTCAAGTTTGCAGATAAGATAGGTGCAGACTATATTGCAACCGGACACTACATCCAACATGACGGAAAATATCTTATTCAAGCAGAAGATGATACAAAAGATCAAAGCTACTTTCTCTTCTATATAGATAAGTCAATAGTCCCAAGACTTTTATTTCCAATGGGTACACGCAAAAAAAGTGATATTAAACAACTTGCTGCTTCTATTAAAGGCTTAGAGTCTTTTGCATTACAACCTGAATCAAGCGAAATATGTTTTGTCGAAACAACCTATACGGATATCTTAAAAGATTATGTCAATGTTGATAATGTCGGTGAAGTACTCGATATGCAAGGTAATGTCGTCGGTGAACATAAAGGCTATATGTACTATACAATAGGAAAGAGAAAGGGCTTTACCGTAAAAGGTGCGCACGATCCTCATTATGTAGTAAGTATAGATCCGAAGAAAAATCAGATAGTGGTCGGACAAAAAGAGGACTTGGCTTGCTATAGTGTAACATTAAGAGACATTAACATGTTTGATGACAGAACTGAATTCGAATCTACGGTAAAGCTTAGATATAGAACAAAAGCGGTCAAGTGCAGTGTCAAAATAGACAACGGTAAAGCAGAAGTAAAGCTATATGAACCGGTATTTGGTGTAGCTAAAGGGCAAGCAGCAGTTTTTTATGATGATAACAAACTAATCGGCGGCGGCTGGATCTCCTAAATATTTATGAAATATAATATTATTTCATAAATATTACTACTAATTTAATAAAAAAATTACATAAATCAACAAATTTAAAAATTTCTCTAAAATTCTTTCGAAAACCTCTTGACATTGAATTAAAATTTTCCTATAATTCCCGTCCACAAACGATGAGACCTAAAGTTTAGGCCTTGAGAGACGAAAGTTTTTCTAGTTTGAGATCATTGAAAACTAAGCAAGTAAATGACAAGATAACTAACGAAAGTTAGCAGTTTTTGAGTTTACTTAAATAACTAATAACACAAAACAAGGGGACCGCTTTTAGCGTAAGCTAAAATGTTTCCTTGACCGTCTATTCATATATTATATATATGTTTAGATACATACATAAAAGACCATTATCTTCGGATAGTGGCGAAGCCAATGATTTTTCAATCTTGGGCAAAGATTAGACAAACCAATTATGGAGAGTTTGATCCTGGCTCAGAGTGAACGCTGGCGGCGTGCTTAACACATGCAAGTCGAACGGTAACAGGAAGAGCTTGCTCTTTGCTGACGAGTGGCGCACGGGTGAGTAATATATAGTTAATGTGCCCCAAAGACCGGGATAGCCACTGGAAACGGTGATTAATACTGGATACACCTTTTAAGCTCAAGCTTAATCGGGAAATGTCTTTTCGCTTTGGGATCAGACTATATCCTATCAGCTAGTTGGTGAGGTAAGAGCTCACCAAGGCGATGACGGGTAGCGGGTTTGAGAGGATGATCCGCCACACTGGTACTGAGACACGGACCAGACTCCTACGGGAGGCAGCAGTGAGGAATATTGCACAATGGGGGAAACCCTGATGCAGCAACGCCGCGTGGAGGATGACGCATTTCGGTGTGTAAACTCCTTTTATTAGGGAAGAAAATGACGGTACCTAATGAATAAGCACCGGCTAACTCCGTGCCAGCAGCCGCGGTAATACGGAGGGTGCAAGCGTTACTCGGAATCACTGGGCGTAAAGGACGCGTAGGCGGGTTGCCAAGTCAGGTGTGAAATCCTACAGCTTAACTGTAGAACTGCACTTGAAACTGGTAACCTAGAGTATGGGAGGGGGAGATGGAATTAGTGGTGTAGGGGTAAAATCCGTAGATATCACTAGGAATACCGAAAGCGAAGGCGATCTCCTGGAACATAACTGACGCTAAGGCGTGAAAGCGTGGGGAGCAAACAGGATTAGATACCCTGGTAGTCCACGCCCTAAACGATGTTCACTAGTCGTCGGGATGCTTGTCATCTCGGTGATGCACTTAACAGATTAAGTGAACCGCCTGGGGAGTACGGTCGCAAGATTAAAACTCAAAGGAATAGACGGGGACCCGCACAAGTGGTGGAGCATGTGGTTTAATTCGAAGATACGCGAAAAACCTTACCTGGCCTTGACATTGATAGAATTCTGTAGAGATACGGAAGTGCCTTTCGGGGAACTTGAAAACAGGTGCTGCACGGCTGTCGTCAGCTCGTGTCGTGAGATGTTGGGTTAAGTCCCGCAACGAGCGCAACCCTCGTCGTTAGTTGCTAACAGTTCGGCTGAGCACTCTAACGAGACTGCCTTCGTAAGGAGGAGGAAGGTGAGGACGACGTCAAGTCATCATGGCCCTTACGGCCAGGGCTACACACGTGCTACAATGGGGCGTACAGAGAGTTGCGATACCGCGAGGTGGAGCCAATCTCTTAAAGCGTCTCTCAGTTCGGATTGTTCTCTGCAACTCGAGAGCATGAAGCTGGAATCACTAGTAATCGTAGATCAGCATTGCTACGGTGAATACGTTCCCGGGTCTTGTACTCACCGCCCGTCACACCATGGGAGTTGATTTCACCCGAAATCGGGAAGCTAACCTTCGGGGGGCTACCGCTTACGGTGGAATTAGCGACTGGGGTGAAGTCGTAACAAGGTAACCGTAGGAGAACCTGCGGTTGGATCACCTCCTTTCTAGAGTAAGCATTAAGATTCGTTTCTTAGATGCAATACAAAGAAAATCTCACACGAGATGTTAGTTATTAAGTTGTTTACTTGCTTAGTTTTCAGTGATCTAAGTTCATTCACATTTAGATTATTCTCGGGCCTATAGCTCAGCTGGTTAGAGTGCACCCCTGATAAGGGTGAGGTCCCAGGTTCAAGTCCTGGTAGGCCCACCATTTGAGTTATAAGTGCTTAAAGAAGAGAGTAGAGAAGAAGTTTAATATCAGAACTATGAGTATAGATTTGATATTAGACTTTTAAGTCTAAGAAGTTCATTAAATTATTATTGTTAAAGTCAACTAAAGTAAAGAAATAGAAGCGATTCTATGGATTGAAATTACAACTACAACAGATCACTGTCTTATGTTAAGTAAGGCAGTGAGCGCACGATCTAGAAATAGATCAACTTAGAAAAAAGATATTAAGGGCCATAGGTGGATGCCTTGGCTGGTAGAGGCGATGAAGGACGTATTAGGCTGCGAAAAGCCTCGGGGAGCTGCCAAAGAGCTTTGATCCGGGGATATCCGAATGGGGCAACCCAGCATGGCGCGAGTCATGTTACCCTACGGGGGGCGAACTTGGGGAAGTGAAACATCTCAGTACCCAAAGGAAGAGAAATCAAACGAGATTCCCATAGTAGCGGCGAGCGAAATGGGATTAGGACAAACCAAGTGCTTGCACTTGGGGTTGCGGACTGCATACGGCATTTGAGTCGATAGATGAGCACTTTGGAAAGAGTGGCCATAGAGGGTGATAGCCCCATAATCGAAATCGACGATAAGCTAGCAGGATCCAGAGTAGGTCGGGACACGTGTTATCTTGACTGAAGCAGGGGGGACCACCCTCCAATCCTAAATACTACTACCAGACCGATAGTGAACCAGTACCGTGAGGGAAAGGTGAAAAGAACTGCGGTGAGCAGAGTGAAATAGAACCTGAAACCTATGGCTTACAATCATTCGGAGCACTATTATATATAAGTGTGACGGACTGCCTTTTGCATAATGAGCCTGCGAGTTGTGGTATCTGGCAAGGTTAAGCGAACGCGAAGCCGTAGCGAAAGCGAGTCTTAATAGGGCGACATAGTCAGATGCTGCAGACCCGAAACTGAGTGATCTATCCATGAGCAGGTTGAAGCTGGTGTAAGAGCCAGTGGAGGACCGAACCCATTGACGTTGAAAAGTCTCGGGATGACTTGTGGATAGGGGTGAAAGGCCAATCAAACTCAGTGATAGCTGGTTCTCTCCGAAATATATTTAGGTATAGCCTCGAGCATTAGCATACAGGGGTAGAGCACTGACAGGGCTAGGGCTGCCTACCGCGGTACCAAACCCTATCAAACTCCGAATACTGTATGTGCAACCTCGGGAGTCAGGCGGTGGGTGATAAAATCAATCGTCAAGAGGGGAACAACCCAGACTAGCAGCTAAGGTCCCAAAGTTACATCTGAGTGGAAAAGGATGTGGAGTTGCTGTGACAACCAGGAGGTTGGCTTAGAAGCAGCCATCCTTTAAAGAAAGCGTAACAGCTCACTGGTCTAGCGATTCTGCGCCGAAAATATAACGGGGCTAAGATGTACACCGAAGCTCTAGATTCATAGTTTACTATGAGTGGTAGGAGAGCGTTCCAAGCAGCGTAGAAGCCATACCGGTAAGGAGTGGTGGAGCGCTTGGAAGTGAGCATGCAGGCATGAGTAGCGATAAAAGGGATGAGAATTCCCTTCGCCGTAAACCCAAGGTTTCCTACGCGATGCTCGTCATCGTAGGGTTAGTCGGGACCTAAGTCGAGTCCGAAAGGGGTAGACGATGGCAAATCGGTTAATATTCCGATACCGACGGTTGTTCATTTGAGTGAGGGGGACGCATAGAGTTAAACGAGCTCACTGATGGAATAGTGGGTCGAAGGACGTAGGAAGTAGCATAGGCAAATCCGTGCTGCAATATTCCGAGATCTTACAGGCAATTCAATCTCTTCGGAGAGCGAGTTGAATCGTTGATACTGTCGTGCCGAGAAAAGCCTCTAAGCGAGAACAGCCGTTGCCCGTACCGTAAACCGACACAGGTGGGTGAGATGAGTATTCTAAGGCGCGTGGAAGAACCCTGGTTAAGGAACTCTGCAAACTAGCACCGTATCTTCGGTATAAGGTGTGCCTTTATTGTGAAGAGATTTACTCTTGGAGCAAGAAAAGGTCGCAGCAAAGTGTCCCCCCGACTGTTTACCAAAAACACAGCACTCTGCTAACTCGTAAGAGGATGTATAGGGTGTGACGCCTGCCCGGTGCTTGAATGTTAAAAGGATTTGTTAGCTCTGCGAAGCATTGAATTGAAGCACAAGTAAACGGCGGCCGTAACTATAACGGTCCTAAGGTAGCGAAATTCCTTGTCGGTTAAATACCGACCTGCATGAATGGCGTAACGAGATGGGAGCTGTCTCAACCAGGGATCCAGTGAAATTGTAGTGGAGGTGAAAATTCCTCCTACCCGCGGAAAGACGGAAAGACCCCGTGCACCTTTACTATAGCTTGACATTGCTATTGGGATATTCATGTGCAGGATAGGTGGGAGCCGTTGATGTAGATACGCCAGTGTCTACGGAGGCATCGTTGAGATACCACCCTTGAATATTCTGATAGCTAACTTGGTACGATTATCTCGTGCGAGGACAATGTCTGGTGGGTAGTTTGACTGGGGCGGTCGCCTCCTAAAAAGTAACGGAGGCTTACAAAGTTCGGCTCAGGTGGGTTGGAAATCCACCGTAGAGTATAATGGCATAAGCCGGACTGACTGTGAGACATACACGTCGAGCAGAGTCGAAAGACGGTCATAGTGATCCGGTGGTTCTGTGTGGAAGGGCCATCGCTCAAAGGATAAAAGGTACGCCGGGGATAACAGGCTGATCTCCCCCAAGAGCTCACATCGACGGGGAGGTTTGGCACCTCGATGTCGGCTCATCGCATCCTGGGGCTGGAGCAGGTCCCAAGGGTATGGCTGTTCGCCATTTAAAGCGGTACGCGAGCTGGGTTCAGAACGTCGTGAGACAGTTCGGTCCCTATCTTCCGTGGGCGTAGGAAAGTTGAGGAGAGCTGACCCTAGTACGAGAGGACCGGGTTGGACGTGCCACTGGTGCACCAGTTGTTCTGCCAAGAGCATCGCTGGGTAGCTACGCACGGATGTGATAACCGCTGAAAGCATCTAAGCGGGAAGCCAACTCCAAGATGAACTTTCCCTGAAGTACGCTTGAAGACTACAAGCTTGATAGGCTGGATGTGTACGCAGAGTAATCTGTTTAGCTGACCAGTACTAATAGTACGTTCGTCTTTTTTTTAGCTCACTGCCTTACTTAGTGTAAGAGTGGTCTGTTGTTGTAATACGACCTGTTGACTTTAACAATACTAAACCCCCTGTAAATCCATAGCAATTGGATATAAGCGCATCTAGGTGCTTTTATATCCGATTGTCTAGGTGGCTATAGAGAGAGGGAAACGCCTGGCCCCATTCCGAACCCAGAAGCTAAGCCTCCCATCGCTGATAATACTGCACCTTTCAGGTGTGGAAACGTAGGTCGCCGCCTAGTTATCGGATTTACTACTTCATATCTAATAACAATCAATAAACAATCAAATCATTTTTAAATCATTGTAAAACATAGCTATGTTAAAATTCTTGATCTACATGTAAAGATATATTTTTGAAAAACACTATCGTAACTCATCTTTATAACAATCAAAATGTTTTTTTAACCGGTGGCGCAGGTGTCGGAAAGACGACTTTAGTCAACGATATCATTGATACATTTGAAAAAGATTCCAAAAAAATAGCAAAACTTGCTTCTACAGGAATGGCAGCTACCTTGATCAACGGTCAAACATTACACAGTTTTTTAGAGCTTGGTATATGTAATGATCTGTCTGAATTAGAGCAATCTTCAAAAATAAAAATCACTAAAAAATTAAAAAATATTCTGTCCAGCATCAGTCTCATCATAATAGACGAAATCTCGATGATAAGTTCATCTTTGTTTGATCTTGTAAGATTCAGACTTCTACAAGCAGAGTACAACGGATCCATCTTAGTAGTCGGAGATTTTTTACAGCTTCCGCCTGTTGTAAGGGGCTACGGTTCAGTAGATTTTGCTTTTGAGTCCGAGTCATGGAAAAATTTTGATTTTTTGACAATAGAGCTTACAAAAATCTATAGAGTCGATGATGATAAGTTTATATCTTTATTGAATTCTATTAGATTTGGCCTATTAGACAGTTCATCTGCAGAGATACTGGATGGTTTTGTAAAACCTTTTACAGAAGATCTGAAGAACTTCACTCTGCTTTTTGGAAAAAACAGCAGTGCAGCAGCTCATAATAAAAGACAACTCTCATATATAGACGGTGACATTTTTATCAAAAAGTGTGAAATAATCAAACATGACGAATCAGTTCAAGATGTTCAGATAGAACGCTACCTGTCGGATGCTAGAATCATTAAAGAACTAGAACTTAAGATCGGTGTCCCGGTACTTTTTACAAAAAATGCCTGGAACTACTTTAACGGCGAAAGAGGATTGATAGTCAATATTGATGAGAGATATGTTTACGTACAAAAGAGTGATGCGACTGTCGTGAAACTAGAACAGGTCGCACAGCATAAGACCATCTGGATCGAACAGGAGAAAGAGGGACAAAAAGAGAGCCTTGAAAAGAAACTTTTTTCTATCTATCAATATCCTATAGCTCTGGCTTTTGCTATTACGATCCATAAGTCACAAGGGATGAGTATAAAGGATCTGATAATAGAAACAAATGAGATCTTTGCACCGTCTCAGTTTTATGTTGCACTTTCACGTGCCACATCTGAGAAAAGATTAATTTTGATAAAGCCGAAAAGAAGTTGGAGAGAGTTGATATTTGTAGATAAAAAAGCAGTAGAGTTTACATCTGCAAATAAACCAAGAGCATAGGCTCTCAGTTTATAATAATATTATAGATCTTTTTCGTGTTTTGCTAAGTACTCAGCAACACCTTCAGTAGAAGCTTTCATACCTTCATCACCTTTAGTCCATCCTGCAGGACATACTTCACCATGCTCGTTAGTAAATATCATAGTATCGACCATACGGATCATTTCATCGATGTTACGTCCAAGTGGAAGGTCATTGATGACAGCATGACGAACAGTACCGTCTGCATCGATTAAGAATGAACCGCGAAGTGCTACAGATTCACCGAAAAGTACATCGTAGTCTCTTGAAATTTGTTTACTTAAGTCAGCAACAAGCGGGAATTTTACTCTACCGATACCACCTTTTTCAACTGGAGTTTCTCTCCAAGCAAAGTGTGAGAATTGACTATCAACAGATACACCTATAACATTTACACCACGACTTGTGAATTCTTCGATTCTATGAGAGAATGCGATGATCTCAGATGGACAAACGAATGTAAAGTCTAAAGGGTAGAAGAAAAGTACAGCACCTTTTTTTCCTAGGTTTTCCATTAAGTTGAAGTTCTCAACGATCGAGCCGTCTGCTAAAACTGCTGTTGCAGTAAAATCCGGAGCTTTGTTTGTTACTAACATTTTATTTCCTTGTAAAATTTATTTGTGGAGAAATTTTACCCTATAAATATTAAATAGTTTATTGTTTTTTAAATAATTGTTTTTTTTTAAATATCCTTTAGATATAATCGCCCTGACTTATGAGGCAGGACCTTGTATTTCAATAAAGGAAATCGATGACTAAAGAGTATATATTTACTTCAGAGTCTGTAACAGAAGGGCATCCTGATAAGATGGCAGATCAGATCAGTGATGCAATTCTGGATTATATTATTGAACATGATACGTCGGCACGTGTTGCGTGTGAGACATTGGTATCAAATGGTTTTTGTGTAATTGCAGGCGAACTGAAAACAACGGCTTATGCGCCAATGCAAGAAATTGCCAGAAAAGTAGTCCAAGAGATCGGCTATACAGATGCAACGTATGGTTTTGATTATAGATCAGCTGCCGTTTTAAATGGAATTGGAGAACAATCGCCTGACATCAATCAAGGTGTAGATCAGGCAAGTGGAGAGATAGGTGCCGGAGATCAAGGTCTGATGTTCGGTTATGCTTGTAGAGAAACGGATGTTTTGATGCCGCTTCCTATCTATCTTGCTCACCGTATTACGGAGCGTTTAGCTCAGGTACGTAAAGAGGGTACGGTTCCATATCTTCGTCCTGACGGTAAAGCACAGATCAGTGTTAAGTATGTTGATGAGAAGCCGGTTTCAGTAGAGACTATCGTTATATCTACACAGCATGCACCTGAAGTTTCTCAAGAGAAGATCCATGAAGATATGATCAACGAAGTAATAAAAAAAGTTATTCCGGAAGAGTTGTTAAGTGATAATGTCGTTTACCATATCAATCCTACAGGAAAATTCGTGATAGGCGGACCGCAAGGTGATGCAGGACTTACAGGACGTAAGATCATTGTCGATACATACGGTGGTGCATGTCCTCACGGAGGCGGTGCATTTTCTGGAAAAGACCCTACGAAAGTTGATAGAAGTGCAGCTTATGCAGCAAGACATGTTGCTAAAAACTTAGTTGCTGCAGGTGCATGTGATCGTGCGACTATTCAGGTGGCATATGCCATCGGTGTCGCTAGACCTGTTTCTATCATGGTAAATACTCACGGTACAGCTGTTGTTTCGGAAGAGAAGATAGAAAAGTGTGTGGAAGAGTTGTTCGACCTATCACCAAAAGGGATTATTGTTTCTTTAGACCTGCTTCGCCCAATTTACAGAAAAACTGCAGCATATGGACATTTTGGTCGTGAAGACGATGATTTTACCTGGGAAAAAACCGACAGAGTAGATGATATTAAAAAGTATCTTTCTCTCTAAGAAAAGCCCTTATTTACATGTAATAGAGGTACTATTACATGTAAAAGAAAACATTATGTAATGTATAATAATTACTATATCAAAACAAATGTAACATATTGTTATTTTAGACTGAAATATAGTTGTCTTTTAGCTTGATTTAAAATAGTTTTGTTTATAGTTACTAGAATTAAAAATAGGAGATAACATGGCAGTAATTATTAATGATACATGTATAAACTGTGGTGCTTGTATTGATGAATGTCCAGTAGAAGCAATTGTAGATGAGGATGATAACCCAACGGGTGAAGAACTATATTATGTGTACCCAGATAAATGTGTAGAATGTGTTGATCATCACGATGAGCCAGCATGTGCAACTGCATGTCCAACTGAGGGATGTATCACTTGGGATATGCCATTTGATTCAGCTCATAAAGATTTCTTCTCAGGCGCTAACTATGTTGGCGGTAAAAACTACGTAATGGAAGATGCTGACGCTGAAATGCCATTCCGTTCTGATATTAGTGCTGATGCTCGTAAAAACCGCGAGAACATAGTAGACTAATAACAGTTATTAAACAACTTATAGGTATCTTCACGATACCTATAAATCCTCCCTCTTTTTTTCAAAATATTTACCTTTTAAACATAATATCTGTAGTTTAATTAAAAATATACTTTTATTTGGGTATAATTCCACTCTATTTTTTTATATATACTAGGAGTACTGATGGAACGTACGTTATCTATCATCAAGCCTGATGCAGTAGCAAAAGGTGTTATCGGTAAAATTTTGGATCGTTTTGAAAGCAATGGTCTTAGAATAGCAGCTACAAAAAAACTTCAACTTTCTCGTAAAGATGCTGAAACGTTTTATGCTGTTCACAGTGAGCGCCCATTCTTCAATGATTTAGTTGATTTTATGATAAGTGGACCGGTTGTTGTATCTGTACTAGAGGGTGAAGACGCGATGAAGAAAAATCGTGATCTTATGGGGGCTACAAACCCAAAAGAAGCTGCAGCTGGAACTATCCGTGCTGACTTTGCAGAAAACATTGATGCTAATGCAGTTCACGGAAGTGATTCATTAGAAAATGCAGCTGTAGAAATAGCATTTTTCTTTGCAGAAAAAGAGATTTCGTAATTTACTTTTATGATTATTAATTTCAGAAAAGTTACTAAAACACCGTTAGATTTCAGTATTGAATCTAATAATATTGTTTTTAAAGGTAGTTTGAAGTATGATGGCGAAAATCTTGTACTTTTACAAGCTACTATAACCGGATCTCTTGATCTGGATTGCTATCTTTGTTCAAACGATGTAGTACTTCCGCTTAATGAGAATGTAGAATTCTTAATAAGTGACGGTGCTTATAGCGGTATGAGAGAAGATTATGACGTTGTCGAGTCTTTTGATGGCAATATTAATATTGAAGAGTTATTAAACTCTGAAATAGAGTTGATAAAAAGTGGCTATCATAGCTGTGAAGATTGTAAATAACTAAAGAAAGGAAATAAAAATGGCAGTACCTAAGAGACGCGTTTCACACGCACGTTCTGCAAAACGTAGAACACATTACAAAATTAGTTTAAAACGTCCTGTAAAAGACGTTGACGGAACTTACAGATTACCACACCACATCAATCCAACTACTGGTGAGTACAAATAATCAATGGTGAAAATCGCTATTGATGCAATGGGCGGGGACTTTGGTCCTGAGCCTATCGTAAGTGGAGTTGTTCTTGCTCTTAAAAAAAGAAAGTTTCACCCTATATTAGTTGGTAAAAGAGATGAAATTTTATCTTTATTACCTAAGGGATATAAAGATAAAGTTTCTATTGTTGATGCTGATGATGTGATCAGTATGCATGATGCTGCTACAGATGCTTTAAAACGCAAAGAGAGCAGTATTTATAAAGCTGTTGAACTTGTAAAAGAGGGACAGGCTCATGGTGTTGTGTCAGCTGGTCACAGCGGTGCTACTATGACATTAGCTACAATGAGACTCGGAAGATTAAAACATGTTCTTCGTCCGGCTCTTGTTACTTTGATGCCTACGAAGATGGGTCGTCGTTCAGTTTTACTGGATGTCGGAGCTAATGTAGATTCTAAACCTGAACACTTGGTTCAATTTGCCGTAATGGGTGGATGCTACGCAGAAGATATGCTTAAAATATCTGAACCTAGCATCGGTCTTTTAGCTAACGGTGAAGAGGACTCTAAAGGGAATGAACTTACAAAAGAGGCTTTTAAACTTTTAAAAGGCTATAAAGGCTTTAAAGGTAACGTCGAAGGCAGTGATATCTTTAATGGTAGTTGTGATGTAATTACATGTGACGGTTTTGTGGGCAACTTAGTCCTTAAGACATCAGAAGGTGTTGCATCGACTATCAGTATACTGATAAAAGACTATATCCGTAAATCGCCAATAGCGATTACTGGTGCACTTTTGATGAGAAAAGTTTTTAAACTTCTTAAAAAAGAGATCGATTATGCTGAAGTAGGTGGAGCTCCACTGATCGGTATTAAGGGTTGTGCAATCGTGAGTCACGGAAAAAGTAACCCAAAAGCTATAAAAAATGCTATATTTCAAGCTATTAGATATATAGATACTGGTGTGAATCAACATATTGAAGACCGCCTAGAAGCTATAAAGTCAAAGGAAAAATAATAATGTATGCAGCTTTTCGCTCAATTGGAGCTTATGTACCTGAAAAAATCTTATCAAATGATGATTTAGCAAAGATGGTAGATACATCCGATGAGTGGATAACAAAACGTACAGGTATTAAAGAACGCCATATTGCAGCTGACAATGAGACGACTAGCGATATGGGTGTTAAAGCTGCAAGTCTTGCCATCGAGAGATCAGGCATAGATAAAAGCGAGATAGACCTTGTTGTATGTGCGACGATATCACCTGATTACTTCTGTATGCCTTCAACAGCGACTATCATAACAGATAAGCTAGGTCTTGGAAATATCATGGCATTTGATATATCTGCAGCATGTACTGGTTTTATCTATGCGTTAAATGTTGCCAAAGCCTTTGTTGAATCAGGTCTTAAAAAGAACGTACTTATCGTAGGTGCTGAGAGACTTAGTAAGATTACAGACTACTCAGATAGAGCTACATGTATCCTTTTTGGAGACGGTGCCGGTGCTGCTGTGATCAGTGCGACTGAAGATAAAAGTGAGGCGATCATCGATGTCCATACCGGAAGCGACGGCTCTTACGCTGAACTTCTTATGACACCGGACGGCGGTTCGGGTTCGATCCATGATGGTCTAAGATCAGAGTCTGCAGGTGCTTATATGCAGATGAAAGGTAACGAGACGTTTAAGGTAGCTGTCAGAACATTGACAAACGATGTAAAAGAGATACTTGAGACGAATAATATCGCATCTGATTCTATTAAACATTTTGTTCCTCACCAAGCAAACTATCGTATCATTAAAGCTGTCGGGGATGCACTCAATATGAAAGATGAGCAGGTCGTTTTAACTGTCGCAAAATATGGAAACACTTCAGGTGCTTCTATACCGATGGCAATAAACGACATCTATGAAAGCGGAAGACTTCAAAGCGGCGATATGATGCTTCTTGATGCATTCGGCGGCGGTCTGACTTGGGGAAGTGCACTCGTTCCTTTTTCTCCAAAAAAATAAGTTTAGCAATCTCGATTTTAATCCAAAATAGAGGTCTATATGTTAAATAAATCTTTTATAACTAATCTGATATCTATCATCCTGGTAGGTGTCTCCTTTTTACTTCCTACTGAATTTTCAAAATACTTTTTATATGCCGGTCTTTTTGCACTCTCCGGTTCTATCACGAATCAGCTTGCAATTCATATGCTGTTTGAAAAAGTCCCTTTTCTTTACGGTTCGGGTGTGATCGCTTCGAAGTTCGAAGCGTTTAAAGCAAGCATAAAAGAGCTTATGATGAGAGAGTTCTTTACAAAAGAGCAGCTTGACGGTTTTTTTGCCAAAGAGGAGAAGAAGTTAGATCTTGTCCCGATCATCGAAGAAACAGACTTTTCACCCGCTTATGATGCCCTTACTAAAACTGTTATGGAATCCTCTTTTGGAGGGATGCTTGGGATGTTCGGCGGAGAAAGAGCTCTGGAAGGACTGCGTGAACCGTTTAGCTCAAAGATGAAGACAGCCGTGATAAATATCGTGCAGTCTGATGCATTTAACGCAACCCTGCAAAATCACCTTCAAGGTTCTACCCTCAGTAACGATATGCTTGATTCGATCGAAAAAGTGATTGATACAAGACTAGCAGAGATTACTCCGCAGATGGTCAAAGAGATGGTCGAGAGTATCATAAAAGAACATCTTGGATGGCTTGTCGTCTGGGGCGGGGTCTTTGGAGGAATCTTAGGAATTGTCAGTTCGATACTGTTGTAAAAACAGTATCAGATGACTTTGATAGTCACTTCTGCGATCTCTATGATATCGCCTGAGACTATTTTTGCTCTTTTTCTTAGCTCTATCTCGCCGTTTCTTCTGACATGACCCTCAGCGATCAATATCTTTGCTTCGGCACCGCTGTCTACTAGGTCTAAGACCTTTATCAATTTATACAGTTCTATATAATCATCGGTTAATTTGAATTCCATTATCTTGGAGACCTTTTAGTAATTTTTCTTTTCTTTTGCACTGCAGGTTTTCTTTTCTGAGGTGCTTTAGCTGAGTCTGTCTTTTTAACAATTTTTTTCGGACGGTTTGGTTTTATATCATCACTTGCAGCTTTTTTGGTGATATCGACTTCAAATCCTTCGACTTCTACTCTAGGTACTTTTATATGCATGAGTCTTTCAATGACCTTCATCTGCTCTTTTTCATTGATATCAAGCAGGGTGATCGCCTCACCGTCATGTCCAGCACGTCCAGTTCTACCGATGCGGTGGATGTAGTCCTCAGCAACTGAAGGAAGCTCGTAGTTGATCACTTGCGGAAGCTGTTCTATATCGATCCCGCGTGAAGCGATATCTGTCGCGACTAAGACTCTTATCTCTTTTTTCTTGAACTTTGTAAGTGTCTTGTTTCTTTGAGCCAGAGTCTTGTCCCCGTGGATCACTTCAGCTTTTAAGCCGTCAAGTTTCAGCTCTTCGACTAAAATATCCGCACTTTTTTTCGTACGAGTGAAGACAAGCACCTGCTGGTAGTTTTTCGAACCGATCAAAAACGATAAGAGTTCGGCTTTTCTATCTGCATCGACAAGGTAGATAAGCTGATTGATCGCATCAACTGTCTTATTTTGTTTTGCAGTCTCGATAAACTCCGGTTTTTTTAGGATAAGACGTGAGAGCTTTCTTACTTTGTCATTATATGTCGCAGAAAAAAGAAGAGTCTGATGTCTTTTTGGAAGTTCGGCGTGGATCAGTCTGATGTCTGTGACAAATCCCATATCAAGCATTCTGTCCGCTTCATCGACAACAAAGATCTCAAGGAATTTAAGATCTATACTTTTGTTTAGTATATGTTCACGAAGTCTTCCCGGAGTCGCGATCAGTATATCGACGCCATTTTTTAACTGTTTCTCCTGTGATTCCAGACTTTTACCGCCGACAAGAAGCGATATGGACTGATTCATATATTTTGCGTACTTGTCTGCTTCATCTTTTATCTGTATTGCCAGTTCGCGTGTAGGTGTCATAACGATCACTCTGACAGCTTTTGATGAAAGAGGTTTGTTGTCTCTCAATCTTTGTATGATAGGAAGTAAAAATGCGGCGGTTTTTCCGGTACCTGTCTGCGCCGTCGCAAAGATATCTTTTTTTGCAAGAACTAAGCCTATAGTTCTGTCTTGTATAGGGGTTGGCTCACTATAGCCTAACTCGCTGATTGCATCTAGTATAGGTTTGATAAGACCAATTTTTTCAAATGACATCTGTAAATCCTTTTGGTAACGTAATTTTACCATTTTAATTGATATAATTACAGCAATATTAGAAGCAATAGGTATATTTTATGGTAAGAAAATTTTTTAAAAAAAAGAGTTCCGGCGGTAAGCTTGATCAGTTTATAGAAAAATACAATATTCCAAGAGCTTACCTCTCGACAAACAGAAAAAACATATCAAAAGGCGTTTTTATAGGGCTGTTTATAGGATTTATTCCTATGCCTATGCAGATGCTTGCCGTAGTGGCGATGATGCCTTTTGTAAAGTTTAATGTCCCTATCGCTATCTCTATGGTCTGGCTTAGCAATCCATTTACTATGCCTGCTATGTACTATATGGAATATCTCACAGGAAGCTTTTTCTTAGGCACGGAAGTTGCACCCGTTGAGATGACGATGCAGTGGTTCAGCGATAACTTAAAAAATATATTTATCCCGCTTTATGTAGGGACGCTTTTTTATTCGGTGACAGTTTCGACTGCGATGTATTTTCTTATAAACTTTTTATGGCAGCGTTCAGTTCATAAAGAGAGAAATTCAGCGAATGATGAGGGTGAGGAGTAGAAGTTGAGTAAACATAAAATGATTTTTTTAAAAGATTACAGAGCACCGGATTTTACAATCGAGAACTGCTATTTAGAATTTGATATATTTGAAGAGCATACTACGGTAAAGAATATTATGCTGGTGAAGCAGCAATGCAGTGAGATCCGTGATATCAGACTAAACGGAGTCGATTTAGAACTTATCTCTTTTAAAGTAGACGGTAAAACACTGAGTGAAGATATGTACAAAGTCGATGAACAGAGTCTGACACTCTACAATGTACAGGGAACTTTTAATCTAGAGGTAATAACAAAGATCTATCCGCATAAAAATACGGAACTTGAGGGTTTATATAAATCTAACGGGATGTTTTGTACTCAAAATGAACCCGAAGGGTTTAGAAGGATCACCTACTTTCTAGACAGACCTGACGTGATGGCAAAGTACACTACAAAAGTGATAGCGGACAAAAAATACCCGATGCTGCTTAGTAACGGAAATAAAAAAGAGAGCGGTGAGTTAGAGAACAACCGTCACTTCTGCGTGTGGGAAGATCCTTTTGCAAAACCGTCTTATCTGTTCGCTTTAGTTGCAGGAGATCTTGGTTTTGTAAACGACAGCTTCAAGACGATGAGCGGCAGAGATATCGAGCTGAATATCTACTGCGACATAGGAAACGAGTCCAAATGTTTTCATGCGATGGATTCACTGAAAAAATCTATGAAATGGGATGAAGAACAGTATGGACGCGAGTACGATCTGGATATATACAATATCGTAGCAGTGGACAGTTTCAATATGGGAGCAATGGAAAACAAAGGTCTCAACATCTTTAATTCCCACTATGTCCTGGCTGACAAAGAGAGTGCGACGGATCAAAACTATATGGGCATCGAGAGCGTTATTGCCCATGAGTATTTTCATAACTGGACGGGAAATCGCATTACATGTAGAGACTGGTTTCAGCTGACACTTAAAGAGGGGCTTACAGTCTACCGTGATCAGACGTTCAGTGCCGATATGAACTCTCATGATGTCGTCCGTATAGATAATGTAAAATCACTCCGTGAACGCCAGTTCGTAGAGGACGCAGGACCGACGGCTCATCCTATTCAGCCTGATTCCTATATCTCTATGAACAACTTCTATACGGCTACCGTTTATGAGAAGGGTGCTGAGATCATAGGTATGTATCATACCCTTTTAGGTGAAGAGAACTATAAAAAGTCTATGAAACTGTATTTTGATACTTTTGACGGACAGGCAGTGAGAGTAGATGATTTCTTCTGGGCGATGGAGCAAAACTATAACGGAGACTTGACGCAGTTTAAGAGATGGTACCACCAATCCGGTACACCGACTCTGCATGTCAGCGAAAACTATGCCGATGGTACGTTGAAGCTTACATGTAAGCAGATCATACCAGTGACGGTCGAAGGCAAAGAACAGCTGCCGTTCATGTATCCTTTTAAAATAGCTTTATTTTGTGAAGACGGAAGATTCATAGAAGAAAAAACATTGATAATCAAAGATGAAGTAGAGGTCTTTGAGTTCAACGGTCTTACATGTAAACCGAAACTCTCTTTAAACAGAGGTTTCAGCGCGCCGATAAAAACAGTATATGCACAGCAGGATTATCCCTTCTTGATGAAATATGACAATGATAGTTTCAACAGGTATGAAGCGGCACAGGAGTTTGCACTTCAGACTCTTAATGCGATGATAGATGGTGAGAAGATCGACGAGTCGTATGTCAATGCATATAATGAGCTGCTTGATGCTGATGTGGATCTGATGTATAAAGCACAGCTTTTAGAACTCCCGAGCATATCCAACCTTATGCAGACAAGAGAAGTGGTCGATTTTCAAAGATTGTGTGATGTCCGAGAGGAGCTTACAAAACATATCGCACTAACATATAAGGATAGTTTCTTAGATCTTTACAAGAAAAACCATGATAACGAAGATGAATCTATCTCAAGCAAGGCGATGGCAGCAAGAGCTCTTAAAAATAGAGCATTGCAGTTTCTCTGTTCACTAAGAAGTGATGATATCGGAGAGATCTGTAGTGAACAGTACTACTTATCTAAGACTATGAATGATAAAGTGATCGCACTTTCACTTCTTGAAAACTTTTATAGCAAAACGGCTGAAAAAGCTTTAAAAGATTTTTATGACAAGTATAAAAATGATACATTGGTCATGAACAAGTATTTTGCGATTATATCTTCGGCAAAAAGAGATGATGTTCTCTCTCGTGTTATCGATTCACAAAGAGATGAGGTCTATGATGAAAAAGTACCGAATCTTGTCCGCTCTTTAGTATATACATTTACGAGAAACTACAGTTATTTTCATGCGAAAGACGGTAGTGGATACAAGTTTATAGCGGATAAAATAATTGAGATAGACAGGATAAATGCACAGATAGCATCGGGCTTGGCAGGTGCTTTTAAGATATACGGGAAACTCGACGTTTATCACAAAAATGTGATGAAAGAACAATTAGAACGTATAATTGAAACAAATAATCTATCAGACAACACTTTTGAGATAGTTTCCAAAATTTTAGATAAGAAATGAAACACAACCAATAAATAGGATAATTTTTTAAAAAATTAAGCTTTATTTTTGAAAACTAGCACTACAATGATAAGACATTATAATACTATCATGAAATATTCTTGTTGAGTAGTGTTGTGATTTTTAGTTATATTATTTGATACGAGGAGTAGGCATGGCAAGATTAGTTGTTCTTGGTGGAGGGGTTTCCGGTCATACAGCCGCTACATTTGCAGCGAAATGGTTAGGTTCTGAGCATGAGGTTGTTGTTGTAACACCTAATGCAAAGTGGAACTGGATTCCTTCAAACATCTGGGTTGGTGTTGGAGAGATGAGTAAAGAGGATGTTACTTTTGACTTAGCACCTGTATACCAAAAAGCAGGTATAAATTATAAACAAGCAAAAGCAGTTTCTATTAATCCTGAAGGTAAAGAGGGTTCTGACAAACCTTTCGTTACTGTTGAATATACTGGACAAAACAAAGTTGGTGAGAGTGAAGAAGTCGAATATGACTATTTGATCAACGCAACTGGTCCAAAACTAAATTTTGCTGCTACCCCAGGTCTTGGTGATGCTAACGGTTTAGGCGAATTTACGGTTTCTGTTTGTACTGCGGATCATGCTGTTCATGCAAATGAAGAGTTCCAAAAATGTATAGAGAAGATGAAAAAAGGTGAGCGTCAAACATTCCTGATCGGTACAGGTCACGGTATGTGTACATGTCAAGGTGCGGCGTTTGAGTACATCTTCAACATTGAACATGAACTGAAAAAAGCGGGTGTTCGTGATTTAGCTGATCTACAATGGATCTCTAACGAGTCTTTCCTAGGCGATTTCGGTGTTGGTGGACTTCACATGAAAGCTATGGGATTTGCAGTTAGTTCTAGAATCTTTGCTGAGTCACTATTTGCTGAGCGTAATGTTGACTGGACTATCGGTGCACACGTTAACAAAGTTGAAAAAGGCAAAGTTACATATGAACTACTAGATGGTTCAATGGGTGAGAAAGAGTTCGATTTCGCAATGCTTATTCCTCCGTTTGCAGGTGTCGGTTTAAAAGCTTTCGCTAAAGACGGTTCAGATATCACTGCTACAGTATTTGCTCCAAACGGATTTATGAAAGTTGATGCAAACTATGCTGCAGGTGCTTATGAAAACTGGAAAGCTAGTGACTGGCCTCGTACATACCAAAATCCTACATACAAAAATATGTTTGCTTGTGGTATTGCATTCGCTCCTCCACACGGTATATCTAAACCGATGACTTCACCAAACGGAACACCGATCAATCCTACTCCACCACGTACAGGTATGCCTTCAGGTATTATCGGTAAAGCGGTTGCGGGCAGTGTTTGTGACTTGATCACTAAAGGTGAGGGCGCACATTTACATGAAGCTTCAATGGCTGAGATGGGTGCTGCATGTGTTGCATCAGCTGGTAAAGGTCTGTTTAACGGTACTGCTGCAGCTATGACTATCTACCCAGTTGTACCGGATTTTGAAAAATATCCAGGAACTGGTCGTGATACAGATTATACATTTGGTGAGATCGGTCTTGCAGGTCACTGGATTAAACATATCCTACACCACCTGTTTATCTACAAAGCTAAACTAAATCCGGGCTGGACTCTAATTCCAGAATAAACAAAATAAAGAAAAGGAAAGAATATGTCAAAATATGGTGAAAAAAATATCAAAGCTTACGGAAATAACTTTACTACAATGACACCTGGTCCATTCGCAAAATGGATGAGAACTTGTGTTATTTGGCAGTTTTTACGTTTTATAGCTATAAACATCAAGATGATCATAGTTGTTGGCAAAAGCCACCACTAAGTCTTCACGAATCGGGTTTTTCCCGATTCAAAATCTTTTTTAATCTCTTACTTTTTACTTTATTAAGTCTCAACTTCTGTATAATATATAATTATTAATCGACTAGGTAACAATCATGAATGAACTTTTAAATTTGAAATCAAATATATCGACTTTAGAAAATGGAAAATCATCTATCATCTCAAATTGGGTAGAGTATTCTATTCCGCAATCTATACTTCTGCATCACAATATAGACAGAGAGGTCTTTATAAAAAACTATGCCGATAATGTATTTGACTATTTTATGGGGGTAATAAAAGGTGTCGTTCAGATAGGAGATTGTCCTGTAGTCGAAGAGTTTTTAAAATATTTAAAAGATAGAAATATAAGTTCAAAAGAGCTTTTTATGATCTGCAGTCATTTTAAACTCTCTATGGTGGAGTATTCATACGAAAAAGATATTAATACAAAACAGCTTTTTAGTGAGATCAGTTATGTATTTGATAAAAACTTTTCAAAAGTCTTGGAAATATATTCTGATACGATCTATGAAAAAGATATTGAGATAGGGAAGAATGTCGAGCTTTTAGAACAGTATATCTATGCATTAAATGAGAGTGCTCTTGTATCAAAAACCGATCAAAACGGATTTATTACACATGTGAACTCAAAGTTTATGACACTGTGCGGGTATGAAGAGCATGAACTTATAGGCAGAGCTCACAGCGTAATGCGCCATGAAGATATGTCTAAAGCATTTTTTAAAAAGCTTTGGGACACCATACAGTCTAACCAGATCTTTACCGGGACTATTAAAAACAAAAGCAAGGATGGCGGTTACTTTTATATCGATACATCGATAATACCTATAGAAGACCCTTTTACGGGCAAAAAAGAGTATATGGCCATAGGTTATGAAGTAACAAAACTGATAGATGCCAGACAAAAAGCGATAGAAGCAGACAAAGCAAAAGACTATTTCCTTTCCAATATGTCTCATGAGATTAGAACTCCTTTGAATGCTATACTTGGATTCGTATCACTTTTAAAAGATGAAAATATTTCGCTAAAACACAAAAATTATCTTGATATTATCCATAACAGCGGAGAGAACCTTTTAAATATCATCAACGATATCCTGGACTTTTCAAAACTGAGAAGCGGTGAATTTACGATCGAACCGAAGATCTTTAATTTGGAAGAGGTCTTGTCCCATACCATGGAATTGTTTGTCGCTTCAGCACATCAAAAACAGATAACGATCATCAGTTTTTTAGACCCGACAATCCCTTCAGAGATATTAGCCGATCAGTTAAGACTCGGTCAGATCGTTTCAAATTTTTTAAGTAATGCCATAAAATTCACTCCTATTAACGGGATAATTGAAGTCGATGCTATATATGAAGATGGGTATATTAAAATATCTGTCGAGGATTCCGGTGTCGGAATAGCACAAAGCGATATGAGCAAGATATTTGATGCATTTACACAGGCACAAAACAGCATTATAAAACGAAGCGGCGGAACGGGTCTGGGACTTTCGATATGTAAACAGCTGGCTGAAATAATGGGCGGATATATTGATGTAGAATCAACGGTAGGAAAAGGCAGTAAGTTTACTTTGAATCTTCCTATTGTCGTAGTCAATAGCGAGATGCTGAGTCTAGACTGCAAGATGCTTCAAGATAAGCAGATCGCTTTTTATGTAAATGAGAAGACAGATAAAAGAAAACTTGATATATTTAAAAAGTATTATATGCAGATCGGTGTCGAACTCAATCTTATAGAAGATATTAAGCAGAATCATTACGATCTGCTCTACTTTATGGACAGCGATCTTGATGACGCCCTGAGATATCAGGTCATTCAGAAAAATAAACCTTCCATAGCCATAATGGAGTATATGGATGATAGTTATGATCTTATAAATAATATATCCAACCTCTGCTTTCCTATTTATCTGACAAAACTCAGAGACAGGACGTTAGATGCTTTAGGTCTGAGCGAAGCGTATAACCAGCAAAAAAGCAGTTCAAAAAATATTAAAAGGTTTAACGGACATATTTTGGTCGCTGAGGATAATGAAGCGAATCAGGAGCTTATAAAGATTATTTTGGATAAGTATGGAGTTACCTACGATATTGCAGCAAACGGGGTCGAAGCAGTAGCGATGTTCCGTGAGAACAGATATGATCTTGTCCTGATGGATGATCAGATGCCTATTAAAAATGGTTTTGAAGCGATAGATGATATAAGGTACTATGAGGAAGCAGAGAATCTAAAGCATACGCCTATATCGACATTGACAGCAAATGTCATCAAAGGTTCAAAAGAGAAAAGCCTGGAGAGCGGATGTGATTATTTCCTTGGAAAACCGATTATTTTAAAAGAGTTGGAGATGGTCTTTGAGGACTCTTTAGAGAGGGGCGATGAAGAGGAAAGCGGAGCACACTTTGATCTTGAGACATTAAAAGATGAACTTCAGCTTGATTCGGAACAGTTACAAGTATTGTTAGGGATTTACATCAAAAAAATGGATGATACTCTTCCTAAACTCAAAGATGAGATAGCGCAGAGAAATTACTATAATATATCAAGATTGGCCCACTCCATCAAAGGTTCGAGTGCAAATTTTAGGCTGGAAAAGATTCAGAAATATGCACATGAGATGGAGATAAGCTCAAAAGAGGAAAATGATACTTATGACTACGAAGAGTGTATCGAACAAATAGAAAAGGAGTATATGAAGATTAAAAACTTTTAATCTTCTATATAGTAACCCATACCGGATGCATTTTTGATGATATCCGTGGGAAGTTTATTTCTTAGTCTCCATACAAGTGTACGAACGCTGTTTTCAGTAGCTCCGTCATCTTCCCAGACATAACTGATCGCCTGTTCAAAACTGACGACTAGACCAAGCTGTGCTACTAAGAGACGGATAAAAGAGTTCTCTTTTTTAGTCAGTTTGATCTTTTTCCCGTTATAAAAAGTCTCACAGACACTAATATCAAGATGATATCCGTCACCGAAAGGAACGATAGGCTTGTCCACCATCTTTTTACTGTAAAGAAGTTTTTCCAAGTTCAGTTTATCGACTTTTAGCGAATCAAGACTCTCATTTCTTTTCTTTTCCTGATCATATTTATAAAGAGCCATCTGTATTGTCGCATGAAGATTCGCCGGATCAAATGGTTTTATAATATACCCGTATGGTTCTGTCTTACTTGCGTCTTCAATGATATGATCATCTGTATGAGCTGTTAAAAATATAAACGGCATAAGCTGTTTTTCACGTATATAGTTTGCTAACATGATCCCGTCATTGCTCTCTTGGAGCGATATATCAATAATAATTATATCCGGATCATATACTTTGATCTTGCTTTTTGCACTTGTAGCATCGTCTGCTATCGACGCGACAGAATATCCCTGTTTTTCCAGAGACATCTTTAGGTTCATTGCAGTTACTTCATCGTCCTCTACAATTAACACCCTCTTGTTTTTCATAACTTGTCCTAAAATTCTATTATTTGAAAAAGTGATAATTTCATATCTGTTAGTATACTGAAAAAGTGATATTATTTAAAGGGTTTATTACAAAGTTATCACATTGTGTGTTGAATGTAAACATAAAAACATAATATTCATCTTAGTAACTTCTTACATGTATATATATTCAATTCGTTTTATTACATATTCAACACATATTTGCCATAATCGCGTTAATATTATTAAAAATGGATCTCTTTATGTTAGATTTTGCAAAATTTACGAAATACTCGAAGCCTGGACCGCGATATACCAGCTATCCTACGGCTTTGGAGTTCAACGATAATTTTAGATATGACGAATATATAAATAAGCTTGAATCACAAGATAAGACGCGTCCTTTATCACTCTATTTTCACCTTCCATTCTGTAGAAATGCCTGTTACTTCTGCGGATGTAATGTCGTGTTTACGTCAAAAGAGGAAAAGAAGGTACGTTATATAGACTATATGCGCCGCGAACTAGAGATCCTTAGCAAACATCTTGACACTTCAAGAGAGGTGATCCAGATGCATTTTGGCGGCGGAACACCTACGTTTTTCTCAGCTGAGCAGTTAAATGAGATCATCACGATGATAAAAAGTCATTTTCCAAACTTTGCAAAGGGTGCTGAGGTAAGCTGTGAGATAGATCCGCGTCATATCGATGAAGCGCAGATGAAAGTGATGAGCGATGCCGGATTTAACCGTGTGAGTTTCGGTATTCAGGACTTTAATGAAAAAGTTCAAGTAGCCGTTCATCGTGTTCAGCCGTACGACATCACTAAAAATGCTATGGACCTTGCAAGAAAGTACAATATGGTCTCTGTTAACGTCGATCTGATCTACGGACTTCCGTATCAAAATCTTGAGACTTTTAAAGAGACGCTTGAGCTTTCTTTGACACTTGATCCTGACAGATTTGCGGTCTTTAACTACGCGCATGTCCCTTGGCTGAAAAAGACGATGAGAAAGATCGATGAGACGACTCTTCCGACACCCGAAGAGAAGCTTCATATCATGCAGTACACGATAGATTTCTTTACATCTCACGGATACAAGATGATCGGAATGGACCACTTTGCTAAACCGGAAGATGAACTCTTTAAAGCGATAAAGACAGGCGAACTGCATAGAAACTTCCAAGGCTATACGACAAAAGGCGGAGCTGACCTGATAGGCGTGGGACTGACTTCGATAGGTGAGGGTGTGGATTACTATGCTCAAAACTTTAAAGATATGCATGAGTATGAAGCAGCCATCGATGAAGGGCGCCTTCCTTTTGAACGCGGAGTCCTTTTAAATGAGGACGATATGATCCGTCAGTATGTGATCATGGAACTTATGAGTAACTTCAAGCTTGATATCAAGCGTTTTGAAAAAGAGTTTAACGTCGAGTTTAAAACATATTTTGCAGATGCTATCGAAGCATTGAAACCTTTTGCCCAAGAAGGGTTACTGACTATGGATGATGAGCATATCGTTTGTTCTGAGACCGGGACTCTACTTATCAGAAATATATCTATGCCGTTTGATGCGTATATGAAAAAGCATGCGGCAAGCCAAAAAACTTTCTCTAAAACGGTGTGATTATGCAGACAAACGAGATATTTGATTTTAAAGCGACTTCGGATGCGTGTGTTAAGTGCGGGAAGTGTATCCCGGTCTGTACCATCCATAACGTCAATCCCGATGAGGTAACGTCACCTCGTGGATTTATCGATCTTTTAGGTGCGTATCAAGATGGTAAACTGGATCTTGACAAGAACGCCAAAGAGATATTTGAGAGCTGTTTTTTATGTACGAACTGTACGGATGTATGTCCGAAGTCTCTTCCGACAGATATGGTCATCGAGCAGGTACGTAACGATATCCGTAAAAAGTACGGGATCGCTTGGTTTAAAAGAGCATTTTTCTATCTTTTACGCCATAGAACGACTATGGATATTCTGTTTAAACTCGGGTACGTCTTTCAGACCTGCGGGTTTAAGATCCGTAAAGAGATCGAGTCTATGGAACCTAGATTTTCTATGCCTATTATCAAGAAAGACAGACTTCTGCCGAGTATGGGGAAAAAGTCTTTTCTAAACTCTCATCCTGAAAACATATCTAACGGCGGTAAGAGAAAAGTAGCCGTGTTCATCGGTTGTCTGGGGAACTATAACTATCGTCAGGTCGGTGACTCGCTGCTAAAGATCTTAGAACATCTGGAGATAGACGCATTTTTGGCGAAGGCGCAGAAGTGTTGTTCGGCACCTGCATACTTTACGGGTGATTTCGATACGGTGGATTACCTGGCTAAGTATAACATCGAGTACTTTGAGAAGTTTATCGACGATGTCGAAGCGGTCATCATTCCTGAGGCTACATGTAGTGCTATGATGAAGATCGATTACGACCATTACTTTCACGATCAGCCTGAGTGGCAGGAACGTGCAAAAAAGGTCTCTAAAAAGATCTTTATGGCGACTGAATGGTTAGAGACACATACACACCTTTCTCACCTTTTGGCTTCCAAAGGAAAACAAAGCGTGGATGTGACATACCATGACCCGTGTCATGCAAGAAAGATGCAGGGAGTCTACCAAGAACCGCGTAAACTGATCTCTCAAAACTACACGATTAAAGAGATGAGCGATCCGAATGCATGTTGCGGATTCGGCGGTGTGACTATGCAGACTGAGAAGTACCATTTTGCAAAAGCTGCCGGAGTACCTAAAGCTGCGATGATAAAACAAAGCGGGGCGCAGGTAGTAAGTGCGGAGTGTAGCGCCTGCCGTATGCAGATAAACAACTCCATGTATCAAGCAGATGTAGATGTAGTGTTTAAAAACCCTATCGAACTTATCGCCGAGGCTCTAGAGAAATAATGCAGTTTTGGAACGATATCTATGAGCATTTTAACCCGATAGCTTTTCATCTTTTTTCTATACCGGTTCACTGGTATGGACTGATGTATGTCTTAGCTCTTGTCACAGCCTTATATATGGCAAAGTGGATAGTGGAAAAAGACAATATCGATATCACTAAAGAGCATCTTGACAGTTTTTTTATCTATGTAGAGATAGGTGTGATACTCGGAGCACGTCTGGGATATATCCTCTTTTATGATCCCGATACGCTTTATTACATCGGACATCCGTGGCAGATATTCAATCCTTTTAAAGAGGGCGAGTTCGTCGGGATCCGGGGTATGAGTTATCATGGTGCACTTTTTGGATTTTTGATAGGTGCCTACCTCTTTAGTAAAAAGAACAAAGTCGGGTTTGGCAAGCTTATGGATATTGTAGCTCTTGCAGTCCCTCTTGGGTATGTCTTCGGGCGCATAGGTAACTTTTTAAACCAGGAACTTGTAGGGCGTGTCACTGATGTCAGCTGGGGTATCTATGTAAATGGAGTCCTGCGTCATCCCTCTCAGCTTTATGAAGCGTTTTTAGAGGGTGTTGTTGTATTTATCATCATCTACATGTACAGAAGATATAAAAGATTTGACGGCGAACTGATACTCTTATATGCATTTTCTTACGGGATACTTCGAGCGGTTGCGGAGATATTTAGAGCACCTGATGTTCAGATAGGATACATCTGCTGTGATACGATTACGCTTGGACAGACACTAAGTCTATCCATGGCGCTGCTTGCAGTGGTACTGTGGTTTTATTTTTTACCAAAGAAGAAAATAGTTAGCGGCAAATAGGATAACGATTCTAATAAAAGCGATCGCTGTAGAGCCTATGATATTTCCTATCTGGCAAGATGTACAGTGTTTGTACTGTTTACCCTCGTACTGAGCGTAAAAGAAGTAGAATATCAGCAACGCAGTCATTGCAAGCATAATACTGTTTTCTACAGTTATAAGAGTTGCAATACTTGCTTCGTCTATAAAGAACTTCGCACCAAGGGCTACAAATCCGATAGCGAACAGTATTCTAAATGCAAGCAGGATCCTGTCTCTTTTAAAGACAGTCGGACAATCGTTTTTCATTATGGCATCTGTTCCGAACTCCAGTTTTGAGTCAAAAAGTTTTTTCTCTGCGTCATCCATTCTAACTCTAAAGTTCGCACCAAACAGATAGTCTAGTTTTCTTTGAAGCGTGACAGCTAAGTCACCTTCGGCATCAAGGAACTTTTGATTTTGATCTCTGTCCTCATACATAACTTTGATCTTCTCATAGCGTGTTGTAGTGGCACTGAGTCCAGGGAAATATGCTGTTGTTTCAGTCGGATTTATTTTTCCCTCTCTTTTTATGATCCTTGGATTAATGATCTCTAAAAATTCTCCGTTATCTTGTTTGATTACGATTATAGATAGCGGTGAAGCTATCTGAAACGCTGAAAGAGCATCTAGATGATTTGCTTCCATCGTGTCTTTTAGATCTTCTATGACACCAAATAGTTCATCATTAAAATGTCTGACATTCGCACCATACTCAAGACTTGGAGTCGTCGGATATGTAACAATTTCTCTTACCATTTTTATCCCTGTTTTTTAGTATTTTATAGTTTACTCACCAAGTGCAAATACGTTAGATAGAGTATTAATATAGTTAAAGTAGCCCGTTATAGCAACGGCTTCAAGAATTTGAACATCATTATATCCAAATTCTTTTAGTGCATCTATCTCATGTTTTTGTATCTTGTAGTTATCTTTTTTAGAAGCTTTGATACAAAAATTCAGAAGTGCTTTTTCAGCTTCTGTCGTCTTGATACTTTCGACTCCCTGTAAGATCTCTTCGATTCTCTCTTCTGTGAGTCCGAGCATCTTTGCTATACTTTTATGCACATCGACACACATCTTACATCCGTTTTCTTTAGAGATAAGCAGAGCGATAGCCTCTTTGATGTCATATGAAAGTGTTGTTTGGTCTAAAAGATATTTTTGAACCATCATATCAGTCGCAAAATATATCTTTTCATCTAATGCTATCAGTTTGAATATCTCTCCCAGCTGTCCTGTCTTTTCTAAAATGGGTCTTGCTTTTTCCTGTATGCTTGGACTCATCTCTTCAAATTCCGGTAGTTTTATGTGTGCCATTTCATCTTCCTTTTTTAGTGTTAAAAACGTTAAGTTCTACTTTACGTTAAAATTATAATGTATAATTCTTAATTAGAGTTTTAAAAAGAGAAATTATGGAATATAAAATATCACAGCTTGTTTCACTTACAGGTGTCCCCAAATCGACTATACTTTACTATATACGGGAAGGAATGCTGCCTGAAGCGAAGAAGATAAAGTCCAATGTGCATGTCTATAATGATGAACATCTTGAGCTTATAAAATATATAAAATACATGAAAAACAGCATCGGCAGTACAAATGATGATATCAAGATAGCACTCAAAAATAAAAATAGGTCTCTTGCTACATCTTTTACGATGATAGAACCGCTTATGAACACGCTGAGTCTTGTTTCAAAAGATGAAAACTATTATTCAAAAGAGGAGTTTATAACTCACTTTAAAGTAGATAGAGAGCTTTTGGATAAACTTTTAAAAGACGGGGTCGTGATCCCTCTGAGTGAAAATGAGTTTACAGACAAAGACAGTACCATGATCCGACTTGTCGATTCATTTCAAAAGGTTGGTGTGGAGTATGAGATAATCAAAGAGTATGCTATTCACGCGAGAGCGATCAGCGAGTTAGAGCGTAAGATGCAGCAGCAGCTTTGTGCTGTCCGTACGGATAAAAATTTTACAATGCTGTGGGAGATCATGTTTGACACGCTTTTTAAAGCAAAAGAGTATATCTTTAACCGTTATACTTATAAGACATTTTTAAAAGCTTTGAAAGAGGATAAGTTCGAATAGGGGGAAATGAGATATTTAGAAGAGCCGGAAGGCTCTTTAGGAGATAGATTACTCTATCTCTGCATCGATAACGTCGTCGTCTGCTTTTTTAGCACCTTGCGCCGCTTCTCCGCCTTGATTTTCTTGCTTATACATCTGCTCAGCCATTTTGTGACTTACTTCTGTTAAAGCTTTTACTTTTTCTTCGATCTGCTCTTTTGTAGAGTTTTCATCTTTAAGAGTTGCTTTTAGTTCTTCGATAGCTTTTTCGATTTTTACTTTTTCTTCAGCGTCAAGTTTCTCACCCATCTCGCCCATAGCTTTTTCAGTTTGTGCGATAAGTGCATCCGCTTGGTTACGTAACTCTACTAGAGCTTTACGTTTTTCATCTTCAGCTTTATGGTTTTCAGCATCTTGAACCATTTGGTTGATCTCTTCTTCACTTAGACCAGTGCTTCCAGAGATAGTGATCTTTTGCTCAGTACCTGTACCTTTGTCTTTTGCGCTAACAGTTAAGATACCGTTTGCATCGATGTCAAAAGTAACTTCGATCTGAGGCACACCGCGTGGTGCCGCAGGGATGTTTGAAAGTTCGAACAGACCTAAAGATTTGTTGTCTTTTGCGAACTCACGCTCACCTTGAACAACGCTGATAGTAACAGCCGGTTGGTTGTCTTCTGCTGTTGAGAAAACTTGAGATTTCTTAACAGGGATAGTCGTACCTTTTTCGATGATCTTCGTAGCAACACCGCCAAGAGTCTCGATACCAAGTGAAAGTGGAGTAACGTCAAGAAGAAGAACGTCTTTAACATCTCCTCTTAAAACACCACCTTGGATCGCAGCACCTGCAGCAACAACTTCATCCGGGTTCACACCTTTGTTAAGTTCTTTACCGCCGAAGTACTCAGAAACCATTTTTTGAGCAAGTGGTACACGAGTTGAACCACCGACCATAATGATCTCTTTAACATCACCTTTTGCAAGGTCAGCATCTTTCATAGCTGTTTCGATGTGGCTGATAGTCTCTTTTACAAGTTGCTCGATCATACCTTCGAACTTCGCACGAGTCAGTTTTACAACTAAGTGTTTTGGACCTGTCGCATCAGCTGTGATGAACGGAAGGTTGATCTCAGTCTCTTGTGCAGATGAAAGCTCTTTTTTAGCGTTTTCAGCAGCGTCTTTTAGACGTTGAAGAGCCATCTTGTCGTTTTTAAGATCGATCCCGTTGTCGTTTTTGAACTCAGCAGCTAAGAAATCAACGATCTTGTTATCGAAGTCGTCTCCACCTAGGAATGCATTCCCGTCAGTTGAAAGAACTTCGAAAGTCCCGTCGCTGATCTCAAGAGTCGTAACGTCGAAAGTCCCGCCTCCAAGGTCATAAACAAGTACATTCTCATCAGCTTTGCTTTCTAGACCGTATGCCAGTGCAGAAGCAGTAGGCTCATTGATGATACGAAGAACGTTAAGTCCTGCGATTGTACCGGCATCTTTAGTCGCTTTACGTTGTGCATCATTGAAATATGCAGGAACCGTGATAACCGCGTCAGTTACAGTCGAACCAAGGTAGCTTTCCGCATCCTCTTTTAGTTTAGAAAGGATCTTTGCAGAGATCTCTTGAGGCGTATATATCTTACCTGCAACATCAACAGCAGCCATACCGTCTTTACTTACGATCTTGTATGTTACTTTATCGTGAGCTTCTTTTGCTTTGTCCTCGTCCATCATAAGACCCATGATTCTCTTAACAGAAGAGATCGTCTTGTCAGGATTTGTGATCGCTTGACGTTTTGCAGGATCACCTACAAGTACATCACCTTTATCTGTGAATGCTACAACAGAAGGAGTAGTGTTTTTACCCTCTTTATTAGGGATGATCTTAGCCTCACCACCTTCATAAACTGCAACACATGAGTTTGTTGTTCCTAAATCTATACCAATTACTTTACTCATACTATTTCCTTAATTTTAATTTTTTCAAAATTTAAATGAAGATAATCCTTCACTTTATTATTCCGATAAAGGAACAAAGTCCCTTTATCTTCGCTTGCGCCGCTGTGGCGACTAAAGCTTGACACTATCGTGTCAGATTTATCTGCTATGCTTCAAGTAAAAATGCCGGAAGCATTTTTGTACTTTAGCGGCATAGCGCCTAGCGTAGACACTTGGACTTGTTCAAGTGTCGTTCATTAACTAGTTGGCCACGACTACCATCGCATCACGAAGCGGGCGGTCTTTGTATCTGTATCCCGTTTGGAACGTTTGAACGATTGCTCCGCTTTCATGCTCATCACTGTCTACTTTTTGAACCGCGTTATGGATATTCGGATCGAACTCCTCTTCGTGGCTCACTGCTGTAACACCGTGTTTCTCTAAAGTGGTAAGGAACTGCTTCATTGTCAGTTCGATCCCTTCTTTGAGCTTTTCTAAGAGATCTTCGGTAGCAAGGTCGGCATTTTTAGTTGCCGATATCGCCATATCCAAAGCATCTATTACCGGGATAAGATCCCTTGCAAACTTTTCATTTGCGTATTCAAGAGCTTGATATTTTTCGCGCTCTAAACGTTTTTTTATATTATCAAAATCTGCATGTACTCTCGCGTACTTATCTTTTAATTCAGCATTTTCTTTACGAAGCTGCTCAATCTCACTAAGCTCTTCTACGACTTCTTCTGAAACCTCAATCCCCTCATTTTCCGGGATAGTTTCTTCATTTGTATTTTCATTAGACATATTAAAAATTGACTCCTTTTTTGAAATCCATGAGTATTATAACAAATTGAGTCAATCTATGTCAAGTATAATCTTATAAAATTTACTTAGAATAGTTGAGTCTATTTGTATCAACTATGAAAACCCTTTCTATTTATCACTTTTATGATAAAATTTTTGAAAAAAAGGTTCTACATTGAAATACATCGGATGGCTTCTCGGACTGCTTCTATCGCTTATTGTTATTATCTATATAGTTGCATTCACGACATTTGGCAACAACTTGATCAAGCCTGTCATCGAATCAAAGTTAAAGGAGAATACAGATCTTCCCCTCAAGGTCGATGTATTTAAACTTACAACCAATTATATTAAACTATCTTTATCATTAAATGAAAAAAACAGTTTACATGTAGATGGAAACTACTCACTTTTTTCTCAATCATTTGACATATATTACAGCTGTAAATTTAATGAACTGCAAACACTTGCCTCTTTGACAAAAAAACAGCTTTTTGGGACACTGCATACAAGCGGGGAGGTCAAAGGCGATCTTGATTTTCTAAAGATAGACGGTATCAGTGATGTCGCAAAAAGTGATACTTACTACCATATAGAACTGACAAAGTTCGATCCTACATCGATCATCGCCAAGGTAAAAGGTGCAAAGCTTGAAAACATCTTAGCCCTTATCGGTGAGAAGATATATGCAAAAGCAGATATTGCACTTGACGTGAATTTCAAAGATATAAAACCGCATCAGCTAGACGGTGACTTGAACTTACATGTAAGCAATTCTAAGATCGACTACGCGCTCTTAACAAAAGAGTTTGGAGTAGATCTGCCAAAGACAGAGTTTACGATGGATGCAAAAGCAAGACTTAAAGGTGATGAAGCTGTTTACTTGTACGAGTTCAATTCAAACTTGGCAAAGATCAAATCAAACGGAATAGTCACACCGGAACCGTTGGCATTAAATCTTACATACGATGTGAACATAAAAGAGCTCTCCCTTTTACGTCCAGTACTTAAAGCACCTTTACGAGGGAAAATAGATATAAACGGTAAAGTCAAAGGTACAAAAGAGAACCTGCATGTAAGCGGGAAAAGCGATGTCGCTCAGAGTGATACGTTTTTTGATGTTACATTGGCAGATTTTAAACCAAAAGTAGTGGATGCGCAGATCAAAAACCTGAACCTCACAAAACTTCTGTATATGGTAGAACAGCCTCATTACGCAGATGCTTTGATCGATGCAGATATCAACATAAAAGATCTGCATTCATTAGACGGTACAGTTCTGACAAAAATAAAAAACGGTGTGCTGGATACAAAATATATCTCAAAGACCTATGAGTTTAAAAATATGCCTGGCATAACTTTTGATGCGAAGACAAACTCTAGACTCAATACAAACAGTATAGACACCTCTGTAGACTTTAACTCCAACCTTGCGACTTTTGATATCAAAAAAGCAAGTTATGACATAAACAGTAAAACACTAAACACGGACTACAAAGTCAAACTCCTTGATCTGAGCAAGCTCTACTTTGTGACAAACAGAGATCTAAAAGGTTCTGTCTTAGTAGACGGAAGGCTGAAAAAAGATAAAGATCTGCACCTTACGGCTCATTCAAACATCTTTGACGGTAAAGTGGATGCAGTCTTACACAACGATGACTTTACTGCTGACTTAGATAATCTGCAAACACTTCCTCTTTTGGATATGCTGGTCTACCCGCAGATATTCGCTTCGTCACTAGACGGAAAACTGGACTATAACCTTGCGAAAAAATCAGGCAGGTTCGATGCAAAACTGCGTGACGGTCATTTTACGAACAACCAGATGATAAACTTAGTGCGACAGTATGCAAAGACAGACCTTTATAAAGAGAAGTTCTTAGGTGATCTGCATGCTGGCATCAAAAAGGAGCAGATCATCGCATCGCTTCATCTAAACTCCAACAATGCACAGATAGACACGAAAGACCTGAAGTTAAACTCAAAGACAAAGATCATCGATGCTAAGATCAGAGTCGAAGCAAATAAAAATCCTTTGACCGTCACACTCAAAGGTAATGTAGAAAAACCGCGCATCGGTATCGATGCGACGGAACTCATCAAAAAAGAGGCCGGCAAAGCGATAGAAAAAGAGGTGAACAAGTTCTTAAAAGGACTGTTCTAAAAGCTCTGTTTCCTTTGAAACTTGTCTACAAATAAAAGCATGACCGGCAGTACAAAGAGATCACTCAGTAGTGAAATGAAAATAAGCAGGGCGCTGTATACTCCGATGAGCTGCAGGGACTCTACTTGTGAAAAATAGAGTGATCCAAAAACAGAGATGAGCACAAGAGATCCTATGATTATGGGAATACCTGCATAAAAGAAAACTTTTTCAAGTGTATGTTTTTGACTTCTTCCAAAATATCTTAAGCGGAAATATTTATACGCAAAGTGTATAGTCGCATCAGAAGCGAGCCCTAAAGAGATAGTCATGGCGATAAGCATCTCGATACTCAGCGGAATATCAAAAAGAGTAATGAGCATCCCAAACCAAAGAATAGGGATGAGGTTGACGGTGAAGCCTACAAATATCATTGGCCATGATCGAAAGATCCAACCCGTGATGGTACCTATGAGAATAAGAGCAACAAAGAGTGAGCTTGCCAGCAGTAGCGTCTTATTGTATTTTGCAAGGCTGAAGAGTGTGGCATCGTCAAGAAAATAGAGATCGATATTGGGGTACGCTTGCAACCACTCTAGTAACTCGAGTTTATTGATATCAAACAGATTTATGACTACATTCACCGTATTGTCATCAAAATATTTGTCATTAAGCCGATACAGATCGATGTAGAAAAGTGCTTGGAGCAATGCTTCGTCATCTAACTTGTCGGTTTGTGTATTTGCTTCATTAAGATTATGTACAAGAGATACTATTGAGACGACATCTCCTAGTTCATCTTCAAATCTGTTTTGCAGATCTTGTGTGAACTGTTCTAAAGAGTGAATGAGCTTTATATCTATCTGTTTATAGGGGACTTTTAGTTCAAGCTGCTCATTTTTTACATGAAGATGAAAAAGATGGTGGCTTTTTGAATAGATCGTGACCGCTCCGATGATCAAAAATAGATAGGTGATCGATAAAAATCCCAAAAGAAACTTTTTATTGTAATGCAGTTCATTGGATGCTAACAGGTAGCCAAGTTTGACATATGGGACATGCGTGTGCTTCAGCGTAAAATGACTGAGTATCGAAGGCAGAACCGTTAAGTTGAGAATATAGCTTACAATAGAGGAGACGATGACGCTAAGGCTCAGCAGCTTGATGATGTCAGAATCGATAAACACCAGACTTCCAAGTCCAAGAAGCGTCAGAACCGATGTCCACATCGCAGGGGTCATATTCCTATTGAGCATTTTACGCAGAGCGTGTATCTCATTTGTCTTGTACTGAGAAACATGCCAGCGGTAGTAAAAATATAAAAACTCAACGAGAGATATACTGATGGTAATAAAAGGCATCGTAATGTGAATAGTATTGATACCGGTGATCAAAATGATAGTACCAAAGGTGAGTACAGTCGAGAGTGTCAAAACAAAGAGTGCCGAAAATGCTGCAATATAGTTTCTAAAGAGTACTCTAAAGGTGAGCACAAGAATCGCGGTAAAGATCAGTAAATAGAGAAAGAGTACATTCCAGTGGACTTTATAATCAAAATGGATGTATTGGTACTCTCCGGGAATATGCAGTTTTGTAATATCGACAGTGTCTGTAGCACTAATAAAAAAGTAAAAAGTTCTAAACTCTTTATCTACTATGTTGCAGTAATTGTTATGGGACTTTTTTACAAGCTGTTTTAGTTTCAGACTGTTGATCTGTGTAGAGTCGAGAACTACCAGCATTCTGGAGTTATTGGAGTCAGACTCATTTTCTATGAAATCGTTACTAAAGATCGAAGAGACTTTTTTGACATGCGCGAGGGCAGAAAGCTCTTGCTGGAGTTTTTGAAGCTCTGCCATTGTCGCATCATCGAACTTAGTTGTATGGACGACTAGTTTAGATTGCTTATAACGCTCGAAATGCTGGAGGTCCGTTTTTTTTGCCTCTTTTAAACTTTCTTGCCAAAACAGTTCATCAGAAGAGAGGAATTTCGGTTCTAAGGTGTTCATAAACACTATAGCTATTAATGTGAAAAAAATAATAATCTGTTTTCGATATATAAGTATGAAATCAAGGTATCTATTGATATTTGGTGTGTTGTAATACATACAGGCTATTTCCTATTTTCTATGATTAAAAAAGGTCGTTTATTAACGTTTAATTTTTGGGCTATATCTTTTATAGCGGATATCTTTGCCTCTACCAGAGGTGTTAATGGTGCCGTGATATTATCATCGTTGAGCATAATATTAAGAAGTGTCTTTAACGGTTTTTCTGCTCTATAGACTGCCGCGATAGCATTTTGTGAATGTAAGCGGGGAATCCCGTAAAGATAAAGATGGTAGCGGTACTTTACAAGCATTGCAGGATTGGTGGAAACCATCGAGATGAATTTACGCGAATATCGACACCATGGATCGATAAAAACATATACATCTCTATCGCCAGAACCATATATAATAGCATCTTGCTGTATAGATTGAACCGATTTTATACTGGTCTCATAAGGGAGTGTCTTTAAGTCATCTGCTAAAACAAAACTGCCGAGAAGTAAGGTGAAAATAAATAGTTTATACATGAATGTATTATAACTTTTATTTATTACTTGGTTATTACAAAATTGAATGTTTTTTCATCAATTGTCACCATGGAGACAAGAAAAGTTTTTAAAAGGGCTTTTGTAACCTTCTTGCACGAAACAAAGAGTAGAGATATGCACTGAGTGTAAGCAGCAGATACAGACCTATGATGAAATAGAGCTGCTCTATCTGAGTCGTGGCTTCAAAATAGATAATAAATACACTCCCCACCAAAAGAGCAAACATCGCAAAGAGCGTGATAAAGGTAGAGGAGTTGGTCTTTCTGCGTATTTTAAAATTTGCGTATGCCATTAAAAAAGATACGATCAAGAAGGTAACGCTTCCAAACTCCAGTATCAACTCCAGATTCCCTGCTAGTATCAGTAAAAATGCTAAAGTTGACATAGTTATGATCGCGTTTGTAGGGATCGTCGTATCTCTTTTTGATAAGAATGACGGGAAATAACCGTCTTTGGAGATGACTGCCATCTGTCTGGATGCTCCAAAAAGTGTCGAACTGATGGCACTGCTTGTAGCCAGAAGGGCACCTGCTATCACCAAGTCCTCTCCCCAGTGACCAAGCAGATGACTTGTCCCGGATGCCAAGGCATACTCTTTATCTCTGATAATATCTGCAAACGGGATGGCAAGTATTGCCCCGATGGAGATGACGACATAGATGGTGATGGCTAAAAAGATGGCCCAATATATCGCTTTCGGTATATTTATCTCAGGTTTTTCCATTTCGTTGACTGCGTTTATGACAAGTTGGAATCCCTCATATGCTACAAAGGTCAGCGATGCGACGATAAAGATAGATAAAATAGAGATGTCTTTTGTCTCACGCAGCAGATGAGGCAGTGTCGTGTCGGTATGGTTGATAAGGACAAAGGAGATGATAGAAAGCAGAACAAGTTTAGTATAGACCATCAAGTCCTCGATCCTTCCCATCCCTTTGACGCTCCATACGTTTACAAGAGTGAACAGTAAGATGATCGCGCCAGCGACCGCCTTTCTAACCCATTCATTGTTTGCAAAGCTAAAGTCGCTGATGGCATATGACGCAAATGTATAAGCGTAAAGCGCTAAGGTACTGATATATCCGAAGATGACCCACCAGCCTATGAGCGATGCAGCAAAATGCGAGTCGGCAAAAGTCTTTTTGTAAAATGAGTAGGTCGCTCCCTCATCTTTGTAGTAGACACCGAGTTTGATGTATGAGTACGCGGCAAATGTCGCGATGATACCGCCTATGGCGATGGCTATGGGCGTGTATGCTCCGATGAGCGAGACCGAAACACCCAGTACCGTAAAGATACCGCCGCCGACCATTCCGCCAAGGGCAATGGCGACGAGCTCAAATACACCTAAGTTTTTGCCGCGTCTTCTATGTATAAAAGGGTGATTGAGTTTTAATGCCATCTGTTTCTCACTTGTTTACATGTAAGCTGCATTTTACTCGCTTGCATCTACTAAAGTCAAGCAAAAAAGGACCTCTTTGCCTTTACAAGTAAGGGTGTTACAAGCTTGCGACAGTGTCAGTCCTGTCGTTATGATATCATCGACGAGGATCACATTATTCTCTTTAAACTCTTTTAGTTCAAAATCTCTTGGATTGTTCATCCTGTACTCTTTTGTCTTACCGGAGTAGGTTATATCGTTTCTTGATCGTAGTCTTGCATATTTTGGAGTGATGTATCTGCTTTTTAGCGCTTTGTTCAAGATGGCCGTATGCGAGTAGCCATTCTTGACTCTGTCATCGATGCCGATGCTCGCTATCTTTTCATCAAAAAGAAACTCGGAAGCGAACTTTTTAAAAGTAAGGTCGGCCAGGGCGGAGTAGATGTAGTACCCAAGATCGGTATGTTTGGTATGGATGAGGTCTTTTATATCGTTGTATTTGTAAAAGGAGATGACTTCGATGTTGTTGAGGATCTTGCGTTTGTGGATGGACGGAGTTAAAAGTTTTTCTTGACAGGATGAGCAGAGATGTGTGAGCGAAAACCTCTCACACATCATACAGCGCATGTTAGTCCATTTTCAGGATAGACATAAAAGTCATTATTTGATTGTCTTCTTGTAATCGGAACAAGTCCCGACTACAATTCATCTCACTAAAGCTTTTGCTGGTGCAAAAAGAAGCATTTATGAGAACCATCATCTAATCCATTTTCAGGATAGACATAAATGCTTCTTGCGGAAGCTGTACTTTACCTATGGACTTCATACGTTTTTTACCCGCTTTTTGTTTCTCTAAAAGTTTACGTTTACGGGTAATATCCCCGCCGTAACATTTAGCGGTAACGTTTTTACCCATACTTTTAACAGTTTCACGGGCGATAACACGGTTACCGATAGAAGCTTGAACAGCGACTTCAAAAAGCTGACGAGGGATGAGCTCTTTCATATTTTTGACCAGTACGCGTCCGCGAGATTCAGCCGAGCTTCTTGGAACGATAACAGAGAGTGCATCGACGACGTCGCCTGCGACTCTGACGTCAAGTTTGACAAGGTCACCCTCTTTAAAGTCACTCGGATCGTAGTCGAAACTCGCATACCCTTTAGAAATAGACTTGAGTTTGTCGTAAAAATCTACGACGATCTCGTTCATTGGGATAGAGTACTCTAAAAGGACACGGTCTTCGTTGATGTAGCTCATCTTTTCTTGGATACCGCGCTTTGATACTAAAAGCGTGATGATGTTTCCTAGGTACTCGGCAGGCGTGATGACCGTCGCTTTGACATATGGCTCTTCTATATGATCTATATAGTTAGGCTCAGGAAGTTCCGAAGGGTTTTGAACCGATATCATCTCACCGTTTGTCATATAGACATTGTAGATAACCGAAGGAGCCGTAGCGATAAGTTCGATATCAAACTCGCGCTCTAATCTCTCTTTGACGACCTCCATATGAAGCATTCCCAAGAAACCGACACGGAAACCAAACCCAAGAGCCACAGATGTCTCAGGCTCATAAGAGAGTGAACTGTCGTTTAGACGAAGTTTATCTAGCGCCTCACGAAGGTCTTCAAACTTATCCGTGTCTATCGGATAAAGTCCTGCAAATACGAACGGTTTTGCAGGTTCATATTTGAGTGCAGGTTCTTTTGTCGGGTTTTTTGCATCAGTGATGGTATCACCGACGTTGATGACGCTTACATCTTTAAGTCCAAGAACGACGATGCCTATCTCTCCGCTCTCAATAGCATTTGTCTTTTGGCGTTTTAGAGGGTGCGGGTACATGAGATCAAGAACGGCGTGTTCTTCGTTGTTGCTCATAAGCTTGACGACTTGACCTTTTTTGATAGAACCGTCGAACACACGTACAAGTGCAAGTGCTCCAAGATAAGCATCAAACCAAGAGTCATATATGATCGCTTTTGTCGTAGCATCAGGATCGCCTTGCGGTTCAGGAACACGCTCTACTATGGCGTCTAGAAGTTCGCGTATACCGATCCCGCTTTTTGCAGATACCTGCAGTGCGTCAGTCGCATCGATACCGATAGTCGCTTCTATCTCTTCTGCAACACGTTCAGGTTCAGCAGCGGGAAGATCGATCTTGTTTATGACCGGGATGATCTCAAGATCGTTGTCCAGTGCCATATACACGTTTGCAATAGTCTGTGCCTCGACGCCCTGTGCAGCATCGACGATAAGTAAAGCACCGTCACTAGAAGCCAGAGACTTGCTGACTTCGTAAGAGAAGTCGACGTGGCCCGGAGTGTCGATGAGGTTTAAGACATAGTGCTGACCGTCTTTGACATAGTCAAGTCTTACCGACTGCGCTTTGATGGTGATACCGCGTTCTTGTTCGATATCCATGGTATCCATCATCTGTTTTGTCATCTCACGTTGGCTTACAGCCCCGCATTCTTGGATGATGCGGTCTGCAAGCGTACTTTTACCGTGATCGATATGCGCGATAATAGAAAAATTTCTAATGTTTTTCATATATATGTGTTCTTTAGTTTAAGATGGTCTATATTTTTATATAAACAGTGAATTTACACTTTCATTGTGATAAACACGGCGGATCACTTCAGCAAATAAAGGAGCGACCGTAAGTACTTTTATCTTTTTGTTCGGTTGTGAAACGAGTGTGTTTGAAACGATCAATTCATCTAGTTCACCGTTGTCTAGATTTTCATACGCTTTACCGCTTAGAACTGCGTGAGTCGCACAAGCCATAACAGACGTAGCCCCGTTTTTCTTTAGTGCAGATGCAGCTTTTACCATAGTCCCCGCAGTATCGACCATATCGTCGATCATGATCACATCTTTGCCTTTTACGTCACCGATGATGTTCATGACTTCTGCGACGTTCGCTTTTTCACGGCGTTTGTCGACGATAACCATCTCTAGACCCATTTTTTGTGCAAAATATCTAGCACGTGCAACGCCGCCGATATCCGGTGAAGCGATTACAGGATTTTTCAGGTTTTTAGATTTGATGTACTCTTTGAAGATGATAGAACCGTAAAGGTTGTCAACAGGGATATCAAAGAAACCTTGGATCTGTCCCGCGTGAAGGTCGATAGTCACGACTCTGTCGATCCCTGCAGTCTCATACATATTTGCAACTAGACGAGCCGTGATAGGAACACGAGGAGCTGCTTTTCTGTCTTGACGAGCGTATCCGAAGTATGGAACAACGGCAGTGATACTGCTTGCACTTGAACGACGAAGGGCATCCGTCATGATCAAAAGTTCCATCAAGTTGTCGTTTGAAGGAGCTCCTGTTGATTGGACGATAAATACATCACGTCCACGAACACTCTCAGAGATCTGAACAGATATCTCTCCATCACTAAAACGTTTGACTTCCGCCTTTGCCAGTGGGACATCAAGAGTCTGACATACCTCTTTTGCAAATTCAACGCTAGACGTACCAGCAAATATCTTATAACCGCGCATTTCATTCCTTGAAAATATAATTATGGAATTATATCAAATTGGTTCTTTGAAACTATTAAAGCATATAGGATATAATAAATTGTCTTTTGGTTATAATCTTACAAAGGAAATAAGTGGAATTATTAGTACTATTTTTTGTTTTATCGATAGCCGTATCGTTTGTATGCTCGGTGTTAGAGTCAGTTTTATTATCTATCAATATGTCGTATATAGCAGTGTTGGAAAGTCATAGACCGCGTACCGGAAATCTTTTGCGGACACATAAGGAACATATCAACAAATCAATAGCTGCGATCCTGATAATAAACACGATCGCAAACACATTGGGTGCAGCAGCAGTCGGAGCACAGGCTTCCAAAGTATTTGGTGACGATGCAGTTGTGGTCATCTCTATCATCTTGACTTTTGCTATTTTATTCTTGTCCGAGATCATTCCAAAGACTATCGGTGCAGTCTATTACAAACAGCTGGCACCTGTCTCGGCACATGTGATCAAATTCTTTATATTTTTTACATATCCGATCATCTTAATGACACTCTTTGTCACAAATAGGATATCAAGACATAGAAAGACCTTGAACAGATTTAGTAAAGAGGAGCTGCTTCAAAGTACGCTTCTGAGCGAAACACAGGGGATACTTGATGAACAGGAGTCAGATGCGATCGAGAATATCTTGAGACTAGGCGATATAAAAGTCAAAGAGATCCTGACTCCAAGAAGTGTCGTCTTCGCACTTGATGAAGATATGACGGTAAAAGAGGTCGCTGCAACGCAAAAAGAGATATTTCAGTTTTCAAGGATCCCGATATATAAAGGAAGTATGGAAGAGGTAACGGGTATCGTATTGACAAAAAACATCTTTAAGCAGCTGCTTGAAGATGACAGTGTGACTGTCGGTGCTATAAAAAAAGATATATTTACAATTAACAGAAATCTTCCTGTTTCCATAGCACTTGATCTTTTCATATCAAAAAAAGAACATATGTTCTTGGTAAAAGACGAGTACGATCAGACAGACGGGATCGTCACTTTAGAGGATTGTATAGAGACTATCTTAGGTTTAGAGATCGTCGATGAAAGCGATCTCAACGACGATATGAGAGAGCTTGCAAAGATCCAGATGCGGATAAAAAGAAAGACTCAAAAACAGGGGAATGAAGGATAGATCAGATCTTATCTTTATCTATCTCGACACCGCTGTACTCCAACGTCGAGACAAGGTCCGGAGTATAGAGTTTATCAAAGTTTGCAAGCATCACTTTTTTCAGATAGTCTTTTTCAGCTTGTTCGGCTCTCATCAGACTCGATGCAAAGATACCTTTTTTCTCTAGTACTAAAGAGGTGATGTCATTATCCATATTTACCTCATGCATAAGCTCTTTTATATCCGTTTCAAAGATAGAACTCAGCATAGAGAACATCCCAGCCAGATAAGCTTTGTCCTTGTTTTTCGGATCAGCTTCGGCTTCCATTCTTTCAGCTCTTTTGATAGCCAGTTCCAACATCGTCTTTGAAGCAGGATTTTTAGAGACTTCCGCGTACAGATACACCAATAGCCATCTTAAAAGCTTGTCTCTTCCCATCAGTGTAAGTACCTGCGGTAAAGACTCTACTTTAACATTGAGCTTTATAGAGTTGTTAAAAAACTGGATTAGTTTGTAAGAGAGATCAGGCTGTTTTTTTATAAAAAACTCCAGTTTCTCATTGTTTGTATTGTCCTCTTTAATGATTCTCAGGAGTTGCAGGATAATGAACTGTGCAGCCTCTTTTCCTCCTATGATCTCAATGGTCTCCGGCTTATCAAGATAGTACCCTTGAAAGAGGTCAAACCCCATATCCAAGTATTTTTTATAGTCTTCTCTTGTCTCGATATGCTGAGCAAGGAGTTTTATCCTTGTCCCTTTAAACTTCCTCATCACCTTTTCCAGATTTTGAGGCAGAGAAAGTACCGTATCCATTTTGATGATGTCTATATAGTTAAAGAGTCTGCTGAATTTTTTTATCATGTCGGCACTTGAATCAAAGTGCTCCAAAGACAATCTAAATCCTCTTTTTCTGTACTGGATGATCTTATTGATCACCTCTTCTGTCAGGTTGATGTCTTCTAAAATATTTAAGATAAATCTCTCTTTATCTAAGACATCCAAGATCCCTTTTGTCAAAGTCTTGTCATCTACATTTACAAAAGCGAGTGAATTTCTGCCGAGAAGTTTGTCCAGTTCCGAGCTTGTCACCGAACTGATTATCAGCTGTGAAGTCTCTTTAACGGTATCTGAAAAGCCTGTCGTATTGTCCGAACTGTCTTTAAATACAAGCTCATGTGCGAAAACTTCATTTTTATTATTAAATATTTTTTGTTTTGAAATAGTAATACTATTCATTCATAATGTCCTTGATTTTGTATATTATAACATTAGTCATCATTAATAATCTTGATAGATTTATTTTTTTGATATAATTAAGCCAAACGTCCTGAAGGGGGTTATGACATGGAACTTTCTTATAATGTTCTTATTGTAGATGATATCAGCGATAATATAAAAGTTGCTATGAACATCTTAAAAGAGAATAACTATAACTTCTCATTTGCTTTAAACGGCAAACAAGCCCTAGACATAGTCAAGACTAAGAGTTTTGATCTGATCCTTCTAGACATCATGATGCCTGAGATGAACGGTTTTGAGGTTTGTAAAGTCTTAAAAAGTGATCCTGCTACAAAAGACATTCCTATTATTTTCTTAACCGCAAAAGCAGATATAGACTCCATTACCGAAGGGTTTAAACTCGGTGCGGTGGATTACATAACCAAGCCCTTTTATGCTGATGAACTCATTTCAAGAGTCGCAACGCATCTGGAACTTTACCGTGCAAAATGCGTCTTACAGCAGAACAATATCGATCTAAACGTAAAGATCATAGAAACAGAACGAAGACTTCTTACAGAACTCGAACAAAATCAAAAAGAGATCATCTACCTGCTGACGGAGCTGATGGAATCTACATCCGATGAGACGGGAAAACACATTAAAAGAGTCGCGGAGATATCAAGACTTTTAGCTACACTGCACGGTAGCCTTGATGATAACGAGATATCGGAAGTTTTTTACGCTGCTCCTCTGCATGACATAGGAAAGATCACTATCCCCCATCATATCTTGAACAAGCCGGGCAGATATACCGAAGATGAGTTTAGGATCATGAAAGACCATACGACCAATGCTCATAAATTTTTAAGACAATCGACTAGAAGACTCATAAAAGCAGGGGATATCATTGCCCATCAGCATCATGAGAAGTGGGACGGTACGGGGTATCCGCAAGGCTTAAGAGGCGAAGAGATACATATCTACGGAAGGATAGTCGCACTGGCTGATGTCCTGGATGCACTGACACATAAAAGAATCTACAAAGAGCCTTGGGCTTTTGATGAAGCAGCGCAATATATTTCAGACAGAAGAAACAAGCAGTTCGATCCCTATCTAGTAGAGCTTTTTGAAAATAATTTGGAAAGTTTTAGACAAATATTAGAAGAAGAATAGTGAAGATTTTTCTGCGATACTTCATCCTCCTTTTTTTAAACCTCTCGGTTTTAAGCGCTTCTCCTTTAGTGCTTACAAAAGAGGAGCAGGCGTACATAAAAAAACATCCTGTCGTGACACTGGGTGCAGATTATAAATGGCCCCCTTTTGATTTTGTAGATAAAAACGGTAACCACTCCGGGCTTTCAAGCGACTATATAAAACTCATCTCCAAAAAAACGGGTCTAAAGTTCGAGGTCAAGGCAGGTGTCTGGTCCGATGTCCTCAACAACATGAAAGAGAAAAAATATGACGGGCTTACCTGTGCCGTCAAAACAGAGGAAAGAGACAAATATCTGGATTTTACGGATCCATATCTGTCCGTGCCTATGGTCATCGTGACACAGACGGGCAGTAACGGCATTCAAAGTTTGGACGATCTAAACGGAAAAACTGTCTCTGTCAACAGAGGCTCATATATCCATGAGTGGCTAGAGACAAAGTACCCAGATATCAAACTAAAACTTTCAAGTTCTAACGAAGAATCGCTTGAGATGCTCTCTCTTGGCAAGGTCGATGCCTATGTGGGCAATCTGGCGGTAAGCACCTATATCATCAACAAATATCTTTTAAACAATCTTCATATAGCTGCAAAACTGGATCAGTTTCAGACTGACGTGAGTGTAGCGATAGACAAAGATAAACCTCTATTATTTAGTATTATCCAAAAGAGTGTGAAAAGTATTTCCGCACAAGAGACCCAAGAGATAAAAAGCAGATGGAGCGATAACCTGAGTCTCTCCAACGAACTTCTAAAGTTCAGTGAAGAGGAACAGGTATGGATAGATAAACATAAGACCATCAGGTTTGTGATCGACAATGATTTTGAACCGCTCGAGTACCTTTCTAAAGGAAACGGTGCGACGTATTCAGGGATTGCAAGCAGTTATATGGAGCTTCTGAGTAAAAAGACGGGCATAACTTTTGTAAGAGTCCCGACGAAAGTATGGTCGCAGAGTGTCGAGAAGATCAATACAAGAGAAGCCGACATGTACTCATGTCTGACCAAGACCGCTTCTAGAAAAAAATATGTGAACTTTTCAAAACCCTACATAACCATGCCGCAAGTCTTTATAACAAGAAAAGATGCAGGATTTATAACGGATATAAATGAGTTGTATGGCAAGAAAGTCGCTTTGGTCAAAGGCTATGCGATCAGCGAGACAATAAAAAGAGAACATCCAGATATCAAGTATATCATGGTTCCAAACATCATGGAAGCGTTTAAAGCCGTTGTCAAAGGCGATGCGTATGCCTACATAGACCTTCTGCCCGTAGCGAGCAGTTACATCCAAAAATCGGGACTTTCAAATCTAAAGATATCGGGTATAAGTAACTATAGATCAAACTTTCGAATGGCTTTGCGTAATGACTGGGGAGATGAGGGGATAAAAGTCATAGACAAGGTCATAGATTCCATAAGCGAGGATGAAAGAAACAGGATATATAACAGATGGGTACAAGTCAAGTATGACAGAGAGATCGACTATACGATGCTGTTTGAGATCGTTGGAGTGTTCTTGCTCATTATCGCGGGATCACTTTTTTGGAACAGAAAACTCTCCATTGAGATAGAAAAAAGAAAGGTCGTCGAGAGAAAACTAAACGAGTTAAACCAAGAGCTGCTCGAAGCGACAAATGCGGCAGAGAGTGCAAACAAAGCAAAATCCAACTTTCTATCGAACATGAGCCATGAGATAAGAACACCGATGAACTCCATCTTAGGCTTTGCGGAGCTTCTAGATGAAAAAGTGGAGGATAAAAAGCTGAAGTCTTTTATCCATACTATCCGCTCCTCGGGAGAGACCCTACTTATCTTGATAAACGACATTCTAGACCTTTCTAAGATCGAGTCGGGAAAACTAGAGGTCATAAAAAGCAGGACAAACGTAAAGAAGATACTTCAAGAGAGCATCAATCTTTTTACGCTTCAGGCAGAACAAAAAGGGTTGAGTCTTGAGCTGGATATTGATGAAAAGATGCCCGAAGCCGTCTTTACAGACCAAGTCAGGCTCAAACAGATCCTTATAAACCTCATAGGCAATGCGCTGAAATTTACGGATGAGGGATACATCAAGGTCATAGTCGAAGTGAAGAGTGTTCATGAACATCTTAGCAAGGTAGACATAAAGATCAAGGTACAAGACAGCGGGATAGGGATACCGCAAAATGCTCAAGACAAGATATTCAATATATTTGAACAGCAGGAAAATCAGGATGTCAGAAAGTACGGAGGCACAGGTCTGGGGCTTGCCATCAGCCGAAAACTGGCACTTCTTATGGGCGGTTCACTAAATGTAGAAAGTGAAGTAGGCAAGGGCTCAACATTCATACTGAATCTTAAAAACCTGGATATCGCTTCTCTGCATGATAAAGAGGCACAAGATGAGGTCCTTGCAGACTACACGGAGATCGAGTTCCAAGACGCTGTTATCTTGGTAGCCGATGATATAGAACAGAACAGAAGACTTGTGACAGAGAGTTTTTACGGTACGAACATAAAGGTGATAGAAGCCGTGGACGGGCAGGATGCTGTGCAAAAAGCTGCAAGCAATAAGATAGATCTGATACTCATGGATATAAGGATGCCGGTCCTTGACGGATACAGCGCGACAAGGATCATAAAAGAGAGTCTTGATGTGCCTATCATCGCATTGACGGCTTCGATCATGCAGCAGGAGCTTGAGAAGATAAAAGTGCAGAGGTTTGACGGCTACCTGAGAAAGCCCGTGTCTAAAAACGAACTCTACCATGAAGTCTCGAAGTTTTTAAAGTACATAAAAAAAGAGGTACAGCCAAAAGTAAAAGAGGAGATAAAAGTCGAGAACTTAGAAGAGCTGCAGATCTTCTTAGATGCTCTCTCTCCTGAGATCGAAGAGCTATATGTACAAGCTGCCAACAACAACGACTTAGAGCAGATATCCACGTTCGCGACCGCTTTAAAAGAACTGGCGACCAAACACAACATACAGCATATGATGGAGTACAGCGAAACACTTCTAGAGAAGATAGAGATGTTCGAGATAGAAGAGATAAGCAAGATGCTCGGCAGATACAAAAAAAACATCGAGAGTCTAAGCTTACATGTAAAGAAATAGCACTAACTCTACTATGAACGAGCAATTGAAGTGCAATCATAAAGTATAGTTTTCCCAAAGTAAAAAGTGGGAGAATTATTAAGATGAGAAAAATACTAAAACAAAGTTTTATAACTTTACTGTTACTAGTAAATGTGATGTTTGCAGCGGATATACCAAACTCAGGAACCATCTTAAATGAGATAAAACCCGCTTTAAAACCGGTGGAGAAAAAAGCATTGCCGGTAATGCCTTCACAAGAGTATGCAGCGCCTATTACGGGGGACGATACCGTAAAAGTTCTGGTTAAAAAGTTTGAAATCCAAAACAACACAGTATTTTCTACAGAAGTCCTACATGAACTTATTAAAGAGTATGAAGGTAAAGAACTAACACTCTTGGAAATCAAAAAAGTTGCGGAGATTATTACTAAGTATTATCGCTCTCACGGTTATTTTGTAGCACGTGCTTATATCCCCGTACAGGACTTACATGACAATATTGTGAAAATATTTATCATCGAAGGTGTCTACGGTACATTTAATATAAATAATTCTTCAAATGTAAATGATGCTACGATAAAGAGATATCTTTCTAAACTGGACAGTCAGAATGTAATATCTATGGATAAGTTAGAAAGACAGATATTGCTTATCAACTCTCTCTCAGGGGTACAGATAGTCAATGCAGAAATTTTTCCAGGGAAAAAAGTCGGGAGCAGCGACTTTACAATCACCGCTAAAGAGCATAAGCGGTTCGAAGGATATGCTGTTGTTGATAATTATGGAAATAAATATACAGGTGAGTATAGAGGCAGTGCCAGCGGAACTATTAACTCTCCATCCGGATACGGTGATGCTTTAAGTGTTTATGTTCTGAACTCTTTTTCAGATGGATTGAAATATGGACATCTGTCTTATGACCTTCCAATAGGTAATTTTGGTATGAAGACCAATATCGGTGCCAGCAGACTAAAATACACTTTGGGTGATATTTATAAAGATCTTGATGCTTATGGTGACGCTACTGTTTTAGAAGCAGGAGTTGTTTTCCCGATCATAAAAACAATGACAAGCAGTTTAGATATACAAGGGCAGTATGAACATAGAATCATGTCAGACTGGATGAATCATGAAGATGATAAAAAAATCGTTGATGATTTTACAGTATCTCTCAATGCTTATAAAAGTATGAACATGTTCGCAAGAAACGGTTCTATTGAAGGGACTGTCTCCTTTACTCAAGGGTATAAAAGTTTAAAAACTCAAACTGCACAGATAAATGATTTGATTTTAAAATCAGAAGGTAGGTTTTCCAAGGCAAATCTAGAGTTAACGTATAATCAGCAGTTAAATGAGAAAACAATATTTAAAACAGTGTTTAATGCACAAAAAAGTTTTGATAAAAATCTAGATTCAAGTCAAGAGTTATCAGTATGCGGTCCTTACGGAGTAAGAGCTTACAGCAATAATGAACTTTCAGGCGATCAAGGTTTTATTTTTTCAGCGGAACTGTTACGCAATCTACCGACAGTCATAAATCTCACTCATCAAGCCGGTCTGTTTTACGATACGGCTAAAATATGGAAGAATGCAAAAGCTTGGACAGGATTGACAGATAATGTCAGAAGATTAAGTGATGTGGGGGTGAGTTATAGCGCTTCATATAAGTATATAAACTTCAAAGCTTCCTATGCATGCGGATTCGGTTCAGATGCAGCATCTGTATCGGGAAAATCGAGTAATAAGTTATTCGCTCAACTGTTTTTAGTATTTTAAGATAGAATATAGTCAATTCTTATGGGGAAAAGTAATAATGTTCATATCGATCTTATTTTTTATTATTATAGTACTTGCAGTGTGGATATTACGACTGCAAAACGAAATAAAGAGAAGTAGAGAGATAGAACAAAACTGTAAATATAGAGAAGAGCATTTTAAAACACTTTTTGATATCGCTCCGATATTTATTGACTCTTTTGACACAAGTGGACATTGCCATTTATGGAATAAGGAGTGTGAAAGAGTCTTTGGATGGAGCATTGAAGAGCTCAATGCACATGAGAATGTATTTGCACTTTTTCACCCTGATCCTCTGCAGCAGGAGATTATGCGAGAAGCTTTTGCTGCAAGAAAAGAAACACAATATATAGAGATGACTCCTATGACTAAAAATGGAGAACTTATCCCCAGCAGATGGGTAAATGTAAATCTTTCAGACAATGAAATAATCTATATAGGCATAGATATGAGAGCTCAAAAAGAGGCGGAAAAGAACCTCTTAGATGCGCAGCATAAATTACAAGAAGTTAACGGCTTTCTTCAAGATAGAGTCGAAAAAAGTATTAAAGATATATATAAAAAAGAGCAGATTCTTCTTGAACAGGCAAGACTTGTCCAAATGGGAGAGATGCTGAGTATCATTGCACATCAATGGAGACAGCCTTTAAGTGTTATAGATATGAGTGCCTTTAGTATTCAAAATAAAATAGATTTGGGAAAATTTAATCTTGACGAGAAAGCATCACAAGAAAAGTTTTTGCATTTTTTGCAAAATGAGATAAAGGATATTCATAGTTATACGCAATATCTAACCGGTACTATAGAAGATTTTACAAATTTCTTTAAACCAAATAAAGAGAAAGAATCTACACTCTTGAGTATACCCGTTGAAAAGGCCTTAAATATTCTTAATACAATGATAATAAAAGAGGGTATTGAAGTAACTGTCGATATAAAAACCAATAAAAGCATAAATATTTATACCAATGAAGTGATGCAGGTCATTTTAAATATTATTAAAAACAGTATTGATAATTTTACGGAAAAGAGTATACCTGACCCTAAGATAAATATTCGTATTGAAGAGGACAATAACAAGTTTACTCTGAATATCTGTGATAACGGCGGTGGTATTGACGATGCTATTTTAGAGAAGATATTTGATCCGTATTTTTCCACAAAAGACGAAAAAAACGGTACTGGACTTGGACTGTATATCTCTAAGATAGTGATCGAAAATCATAGTTCAGGTTTACTTAATGTTAAAAATATAGATAATGGTGTCTGCTTCGAGATCATCTTGTATGGAGAAAGATAATGGGACAATCGTTGTACGAAAAATGTAAAAACCTGAGTATTCTTTTTGTTGAAGATTATCTTCCGTTACAAAAGAAAATATCGTCTGTTCTTGGTGATTATTTTGATTATGTTCAAACAGCTTCAAACGGAGAAGAGGGTTTAGAAAGATATAAAGAGTTTCAAGAAAAAAATGGAAAATTTTTTGATATTGTGATGACGGATTATGAGATGCCTAAAGTAAATGGCATTGAACTTATCCGAACGATAAAAGAACAAAATAAAGATCAAGTCTTTATCGTCATATCTGCGCATCAAAATCCTGAATATCTTATAGAGTTTATAAACCTTGGTATCTTACATTTCATCCCAAAACCCATCGGTCCGGAGAATATGCTGGAAGTTTTAGAAAAAGTAAGTGATATTGCAGTTCTTAGTGATGAATTGCTTCATATAAACAGCTCTCTCGTATGGAATAAAACCAAAAAATCTCTTTTTTATAAGGATGAATTATTGAATTTAGCAAAATATGATTTATTGCTATTGGAAGTACTTTTAGAGGATTTTGGATTCATCTGCACTATTGAAAGAATATTAAACCATTTTTATATCTATAATGAAGATATTAAACAGGAGAACATACGAAATATGGTTGTTCGCCTACGAAAGAAAATCCCAGAAATAACGATTACGAGTATGTATGCAATCGGTTATAAATTGAATGTTGACACTTGATTATAAATGATAAATTCTAAAAACCACTATCAGCTCTCATGAAACGAGCAATTGTAGTGCAATCATAAAGTATAGTTTTCCTAAGTAAAAACTGGGGGAACTGTTAAGATGAAAACTAATCATGAATATAGCTCAAGGTTTAGAATACTAAAAGGCGGGAAGATAGCCTTAGTCATAACTGCACTTCTTGGGAGTATGACTGTCTTAAGCGCAGCTCCGAGTACCGGAGTAGTGACAACCGGGACAGCGACTATCTCCCAAAGTGCAGATACCACGACTATAACCCAAACCACCCAAAAAGCCAGTATAAACTGGCAAAGCTTCAGTGTAGCTCCAAATGAGACAGTAAATTTCGTACAACCCTCAAGCTCTTCAATAACTCTTAACCGTGTAGTAGGAGTAACAAGCTCACTTATAGAAGGAACCATAAACGCAAACGGTCAGGTCTTTCTTCTTAACCCAAACGGTATCATTTTTTCTAAAGACTCACAAGTAAATGTAGGAGGCTTGGTAGCTTCAACACTGAACATGAGTGATGACGATTTCCAAAAAGGAAACTACACCCTAAGCGGTAGCAGTACAAACTCAATCCTTAATCTAGGAACTATCACGGCAAACTCCGGAGGCTATGTAGTCTTAGCAGGAAAAACAGTTTCCAATGAAGGTCTTATAAGTGCAACACTTGGAAATGTCCAACTCGCAGGCGCAAGTAAAGTGACCCTGAATCTCAATGGTAACTCTTTAATCAAACTTACTATAGATAAAGGAGTCCTAGACTCACTTATAGAGAACAAAGGGATCATCCAAGCAGACGGCGGACAAGTCTACCTGACAACACAAGCCCTCAGTACAGTCCTAGACGGTATGGTAAACAATACAGGCATCATAGAAGCCAACTCCATAGATACACAAAACGGAAAGATAGTCCTCTTCGCTCATGGAGGGACGACTGAGATATCAGGTACTTTAGATGCTTCAGCACCAAATACGGGTAACGGCGGTTTCATCGAGACAAGCGGTTCTCATGTAAAGATAGCAGAAAACACAAAAGTCACCACTAAAGCCACCAACGGCGATAACGGAATATGGCTGATAGACCCTGTCGACTTTACTATCGCCGCAAGCGGTGGAGATATGACAGGAGCTACACTGTCAACTAACCTTGCTTCAAGCAGCATTACGATCCAAAGCAGCAGCGGTACATCAGGTACCGGGGGAGATATCAATGTCAATGATGCCGTTACATGGACAAGCGGCAATACTCTTACACTTTCGGCATATAACAATATTTATATAAACTCAACCCTCGATGCTTCCGGGGGCAGCGGCGGAAAAGTAGTACTAGATTATGGTACTGGAGGTAACGCTAATGCAGACTACTATACTCATGCACCTATCAACCTGCAAGCCGGACAAAACTTTACGACACAGCTTGGAGCTAACAGTGCCATAAACTATACGGTAATCACGACAGCAAACGCATTACAAAATATCAATGGCACTCTTTTTGGTAATTTTGCACTGGGGAGCAATGTCGATGCATCAAGTATTGCCAACTTTGTGCCGCTTGGGAATATAGCAACACCGTTTACCGGTAAATTTGACGGACTCGGGCATACTATTAATAACCTGACTATAAATTCATCTGATATTACAACGGATGTTGGATTGTTCGGTGATATAAGCGGTGCAACAATCCAAAATCTTGGTCTTACCAATATCAATATAACATCAACAAATAATTATTCTGTTGGTGGATTTGTCGGGTTTATGGATAATGCTTCAACGATAAAAAAGAGTTATGTAAACGGGGGAACGATAAGCAATGCAAATGCCAATAACGGTGAAGGAGGATTTGTAGGAGAGATTTTTGATGCAGCAAGTAGTATCTCAGAGAGCTTTGCCAATGTTGCAATATCAAATACAAATCAAATAACCAATGTAGGAGGATTTGTAGGAGAGAATGGAGGTGTAATCAAAAATAGTTATGCTCTAGGGAGTATAAATAATGCTGATTATACAGGGGGATTTGTTGGCTGGAACAGTAATGAGAGTCAGACTTCAACAGGTTCTATAATCAATAGCTATGCAAATGTAACTATAACAAACAGTACGCATACCGGAGGATTTGATGAAAATTCGGATCTTAAAGCGAACTTTTCAAACTGTTATTTTAATACCGCTACCGGATTGACGGATAATAACCCCGGTGTTTCAGGTTTAAGTAATACCCAGATGCAACAACAGGCGAATTTTACCGGATTTGATTTTACTAGTACTTGGATCGGTTATGATGGGTATACCGCTCCTTTACTTCGTGCTTTTATGGTGCCTTTAACAGTAACGGCAAATGATGTCACCACAACCTATAATGGAACTGCACAAAATGCAAGTGGAGTAAGCTACTCCATATCTTCACCAAGTGCTTTACTTTTAGGCTCAGCTGGATATACCTTCGGGACAAACAGTGTTACAGGCACAGCAGGAGATCATACTAATGCGGGAAGTGTTTCCATTACCCCTTTTGGTTATTACTCCACACAACAGGTCGGCGGGTATGCTATTTCTTTTGGAAATGGAACGATGACTATAGATCCAAAAGCATTAAGTGTCTCAGGTCTGAGTGGCGCAAATAAAACATATGACGGTACAACTGCCGTAAGCGTTTCAAACTGGGGGAGTGTGAGTACAGGCGTAGGAACTGAGACACTTACGCTAAATCATGGTACGGCAAGCTTTAACGATAAAAATGTCGGAACTTCAAAAACAGTTACGGCCACGGGTTACTCTCTAGCCGACGGTACAAACGGAGGCGTTGCTTCAAATTACACTCTCTCAAGTTCAAGTGCGACAACAACTGCTGATATTACGGCTAAGGTATTAACGATCAATGGATTTACTGCGGATAATAAAGTATATGACGGTACAACAAATGTAAATATTTCAAACTGGGGAAGTGTAAGTACAGGGGTAGGGACAGAGACGCTCACACTCAATCATGGCACTGCAAGTTTTAGCGATCAAAATGTCGGAACTGCTAAAACAGTCACAGGAATCGGTTACTCTTTAGCCGACGGTACCAATGGCGGAGTCGCTTCAAATTACACTCTTGCAAGTTCAAGTACGACCACTACTGCTGATATTACAGCAGCTGCTAGTCCAGTGACTACTCCAGTGACGACTCCAACGGCTAATCTATCAATGCAGAATTTATTAGCAAGTATAGACAATATAAAAGAACCAGATGACATGAACAAGCAAAATGAAAATATCTATTGGCTAAATAATTATCAATATCTCTCATCTGGCTTGGAGAAGATTTTTTATATCGGTGACATCCTGGTAATAAATAGGATGCCGGACATCATTAACAATTTGAGATTAGAAGAAAAAGATAATCAATTTTCAATTAAAGGAGCAAGTTTATGAATAAAAATAACCTAGAGATAATTTGAAACAAAGACTAAAGTTATGTATTTGCAGCAATCTGTTTGACATAAGCTATGTTGCTTATAGTCATTATGATAGTAAGGCTTGACCTTATTGAAATAGTAATTTAAAAAGGAAATATGTTATGGAAGGTTATTTAGGAGAGATTAGATTGTGGCCAGTAGTTTGGGCTCCAAAAAATTGGGCATTCTGTGCAGGGCAAACGATGCACATAACGGAAAATCAGGCTTTATTTTCTTTGATAGGAACAACTTACGGTGGAGACGGAAGAATCACTTTTAAGCTTCCTGATCTTACGGGAAGAGTTCCTGTCGGCGTATCAAGTTTTCCTCATCTGGGTGAACAATTTGGTGATAAAACGGTAACTTTAACTCAAAATAATTTACCTGCACATAACCATGGGATCAATAATTCTGCTCCATCAAATGCTACAGCAAATTTAAAAGTTCATGATGGAACTGCGAATACAAGCAAAACAGCTGGAGCACAAGCTTTAGCCAGTGCGGGTAGTTATGACAATGGACATGGTGTGACTCCTATCCCTATGCTATCCACATCGACACCAAATGCGCTACTTAACAATGTTGTAACGGGTATTACGGCAACACTTCCCCCTGCCACGGAAAGTACAGGAAAGGGCGAAGCTTTTTATAATTATCAGCCAAGTATGGGACTTCATTATATTATCTGTGTAGTCGGTATATTTCCTGATCGTGCATAAAGTTTAAAAACCGGATAAAAACTTATCCGGTGACTATTTGAAAATAGAAGGCTTTCTCTTAGCGAGCAATTAAGGTACAATCATAAAGTATAGTTTTCCCCAAGTAAGAACAGGGGGAGCAGTTAAGATGAAGAGTAATTATGAATTATAAAGAACTCGCAATAGGCATCAAACAAAAATACACTACATTTAAAGTTACATCTCTACTCCCCGGTATAGCCATCGCTTTTTTATATATTGTCACGGGAAAGCTTAGTTTTGATCTGTTGAACAATAACGAAGGCATAAACTGTATCGGTCTTTTTGCTCCGGAGGGGATAGCTCTTGCCTTTGCACTTTACTTTGGTAAAAGAGTCGTACCCGGTATTTTCATAGGCCAGTTTGTGTTGGCCTATACGAACAACATTAACTTTCTGCCCTCTTTTGCAGTGGCTGTCATTAACTCCATAGAAGCGTTGATCGGGATATATGTTTTTAATAAGTTTGAACTTAGCAAAGAGTTGAAAACTTTTAGAGATGCTTTTGGATTGGTTTTTATCATTGCCCTGATATTACAGCCTTTTAGTGCCATATTCTCCAATGCTGTACTTTTACTTGACGGATTTCATTTAACAGCCAGTGAGTTTTTGTATGCTGTATTTTCATGGTGGTTCGGCAATGTTATGGGACAGTTCTTACTAACCCCGTTTTTATTGCTTTTTTTTATTCACTTTAAAAAAATAGATTTTAAAGATTTTTTACTCATTGGCGCTCTCTTTGGAGTTTATATCTACTTTTTAACCATCATTATTGCTATAGAAAATCCTTTTTTACTTATGTGTTTAACGATGCCGGTAATAACTTTTATAGTTTCGAAAAAAGGGATCTTATATGGAACATTTATGAGTGCTATCGTCGCAATGATCGCGTCTTACTCTGTCTATTTTGGTATTGGTGCATTTTATCTGCGTGCAAGTACAGACAACATCATCAATTACAACATTTTTATTCTTGCTCATATGGCGGTAGTCCTCGTAGTCGGCATTTTATTTGATGAACAGAAAAGACAAAAAGAGATCTTACATGTAACCGTACAAGATGAGATAAATAAAAATCAAGTTCAGCAAGTACTTATGCTGCAACAAAGCAGACTTGCTCAAATGGGGGAGATGATAAGTGTCATAGCTCATCAGTGGAGGCAGCCGTTAAGCGTCATCGGGATGAGTGCTTTTAATATTCAAAGTAAAATAAAATTAGAAAAATTTAATTTTGATGATAAAGCATCACGAGAAAAGTTTTTACAGCTTGTAGAGGATGAGATGGCAGATATACATAGGTATACGCGCTATCTGACCGGTACTATTGATGATTTTACAAACTTCTTTAAACCCGATAAAGAAAAAGAGTTGACAAGCTTGAACATACCTATAGAAAAGGCTTTAAAGATTCTTCACTCTCTTATCCTCAAAGAGAATATACAAATTACTGTCGATATCAGTATTAGAAATCACATCAAGATCTATACCTATGAAGTGATGCAGGTGGTACTAAATATCATTAAAAACAGTATAGATAACTTTATGGAAAAAAATATAGAAAATCCATCAATAGCGATCCGTGCGCGTGAAGATGCACATAAATTTACAATACAGATCTGTGATAACGGAGGCGGTATTGACGAGTCCATTTTACCGAAGATATTTGACCCGTACTTTTCAACAAAAAGTGAAAAAAACGGTACAGGACTAGGGCTGTACATCTCTAAAATAGTCATAGAAAATCATAGCTCCGGTTTACTGAATGTAAGAAATGAAAAAAATGGTGTCTGCTTTGAGATCATCTTTTATAAAGATCAATAATTGGATTTGAACTCCTTCCTATAAGGTTATAGCTGATGAATAGTGACTATGATAAACGAGCTTTGATAAATACAGAAACTTTAGAGTGGGAAAAAACTGAACAAACAGGTGTTTTCAAAAAAACACTCTCTTTAAAGAACCAAGAAGAAACAGCTTTGGTAAAAATGGAAGAGAATACAAGTTTAAATCGAGATTCACAACAGATAAACAGTGTAGAGATATTTGTTTTAGACGGAACGTATATGAATGAATTTGGAGAGTTTCACAAAGGGACTTATCTTTATCTACCAAAAGAAAATGAAGCTTATGTCAGAACAACAAGCGGATGCACGGTTTTTAGAAAAGTAGATCAGTCTAAAGATGAAGAACAAGTCATCATAAATACATCTACTTCTGAATGGTTACCCGGACAGGGAAACTTAGAAGTACTCCCTTTGCATACACAAACAGCCTTGGTAAAATGGCCTCAGAATGAAAGGTTTATCCCTCATAGACATTGGGGAGGAGAAGAGATCCTTGTACTACAAGGAACTTTCATGGATGAACATGGAGCGTATCCACAAGGCTGTTGGATCAGAAGTCCCCATTTAAGTGAACACTATCCATTTGTGGATGAAGAAACTATAATCTTTGTTAAAACAGGTCATTTATAAAGATCAATAATGCGATGTTAAACCTGTCTAGAAATGCTTACATGTAAAGAAAGTGTAAAGCAGTTGTAGATGCCGTCTTGACAGAGTCCTTATATACTTCTAGTATCAAAAAATAAAAGGATACAAGATGAATAAGACAACATCACAAATACTTCTAGGTCTAGCAATGCTAAAACTCTCTTTACTAGCCGTCGCAGGTTCTGCCGTAGCTTCTGTGTTTAGTAATGTGTAGATTTGTAGAACTTACTAAGGTGAAACTAAAACAATAGATTTATGTATAATCGTTGTTGAAATTTATTGTTAGGAATAAAATTATGGAAATAGAAAGTGATTTGATAAGAACAGATGGCTTAAACAAAGAAGAGATTACAGAAAAATTAAATCAATTATTAGCTCTAGATAATGAAGATTATAAAGATGGATTTGTTTTATCAATAGATGGAAGGTGGGGTATTGGAAAAACTGTATTTTGGAAAGAATATACAAAAGAACATTTAATAAAAAATGGACAATATCAAGAACATGATATTGCATATGTATCTTTGTTTGGAAAACATTCAATAGAGTCTATTAATTCCGAAATACTATTGAAAGTCTCAAGGAAAAGTAAAATTGCCAAAGGAATAGATGGATTAAAAGCAAAATATTACCCGGCTTTGAAAGAAATTAATAAAATGACATATGGTATTGGAGGTGTTCTTGGGAGTGCTGCTTTAAGTATACTCAGTGATACAGACTTCAAAGGTAAAATTATATGTTTTGATGATTTTGAACGTCTATCAGACAATATTTCTCATAAAGATATTATGGGATTAATATCGTCACTTAAAGAAGATAAGAAATGCAAGATTGTAATGATTATGCATCAAGAGAAGCTTGGAAATAAGCATAACAATATATCAAGTTATGATATAAACTCGACTAATGTAGATGGAGAAAAAAATGTAAGTTTAAATTTTAATACTTCAAAAACAGAGAATAGTGAGTATACAGAATATAAAGAAAAAATAATTGATATAGAACTATTCTACTCACCATCAATAGACAGTTTATTTAATATAGTAAATAACAAGATTAAATATGAACCTTTCAAAGAGTATATGATTAAATATTTAAAAGATAAAGATATTAAAAATATAAGAGTAATGAAACGAATGGTTACTGCTTTAAATGATTTTGACTTTATTAAAGATTGGGGTTTTTTACATAAAAATTCTAAAAGGCAAATAGCCGAAAATATTTTAGAAATATCAACTATTTATGCTCTTTTTCATTTTATAGAACTTGAAAAATTACGTAAATATACTATTGAGAAACCTACTCATCATCTCAATAGTGATAAACCTTTTCCAATTGATGATAAGTTGGAAAAGATACTACATTACATATACTATGATATAGAATATATCATCACCCCTATCACAGAAGTATTAGCAAAATATATCAATACAAGTATTATAGATAAAGAAAAACTTTATAGTGTAGTAGAAGAAGATTCTAACAATTTCAAAAGGTCGCAACTTTATGATGATATTATGAATTTAGGACGTCAATATTTAGATGATTTTTCATTAACAAGTAAAGAGTATAGTGAAAAATTATATGCATTGCTAGCACAAGATACAAAAATAATAAGTTTAGTGCATCCCAATAATTTTTTATTTTATATAGAAGAGTTAACTCGAATTGATGAACAAAATAAACCGCAGTATGATAGTTTATTAATCGAGGCTGGAAAACATTATATAGACGATTTTTTTACAATAAATGAACATATAAGGTATTATAGAGAATCTGAATATAATACAGTGATTTCTTATAATAAAGAACTTAAAAAGTATGCAGAAGATACCTATAATAGAGTAGTAAGATCACAACTTGATATTAAAGATATTAATAACGCTCTTGAGAATTTAATATCTAGCCATTCTACTAGTAGTGATGTAGCACGATTGCAATTTTTAACTAAAGACGATTGTAAAATGTATTTAAATGAAAATAAAGACTTTACAGAAATTTCATTTGAATATCTGAGAAAGAAATCTCATATTGCAGAAGTTGAAAATTTTAGAAAAAATTTGATTTATGCTTTGAAAGAATTATCTGAAGAAAATAATGACTTAACATATAGAATAAATAGAATGTTTAAGATAGCTCAAATAGAAGATTTAAAAGAATAGTAAAGAGCAAATTTTTATTATTTTAGGATGTTTTAGGAGGTTGTATTGGTGGAGCTGTGGAGAATCGAACTCCAGTCCGAAACCAAGCTACCCACGACGTCTACATGCTTAGAGAAGTTGTTTGGTTTAATCCTGCTTCACACAACTTGCAAAGCTACACAAGACGAGCCTCAAAGATTCGTTTTAGGCTGAGACAGACCTAAAATATATCTACATGAAGGGTTATACTTCGAATCCTGCCTATCTAGAGTCAACAGGTGAAGCAGCCCGCCTCGTTAGGAGGGGTTAAAACTTAAGCTACTGCTAAAGCTGGGCGATAATTTGTATTGTTTGCGTTTAAGCAAGTTGAGCCGCGTAACGGAAGTGCTCAGTCCGACATGCAATCATGAGCTACCTAATCCCGTCGAAACCAGGTCAGCCCCATAGTGAAATACTATCTAAACTTACTTATAAATAAGTTTAGATGTACTTATTAAATGAAAAAATTTAGCCTGCCATATTCATTTTGATGACAAGGTGTTCTCCCTCTTCTTCTACAAAGAAGTTATGCTTGCCGCACCACTTGTCATTCATGTGGTTTTTACGCTCGTTCGCGTGAAGAAGAGCATCGTCTTTGTTGTCAAAACTTACCTCTGCATCGTGACCGCTTTTTTTGAAACATCCGCATTGTCTTTCTACTATTACTTTATACATATATTGTCCTTGATAATTTTTCGGAAGTATAAGTCATAAAGATTAAAGCCAAATACGGGGATTGAAAATGGTGCTTACATGTAAGGATGTTTAAAGCTTACATGTAAGAAGTCGTAGTTACGAGTTGATCTCGTTTTTGATGATGAAAGCCAGACTAGAACAGTCTTCTATCTTTTGTGCGTATGTTAGATCGTCTCTTAAAAGGATGTCGATAAACGCAGAACCGACGATGACGCCGTCTGCACCCTTTACTTTGTCTCTGGCAGTATTTGCATTCACACCGAAACCTACATATGCAGGAGTGTCGGTAAACTCTTTTATAGAGCTGATGAAAGGAGTAAGGTCTTCAGCTTTTCCTGAACCCGTGATACCCGTATATGCGACCATATAGATGAATTTTTTTGCATCGGTCACTATCTGCTTGATGCGCTCTTTAGAGTCTGTCGGAGCGACAAAAGAGATGTTTGCTACAGAGTTGGCGTCAAACATATGTTTATATGCGACCGCCTCTTCGTGAGGTACGTCAGGGATGATAAGTCCGCTTACCTGTAACTCTTTTGCCGTTTCAAGAAGTTTTTCCATACCGAACTGATAAAACGGGTTGAAGTATCCCATCCACAGAGTGTCTACTTTGTCTGAGATCTCTTTTGAGATCTCTAAGACATCACGAAATTTAAATCCGCTTTCTAAGGCTATGTGGTTTGCTCTTTCGATCACGGGACCGTCTGCCACAGGATCGGAAAACGGGATGCCCAGTTCGATGCTGTCGACACCGTTTTCTCCAAGTGCCAGAGCAAGGTCGATACTAAAAGATTTTTCAGGGTAACAAGAAGTTATATACGCTACAAGTTGTTTCAATTTTTATCCATATCAGGTAATTTCAATAGGGCGAACTCGATCTTGGAAAGATCGTTATCAAGTTTGAGGTCATCATACCATTTTTCAAACATATCACTTATGCTGAGCAGCCATGTTATGACCTCTTCATTCGCAGGACCGTCCTCTTCTCTTAGTGTCTCTAAAGCACTTTCGACAAAGGTTGAGAGTCTTATGATAGGCTCTAGTCTTAAAAAAGATGAAGCTGATTTTAGGTTGTGAAATATACGAAAAAGCTCGTTTATGTCATCTTTGTAATGACTCTCTTTTGAAAGGTTGACGATGAGCGGTTCCATAACATCTACCATCATGGAAAAATGTTCTAAAAACTCATCGACTATCTCAAAATCAAAGTTTGCTTCAAGTTCTCGTCTTACGCCCATAAGTATAGTTCTCCTATATTGCTTTGGATTATATCATTTTTTGGTTAAAATCTCTTTAGAGAAATTTATCTAAAAAGATTTACTAAAATGATGAAAAAAATGACAATTTCAAAAATATTAAATGCTAAAGGTAACACACCTTTAGTGATGATCACGGCTTATGATGCACTTTTTGCAAAACTTTTTGAACAAAGTGCGGACATCCTTTTAGTCGGCGATAGTCTCAACATGAGCTTCGCCGGTAAAAGTGACACACTCAGTGCTACACTAGAGCAAATGCTATACCACACTAACGCGGTATGCAGCGGTTCTCCGTCAAGTTTTGTCATCTGCGATATGCCTTTTGGAACATACATGTCAAAAGAGGACGCACTGAGCAATGCGGTAAAGGTGTTTCAACAGACACCTGCAGACGCTGTAAAGATAGAGGGCGGCGCGGATAAAGCCGACATAGTAAGACATCTGACATCTAACGGCATCGCAGTCTGCGGTCACATAGGTCTTCTTCCTCAGTCGGTTAGAAGCGAAGGCGGTTACAAGGTCAAAGGCAAGGATGAGGCAAGCGCGCTTTCACTCATAGAAGATGCAAAAGCCATAGAAGCGGCAGGTGCGTTTTGTATGGTCATCGAGGGTGTAAAAGCTGACGTGGCTACACGCGTGGCAGCAAGCGTGTCCATTCCTGTTATCGGCATAGGTGCGGGTAACGGAGTAGACGGGCAGGTTCTTGTGTTTTCAGATATGCTCGGACTTTTTGAAGAGTTCACGCCGAAGTTCGTTAAAAAATACCTCGACGGAGCGACACTGGTAAAAGATGCTGTCGCGACATACGCCGAAGAGGTGAAAAAAAGAGATTTCCCTAGTGAAAAATATATATATTAAGAGAGTAAGATGGAACGCATAGTAGAGATCGAAAAATTCACTTCCGATGAGAGCACCGAGGTCACATTAAGACCCGATGCATGGAATGAATACATCGGTCAGGAGCAGATCAAGAAAAATCTTTCGGTGTTCATAGAAGCGAGTAAGAAAAGAGCCGAAGCGCTTGACCATACGCTTTTTTACGGACCTCCGGGGCTTGGAAAGACTACTCTTGCACTTATCATCGCAAACGAGATGAACGCGAACATCAAAGTCACGGCCGCACCGATGATAGAAAAAAGCGGCGACTTGGCGGCGATACTCACAAATCTGGAAGAGGGCGATATCCTCTTCATTGATGAGATCCACCGTCTCTCTCCCGCAGTAGAGGAGATACTCTACTCTTCGATGGAAGACTTCCGCATAGACATCATCATAGGCAGCGGACCTGCAGCTCAGACGGTAAAGATAGACCTTCCGAGATTTACGCTCATAGGTGCGACGACGCGCGCGGGGATGCTTTCAAATCCTCTTCGTGACCGTTTCGGAATGAACTTCAGGATGAACTTCTACTCGGATGAGGAGCTTGCCCGCATCGTAATGCAGGCATCCAAAAAACTCGATAAAGAGATAAAAGCGGACGCAGCTCACGAGATAGCAAAAAGAAGCCGCGGGACTCCGCGTATAGCACTTCGTCTGCTTCGCCGTGTAAGAGACTTTGCCGAAGTGGCAAATGAGATGCATATCGAGCATAAACGCACACAATACGCGCTAAACGAGCTTGGCATCAACTCTCACGGTTTTGATGAGATGGATATCCGTCTGCTTGAGCTGTTGGTGGCTTCAAAAGGCAGACCTATCGGTCTTAGCACCATCGCGGCGGCGCTGAGTGAAGACGAGGGGACAGTTGAAGACGTCCTTGAACCGTACCTGATAGCAAACGGCTACTTAGAGCGCACGGCAAAAGGAAGAATGGCGACACATAAGACCATAGACGTACTAAGATTTAAAAATTCAAAAGAGAGCCTGCTTTAATGAAATCACAACATCTGCTTATCATACTTTTTGGTGCATCGCTTTACTGGATGTACCGTTTATATGAGCCTTTTCTGCTTACGATGCTCATCGCTGCACTTTTGGCGATATCGACTGCAAATATACAGTGTCATTTTACGAGTGTGACAAAGTCCAGATTTGTCGGAAGTCTGCTTACGACTTTCCTGCTGGCAGTCCTTTTCTTTGTCCCGCTTGGTTACTTCTTGGCGAACTTTACGATCAGACTCAATCATCTAGACCCCGAGACTCTGTCTAAGATCGATCATTCACTAAGAAATTTGATAGCAAATCCTCCGCACTATCTGGCATTTGCAAAACCGTATCTGGCAGACCTTTTAAAAGACTTGCAGCTTGGTGACTTTGCGACAAAAGCTCTTTCATACGCAGGCACCATCGGTTCATACAGTGCAGGGTATCTCAAAAACTCGCTTTTGATCATCGTCTTTTACTTCTTTGCGCAGTACAACGGGGATGTGATCATCAGATTTATCAAAAAAGTGGTTAAGCTTCCTGAAGATGACAACAAGCTTCTGACGTATGAACTCTCTTCTGTTATGAGTACGGTGTTTTATTCCATTCTTGCGACGGCGATGTTCGAGGGTGCGCTCTTTGGTGTCGCAGTTTCATTTATGGGTTATAATGGACTGCTCTTTGGTATCATGTACGGATTTGCCTCATTGATCCCTGTTGTCGGCGGGGCTTTGATGTGGCTTCCGTTTGCAGTTTATGAGTACAGTCTGGGCAACGTAGGCGCAGCTTTTTTCATCGCGATGTATTCGATAATCATGATCTCTATTATCGCCGATACGTTCATAAAACCGGTGATCATCAAAGAAATAAATATCAGATTTATAAAGTCAAGCGTGAAACTCAATGAACTGGTGATCTTCTTTGCCATCATAGCGGGACTTGCGACTTTTGGGTTTTGGGGGATGATACTTGGCCCTGCGATCACATCGTTTTTCTTGGCACTTTTAAAACTCGTCGAAGCGAAATCTTTCGCCGAGTGATCTTACATGTAAGGCTATTTTTTATAGATAGCCGGGTAGTCGTTCTTCCAGCGGCGGTGCAGCCAGAACCACGGTTTCGGGTTTTTTAGTATCTCTTTACTTAACCAGGATGCCTGCATCTGTGTCGAGATAAGGATGTCATTTTCCACATCTTCTGTTTTTGGAGGGATAAGTTCATCATACACTTTTATGGTGTAGTTCTCATCTTTTTCATCCGCATGTATAAGTATCGGTATGAGTGCCGCATCAAACTTTCTAGCTAGGTAAGCCGTAGATTTTATCTGCAGAGTTGGGTGGTTTAAAAAGTCTACTTTCAGACCGTCTTGTTTGCTTACGTTTGTGTCGACTAAGATCGCTATCGCTTTTTTTGCGCGGAGTCTTTTTACAAGCTCTTTTGCCGCACCGTGTTTTTCTGCATAACTCATCTTCCATTTTGCACGTGAAGAGAGAAGATAGTTTTCAAAATATTTGTTATTCATCCCTTTGTACACGACCATGATCGGTTCGACGCAGGCACTAAGCATCTCAGCTCCTAACTCCCAAGCTCCATAATGTGAGGTTACAAAGATGATAGGGCGTTTTTCTTCCTGTACTTTTTGGATGATCTCAAGGTTTTCGAACTTCACTTTTTTGGCGATGTCGTCTATGGAATAGTAACGCCCTTCAAGCGTGTATAAAAAGTTTAAAAGAAGAGATTTGTATGAGTACTTTGTCACCTCTTCGACGAACTTTTCGTCAAGGTTGTTGCCGTACACGAACTCCAGGTTCTGTCTTACTACTTTCGTGTATCTTTTACTCAGCAGGTAAGCCAAAGATGCAAGTCCTGTAAAAAAAGAGCGTCTGACTTTTTTTGGAAGCAGCATCAAAAATTTTTCTAGCGCTAAAAATAGATAAAAACCTACCATTTTAAAAGCTCCTTGGCTTTGTTTGCGACCGCTATCGGGTCTATATCTTTTATTGAAAAGTCGTTTTTGTCAATATGCGATATATCGACTTTTGAATCCGAATGGATCGCTACATTGGTAGTCGTAGGATATATCATCCTCTCGTTTGTCGGACCGAAAAGTGTGATGGAAGGCACATTGTACGCCCATGCCATATGTGTAGGTCCCGTGTCGTTTCCGATGACTAAAGATGCGTGTGAGATAAGCGCACATAACTCTTTTAAATCAAGTTTTGGCGTGAGCTGTGCATTCTCGGAATGCTGTGCAACAAACTCTGCGTCAGCTTTTTCCTGCTCGCTTCCCCAGACGATATAGGTCTTACATGTAAGGGAGTTACACACCTCTGCGACTTTCTCTTTTGGGTAGATCTTGCTGGCCCATGATGCACCGATGACAAAGACCGCATATCTCTCTTGTGTAAAAAACGGTCGTTCATATGCAGGTAGAGTAGGCTCTTTCGTGTCTATCATCTCATCGCTTATTTGTAAGTCAAGAGCATCGTTTATAAGGGCGACATTTCTTTTGATGACACTGAGCTCATAAGGGATGTTTGAAGTAGATGCATAAAAGAGAGATGCAAGTGATTCTCTTGCAGAATCTTTATCATAGCCGTGTATGTTCTTTCCGATGATCCTAGAGACAACAGCTGACTTTAAAAGTCCCTGCATATCGATGATAAGGTCATACTTTGGAAGCGCTCTCAGTCTTTTTACGGTCTGCACAACTCCTGAAAAGTTTTTCTCTTTTTTGAGTTTTTTGAGGTTTATAGTATGGACTTGATGGATGAACGGATGTTCAGTTAAAAGCGGTGCAAAAACCTCTTCGCAGATCCAGTCGATTTTTATATTTGGGTATTTTTGACGGATAAATTGTAGTACAATTGTAGCATTAACAATATCCCCAAGAGCTGAAAGCCTGACTAAGGCTATGTGATTAAGTTTCATGGGCGGTATTATATCAAAAGTAGCGGAATAAAAATGTCAGAACATCATCATCACCATCACCATCACCACGTAAGCGGAAAAAACCTTTTAGTCGCGATTATATTAAATCTTACTATTACAGTCTCACAGATCATAGGCGGTCTGTTTTCAGGTTCACTTGCACTTTTAAGTGATGCTCTTCATAACTTCAGCGATGTATTGACACTCGTCATCGCTTATGTCGCAAACCGTCTTTCACACAAAGAACATACCGAAAGCAAGACTTTCGGGTACAAACGAGCCGAGATCATAGCGGCATTTTTTAACACTTCCGTTTTGATGGCAGTCGCTTTCTTTTTGATATATGAGTCGTACCAAAAACTGATGCATCCGGAAAGTGTGGACTCTCTGATAGTCGTATGGCTTGGTGTGCTCAGTATCTTTTTAAATGCTCTAGGCGTACTGCTTGTAAAAGATGATGCGCATCACAATATGAACATCAAAGCGGCGTATCTTCACCTGCTTTCAGACATGGTGACATCTGTTGCCGTCGTAGTGGGCGGATTGTTGATGTACTTTTATGAGATATATTGGGTCGATCCTCTTGTTTCGATGATTATCGCGCTGTATCTGATAGGGGCGTCATGGAGCCTTATGAAGATCTCGCTTTCTGTTTTGATGCAGTTTACACCTGCAGGCATAGAGGTGCAAGATGTCATAAAAAAGATAAAAGAGACGCAAAAGGGGGTAGAGAACGTGCACCATATCCATCTTTGGCAGTTAGATGACCATCACATCTTTTTAGAGGCTCATCTGAATTTTAATGAAAATATCTCCATTGGGGAATGCAGTGTTATCTTGGACTCTTTGGAGCAAGTTTTAAAAGAAGATTTTGACATAACTCACACCACATTTCAGTGTGAATATAACCGCTGTCATGTGATGAACGCTATAGTATAGGGCGGTTAATTTAAAAATATGATGTTATAATCGCGAAACTATTTTAAAAAAGGTATCTAACATGGTCGCATCGGATATTCAAGATTTTTCGCTTGGTCGTACCAAGGCAAGAGCTTACTTTTGTTATCTGTTTTCTAAAAACATCCCAGATAGACTACCGTCACTTTCGCCTGAAATGATAATGCCGAGGCTTTTAAAGATAAAAGCCGATCTGCAAAACTGTGATGCAGTGTATCTTCTGGATTACAAAGGTGTACAAGTTTCACCTACGTATACGAAAGATAGTATTTTAGAAGATGATGTAGGCAAGATACGTGCCGACAGAGCTTACTATTACCGTGCGGTGAGAGAAAAAAGATGTACTATCACCGATCCTTATCCGTCTCTGCTCAGTCCTGAACTGACGGTCACTGCTTCAAAGCCGATCTTTGATGAAAAGGGTGATATAAAATATGTAGCGTGTCTGGATATGCCGCTTGATGAGGTACTGAAGATCTCCCATCTAAACACGATGGACACCTTCTTTAAAAACTTTTTCAAGTACTCATACGCAATATTTGCCGTTGCGTTGATCGCCGTTGCGATACTGCTTTTTGCCAAAGGCGTACAGAGCTTTTTCGTGTATGAGATATCTCCTCAAAACTTTGAGATCAAAAATGTCTTTGAAGCGACGATCCTTCTGACCTTGTCCTTAGCGATGTTCGATCTTACCAAGACGATCATCGAAGAGGAGATAACCGGCCAAACCCAAGAACATAATATCTCCGGACCGCATAAGACGATGGTGAAGTTTTTGGGTTCTATTATCATCGCTCTTTCGATCGAGGCTTTGATGCTGGTGTTTAAGTTCGCGATAACCGATCCTGACAAGCTTTTATATGCCATGTATATAGTCGGCGGTGTTGCGACACTGCTTATCAGTTTGGCAGTCTATATAAAATTTACGAAAGAGAAACATCAAAAATGATAGCAATTATTGACTACAATATGGGTAACTTGGCAAGTGTGAAAAACGCATTTGCCAAACTTGGAAAAGATACCGTCATAGTGTCTGATCCTGATAAGTTTAAAGACTACGATAAACTTATACTACCCGGTGTAGGCGCTTACGGTGATGCAATGGATCACTTAAAAGAGCGTGGAATGGATGCAGCCATAAAAGAGTTTGCGGCAAGCGGAAAGTATATGTTCGGTATCTGTCTTGGGATGCAGCTTCTTTTTGATAGCAGTGAAGAGTTCGGTAATAACGAAGGACTCGGTCTGATAAAAGGTAAAGTAGTGGAGTTTGACACATCGAAGTTCTCTCATCCATTAAAAGTACCGCATATGGGATGGAACAGGATGTTTACAAAAGAGCATCCTCTTTTTAACGGGATGGATGAGTCTCACTATCTTTATTTTGTACACTCGTTTCACGTAGTATGCCAGAATGAAGCCGATATCATAGGCGAGACGGAGTACGGTTATAAGTTCACGAGTGCGATAGCACACGACAATATTTTCGGTATCCAGCCACACCCTGAAAAGAGTCACACAAACGGACTTAAAATATTAGAAAACTTTATTAATATTTAGAGTTGGAAATTAAACTTTAGTCGCCACAGCGGCGCAAGCGAAGATAAAGGGACTTTGTTCCTTTATCGGACAAATCAAGATGAAGTTTTTCTTCATTTTATATAATAAAATTAAGAGATGGACGATATATGACTTTATACCCTGCAATTGATTTAAAAGACGGAAAAGCGGTTCGCCTTACAAAAGGCCTGATGGATAGTGCAAAGATATACTCAAACGAACCATGGGAACTTGTAAAAAAGTTTGAAAGTATGGGTGCGACCTGGGTGCATCTGGTTGATCTAAACGGTGCCTTTGCAGGTGAGCCGAAAAACCTTGAACAGATCATCAAGATCAGAGAGAACTGTAACGTTAAACTCGAACTTGGCGGCGGTATCCGTGATGAAAAAACGATACAAAAAATGCTTGAGATCGGTATAGACAGAGTTATCCTCGGCTCTATAGCAGTAAAAGATCCGGCTTTTGTTAAAGAGATGGCAGCAAAGTATCCGATCGCTGTCGGAATAGATGCGATCGACGGTTATGTAGCGGTCGAGGGCTGGGGAGAGGTGAGCACTATGAAAGCTACTGATCTGGCTCGTGAGTTCGCAAATGCGGGTGTTGAAGCGATTATTTGTACGGATGTCGGCAAAGACGGTACATTAAGTGGCGTAAATGTCGATTTTACTCTTGATATCGCAAGAGCAAGCGGCGTGAGTACGATTGCAAGCGGTGGAGTAAAAGATGCAAGTGATATTGAAGCGTTAATGGCAACAAACGAGGTTGACGGCGTCATTATCGGAAAGGCATATTACGAGGGTACTTTGGACTTAGAACATATGTTTAAAGTTATTTCAAACTAAATTAGGCTATTATTAGCCTAAATTCTATAAAAAAAAACATATAATTTATAAAAAGGATTATATTTGAAATTATTAGTCGTTGATGATAGTTCTACAATGCGTCGTATCATTAAAAATACTTTGGCTCGTTTGGGTTACAAAGATGTTTTAGAAGGTGAAGACGGATTACAAGGGTGGAACGTATTAAATGAAAATCCAGATCTAGGTATGCTTATTACCGACTGGAACATGCCTGAGATGAATGGTTTGGAACTTGTAAAAAAAGTTCGTGCAGACGCGCGCTTTAAAGATCTTCCGATCATCATGGTTACAACAGAAGGCGGTAAAGCGGAAGTTATTACAGCTTTAAAAGCAGGTGTGAACAACTATATTGTCAAACCTTTTACTCCTCAAGTATTAAAAGAGAAACTCGCTGCAGTTATGGGCATTGAGGGTTAATGCAGGAATTCTACAATCAACTTGTGGTGAGAGTCTCATCTCACCACGATCTTTTTAGTGACTTTTTAAGTGATACTCTACCTATAGGTTTTGAAGAATTAGATGACGGTTTTATTGTCCGAAGCGAAGATGAATTAGAAACTATAAAATGGGGACTAGAACAGTTTAACGAGGCTTTACAAAAAGCATTGAACCAACCTATAGAGATAGAGTTCACCTTAACTAAAGAGAAAAGCAGTGACTGGGTCAAAGAGTACCAAGAGGGCATTACTCCGGTTTTAATCGAACCTTTTTATATCTACCCGACATGGGATGAGCCAAAAGAGGGGAAAGTAAATATAGCCATAGACCCTGCATTGGCTTTTGGAACAGGACATCACCCTACTACGGCAACATGTCTTCAAGCAGTTGCAAAGTATGTAAAAGAGGGCAATGAAATCATAGACGTGGGGTGCGGAAGCGGAATACTCAGCATCGCTTCTATGAAACTGGGAGCCGTAGCTGATGCTTGTGACACTGATCCGATATCAGTTGAAAACTCTAAGATTAATGCCACGGAAAATAGTGTAGAATATAGAAAAATATGGGAAGGTTCAGCTTCTATAAGTGACAAAGTATATGATGTTACGATAGCAAATATCGTAGCTGACGTACTTACATATATAGCAAACGACCTTAAGAAGATCACGAAATCCGGCGGAATTATGGTTCTGTCTGGGATCTTAGACAAATATGAAAACAAAGTGTTGAAATTTTATCAAGACTGCGAGTTAATAGAACGTATACCCCAAGATGAATGGGTAACATTAATTTTAAAAAGAGGATAAAGTATTATGGGGTCTCCCGACAATAAAAACGACAATAAAAATAACAACTTCTTCAATAACAATCCACTTATAACTTTTGCAATATTTTCAGTAGTTATAATCTTGATCTTTAAAGCACTTATCGGTGACCAGGGAGCTACAGGTTCAATGAACTCATCGATCGGCGGAACTGTTAAAAATAAACAGGTCAGCTACTCCGAACTAAAGACATTAGTATCTGAGAAAAAAGTTCAAAAAGTTGAGATCGGACAGACATACATCCGTGCTATCGGCATGGAAGACGGAAGAAAAGTCTCATATACGACGCGTATCGTCGGTAATGATAACACTTTAGTACCGCTTCTTGATAAAGAGAACATAGACTACTCGGGTTTTAGCGAATCAAACTGGTTTACAGAGATGTTCGGATGGCTGCTTCCATTTTTGATCATCATCGGTATATGGATGTTCTTTGCAGGCCGTATGCAAAAAAGCATGGGCAGCGGTATCCTTGGAATGGGGAACTCTAAAAAACTTGTAAACTCTGAAAAACCGAAGACAAAGTTTGACGATGTCGCAGGTGCTCAAGAAGCAAAAGAGGAAGTCTTAGAGATAGTAGACTTTTTAAAATACCCTCAAAGATATGTAGAGCTCGGTGCAAAGATCCCTAAAGGTGTTCTTTTAGTCGGTAGTCCGGGTACGGGTAAGACGCTTCTTGCAAAAGCTGTTGCAGGAGAAGCTGAAGTCCCGTTTTTCTCGGTAAGCGGTTCAAGCTTCATAGAGATGTTCGTGGGTGTCGGTGCCGCACGTGTGCGTGACCTTTTTGAACAGGCGAAAAAAGATGCTCCTTCTATCATCTTCATCGATGAGATCGATGCGATCGGTAAAAGCCGTGCAGCAAGCGGTATGATGGGTGGAAACGATGAGCGTGAACAGACATTGAACCAACTTCTTGCAGAGATGGACGGATTCGGTACAGATACTCCGATCATCATCCTGGCAGCGACAAACCGTCCTGAGGTACTTGACAGTGCATTGATGCGTCCGGGTCGTTTTGACAGACAGGTACTTGTAGACAAACCGGATTTTCAAGGCCGTATAGAGATCTTAAAAGTCCATGTCAGAGGCGTTAAACTTGCAGATGACGTCGATCTTGAAGAGATCGCACGTATCACAGCAGGTTTAGCAGGTGCAGACCTTGCAAACGTCATCAACGAGGGTGCACTATTAGCGGGACGTAACAATAAGAAAAGTGTGAGCCAGAAAGATCTTTTTGAAGCGGTCGAACGTGCTATTGCAGGTCTTGCAAAAAAATCTCGCCGTATCAATCCAAAAGAGAAGAAGATCGTTGCTTATCACGAAAGTGGTCATGCACTTATGGCTGAGATCACAAAAGGCGCGAAGAAAGTCTCTAAAGTATCTATCGTTCCTCGCGGGCTTGCGGCTCTTGGTTATACGCTCAATACTCCTGAAGAGAACAAGTTCATGGCACAGAAGCATGAACTATGGGCTGAAGTCGATGTTCTTCTTGGAGGACGTGCAGCTGAAGAGGTGTTCTTAGGCGAGATATCTACAGGTGCAGGTAATGACCTTGAACGTGCGACTGATATCATAAAATCTATGGTTCAGGTATACGGTATGAGTGATGTTGCAGGACTTATGGTCTTAGAAAAACAGCGTCAATCATTCTTAGGCGGCGGAGCACCTGCTGCTAGAGAGTTCAGCGAAAAGATGGCTGAGAGTATGGATGAGTTTATTAAAACAAGTCTAAACGAGCACTATGAACTTGTAAAAACTAGTCTTAAAGAGTATGCAGGGGCTATTGAAAATATGGTCTCTTTACTGTATGATAAAGAAAATATTACGGGTGAAGATGTCCGTTCGATCATTGTAGAGTTTGAAAAAGAGAACAACATCGAAAGTAAAGTCGCTCCTGTAAGTGATGAGATCGAAGATGAACTTAAAGAGGACGCTACGATGACTAAGAAGCGTTCTAAAATAGAGGAAGAGAAAAAAGATGATGATGAATGATACTTTTGTAGTTTCAAAAGCCGGGCACAAGCACATAGCAGTCGCTGCTGCCTTTTTCATTCTTTTTACTCTTTTAGGATGGGGATTTTTTAAACTCCTCAGCCTTCTTGCCCTTGCATTCTTTGTCTTCATATATAGAAATCCTGAACGTGAAGTCCCATATTTTCAAAACGGTTCTTTAGTGAGTCCGGTTGATGGAAAAGTCACTGCGATCAACAGTCTGGACAACGGATATGAAGTCGTAGTAAAATCTTCTTTATTCGATACTTCGATATTAAGAGCTCCATTTTTAGCAAAAGTAAAATCATTTCATATCAGAAAAGGTGCCAGACTATCTACGGATATCAGAAAGTCTATGCTTCTTAATGAAAAGCTTGAAGTCGAGTTTGAAGATAATAAAAAACATATTGTACATGTAGAACATATCTTAGATAACAGCGTAGATGATATAACTGTAAATCTGCATTCTGATCAAGAGATAAACCAAGGGAAAAGATACGGTGTCATGACAAGAGGAAAAACTATTATCAGACTTCCTATTACATGTAGACTCTCTTTACATGTAGGTGACCAATTAAGAGCCGGTGAGACTCTTTTAGGATACGTATCGTAAGATGTCCAAAAAAAAATCCGGCGTCATCTATATTCTTCCAAATATATTTACCGCTTCTAGTATCTTCGCCGGTGTCATAAGTATAATCAACTCGATCAACGGTGATTTTGTTACAGCTTCATGGCTCATAATGCTTGCCCTTATATTTGACGGTCTTGACGGCAGAGTAGCACGTCTTACGAACACATGCAGCAGATTCGGCGTAGAGTTCGATTCACTTGCCGATCTGGTCGCTTTCGGTGTTGCTCCGGCTCTCCTTTTGTATATGTATGCGGGACATGATTACGGAAGAGTCGGCATAGTCATCGCTGCACTGTTCGTCATTTTCGGGGCGATCCGTCTAGCCCGTTTTAATGTTATGACGTCTCAAGTCGAGCCTTCCGTATTTATCGGTGTTCCCATACCTACTGCTGCTGTCTTTGTTTCGATCCTTATCCTTCTTTTTGAAAAATATGAGGTATTACACAACTTTTCATACATACTTCTGGGGCTTTCTGCTCTCGTATCACTTTTGATGGTAAGCAACATAAGATATCCGAGTTTTAAAAAGTTTAATTTTTCTAAGCGGTATGCTCTTAGATTATTTGTATTGCTGTTATGTCTTGCCCTGGGAATATTTATATACCCGATAGAGGGATTTGCTCTGATATTTATAGTCTATATACTCTACGGACTCGTCAGAGCTGGGATAAATATGAATAAAAGATCTATCAATATAAAAGATTGATCTGCTTAGTTATGGTGCTCTTTTTCATAAAATAATGCATCAGTGTCTATATCGAATGTAAAATAGTTTGATTGAAATCCGACTTCAGCGATATGACCCAGTTGGATGACTGCACCCTTATTGTTTTTCTGTTCAAGGTACAATAATCCAAGAGCAAATCTGCTCTCTGAGTTTTCAGGATTTTTCAACTTTGCAAGTTCAAGAAGTGCTATCGCATTTGCATGATGCCCTGCTGCGATGGAAGCGACTGCGCCTAAGAAGAGTGTTTGTGAATCTTTTATCTTATAGTCGTCTATCAGCTGATTGAAGATCGTGTACGCTTCTTCATAATCTTTACTAAACAGATCTGTCAATGCAAGCGTATAGAGCATATCCTCCGGTGATTCTTTTGTCGTATTGATCTTTTCTTGCAGTTGCGTCTTAAGAGGATAAAGCGTTCCTGTGACAAGTGCCTGCTGCACATAGAGATATCTTGTGATATATGGTCCGAAATAGAGATCTTCATAATTAAAGTTCTGTTTTTTCATAAAGAACAGAGTCTCTTTTGCATACTCTTTACTATCGCTGTTTTTCAGCTTTGCATCTATATAGATGATCTGAGGAAGAATGTCATGCGGCAGAAGATAGCTCAGTTTTTGGGCAGACTTTTCTGCAATATCGTTTTTACCTATTCTGTTTGCGATTATAACATCCATTATAAGATAAAGCGGTCTGTCCTGATAATTGTGGTTAAGCCATTTCGCACTTCCCATAAGATTATTGTGAGCGATATTCAATAGTGTCTTGTAAAGCTCTATTTCTTCTGAATTCTCTTCATTTGCAAGATTGTCTTTTAGTATCGAGTTGAACTTATCATAGTTTTGATGCATTATCTGCGCACACATAATAGTAAATATTCCCGAAAGATAGTTGTTGGAGTCTAAATGGTATGATCTTTTAAAATGCTCATATGCCTTTTGTATATCACCCATCTGTGCATATGTAAGTGCAAGATTATAGTGCAAAATCGAGTGTTTTGGCTGTATCTTTACTAATGCCTGCAGCTGTTTATTCGCATCTCTGAGTCTAAAAGACAATGCTTTTTTTATCGCTTGAGCTATCCCATAATTGACTGTAGAGGAAGATCTGCTTTTTTCAAGATAATCTTTTGCAGATGAGATGTCGTCGATATATATATTTGCATTTCCTTTTCTGATATAACTGATAGTATTTGCCGCATTAAATACTTTATACGGAGCAAAGTAAAAGATCTTCTCATATTTTATCCAGTTCTCGTTATCCATATTTTTTCTAAAGCTGGTCTGAGCGACATCGGTATTGAAAACAGATCTCTTTACCTTGACTTTGATAGGATATGGTTTATAGACCTCTTCAGGGTACATATCAGTTATATTATTTAATTGTTTCGATGCTTCTTGCAACTTTCCTGCTTTTATGTTTATAAGCGCTAAAGAGAGCTGTTCACGTATAGGATAGATATTTTGAGGGATAGAACCCGCAAGGTGTTTTTTTGCAAGAGTAAGATCTCCTATATTGGAGTATAAAAGACCTAGCGGTAGAGAATTTTCTTTTACGAAAGGATTTTCAAGAGCATCGATAGCTTCATAATAGTTACCAAGAAGAGTATTCACCTTTGCTTTTAATATCTGCTTTTGACCTACATACTCTTTTGATGTAGGATGTTCAAGACCGCTTAAAGACTCGATATAGTTGCCTTTATAGTATTGAATAAGGGCATAGTAGTATGAGTACATAGGAGAATCTATCTCTTTAGGAAGATATGCAAGTGCAAGGTTTATGTAGTATCTGAAGCTCTCTTTTTGATTTAGGTGGTGTGCACATACTGCTGCATTGATGGCACTGACGCAGACTTTTTCATTGTTTTGTATCGCTTTTTTAAACGTTGCAAGTGCTTTTTGGTACTGCTTGTCTTTTAACTGAGCGACACCTAAGTTGTACTGGGATATCGCTTCGCTGTAGAGTGCTATCTGTTCATAAAGGTTTAGAGCCTCTTGTTTATTGCCGTTTACGTAAAGATAGTTCGCTTTAGCAATGATCTTTTCCAGCTGGCTTTGTTCGATGATCTTTTTCGGTTTTTCTTTGAGTTTGTTTTCAATGTAGTCGACAGCTTTAGCTTCCTCTTTGTGTGAAGTGCTTTTGACGATTAGAAGAATTATAATGATGATGATAAGAAGAGTGATCGTCGCTGCGCTTGCGATCAGAATGATCTTATTTCTTTTTTTTGCTGTTTCCTCTTCACTATCGGCTTCAGATAGGATCTCACCCTGGTCGAAGCTTGTACCGGCAGCAGCATCTTCATCTTGGATGATTATTATCTCTTCTTCTTGCGCCATAGCGATCTCAAACCTTTACATGTAATAAGCGTATTGTATTATATAAGCAATTAAAGTACCAAAAACAGGAAATTAAAATCGAAGCAGCGTAGTAGAGATTTTTTTATTTGTGTATAAAAAGTACAACTTTTGTAATAAGTTATATTAGGTAGAGATCAATACGATTATTGCACTAGATTTTTATTTCATTTCATAGTATTATAATGTTATATAAAACAAAATATTTTTTTTATTATAAAGTTTACTTATAGAAGGTTTTCCCAGAGATGACAAAGAAGACTACTTACGCCAAAATCACTGCAAAAATTATTTTTGTCACAATGTTTTTTACACTTATTAGCGCATTTATGTATGGGCAGTTTATGAAAAAAGAAGCTATTTCAAGTCTAGCATATGTAGATGCGAAAAAGACAAGTATGCTTGTCTTTGAAACGCTTTATTCCGCAATGCAAAGAGGTTGGAACAAAAGTGATATCTACGAGATCATATCCAGGCTGAACAGAGTCGATAAAAATATGAAGATCGATATCTATAGAAGCAGTAAAGTCGCAGAACTTTTTGGTGAAATTGAGAAAGATAAAAAAGTAAGAGAAACATTGCCGTCTATCAAGAAAGCGATGACAGGTCAAGAGTTGTTGGATATTTCCAATGATGACTTTATAAAATATGATTACCCGGTAATAGCTAAAAATGAGTGTCTGAAATGCCATGTAAATGCAGAAGTAGGTACGGTACTGGGTGTTATAGATGTCTCGTATCCTATTGAAAATCTGAAAATATCACTCAATGAGATGATCAACTTTTTTATAATATTTATCATCGTATTCTCTATTGTAATTTTTGTGGCTATCTTTTTTGAGTTAAACCTGCATCTTATTAAACCGATAAAAAACTTTTCGAATGTCATCAGCAATATAACGAAGTCGAATGACATAACAAAACGTGTAGAAGTGACTGATAATATCGAAGAGATAGACTCTATAAAAAATACGTTTAATATGATGCTGAACTCAATCGAACATCAGTTCTATCATGACACATTGACAGGTTTGGAAAATAGAAAAAAACTGACAGAAAAGCTGGAACAGGGTAAGACCTCATTCTTAATGATCATCAATATAGATTCTTTTCAAGAGATAAACGATCTCTACGGTGATCAGGTCGGTGACATAATTCTTAAAGAGTTCGCTCTCTTTTTAAGAAAGATGATACCGGAGAAAGGGCAAATTTACAGATTGCACTCGGATGAGTTCGCATATATGTGTCAAGATGCTATTGATCTAACGGATTTCAAAAACTTTGCTGCTTTTTTAAGTGATCATATATCTAAAAAAAGTTTCACGATCGATTCAAAAGGAGAGGTGAGCCTGACTGCTACGATAGGTATATCGTATGGATCGGATGCGCTTTTAACCAATGCGGATATTGCTTTGTCAATTGCTAAAAAAAGCAGAAAGAACTACTTGGTCTATGAAGATTCTATGGCGATGGTCAAAGAGTATGAGAAAAACCTGGATTGGACGAAGAAACTTAAAAAGGCGATGGATGAAGACAGGATAGTTCCTCTGTTTCAGCCTATCGTCGATGCAAAAACACAGCAGATAGTCAAATATGAATCCTTGATCAGAATAATAGATAATGACGGTGGATATATAGCTCCTATACATTTTCTAGAGCTTTCTAAAAAAAATAAGCTCTATCATAAGCTGACAAAGATCATGATAGAAAAAACATTTAAGAAGTTTGAGAATCTGCCGTATTTTGTTTCGATCAATCTTTCAGTCGAAGATATATTAAATAAAGAGATACATGCATTTATAATAGATAAACTGAAAAACAGTCCTGTCCGTAACAGAGTTGTATTTGAGATCATCGAATCAGAAGGTATTGAAAATTTCACTCAGGTTATAGACTTTATCAATGATGTCAAGCAGTATGGTGTAAAGATCTCTATAGATGATTTCGGTACAGGATACTCGAATTTTGAGTATTTGATGAAGTTAAAAGTCGATTATATTAAAATAGACGGTTCAATGATAAAAAATATAGATGTGGACACAAACTCTCAGATGATCACACAGACAATAGTCGAGTTTGCTAAAAAGATGAAGATCCAGACTATTGCAGAATTTGTCTGTTCTAAAAATGTTTTTGATAAGATCGTAGACCTTGAAGTCGACTATGCTCAAGGGTACTACTTCGGCAAACCTACGGAACTGTAAGTCAAACTAGATACTTATGGTTCCTTGAACATAGTGATCATCTTGTCTAATAATCTAACGTCTAAATGTTCTTTCATAGTCGTTTTCATCAGTTTTAATGCATCAAATGTCGTCATAGGTTCTTTATAGGTTCTTCTGCTCGTTAAGGCATCAAAAATGTCACATGCCCCTATGATGCGGGCAAATAAAGGAATATCTTTTCCTTTTAATTTTAATGGATATCCTGTACCATCCATTTTTTCGTGATGATGTCTTATTCCTTGTAACACGTTTTTATTTTTTATACCTAACTTTAACCCAACCGTATATCCCAGGTCGGAATGCTTTTGTACTTCCTGAAATTCCTTGTCAGTGAGTTTTCCGTTTTTATTGATAATAGCGGGATCAATCTTGCTTTTGCCCAGATCATGTAAGAGTGCTGCTTCGCCTAGTTCCGCCAGGGTCTCCTGCTGTAGACCTAAAAAAGAACCGAGGCTGAGTGCATATATGGCAACATTTATCGAGTGTGTATGAGTGTAGTAATCATGTGAAGCGATGACAAGTAAAGACTTCAGCGTGAAATTATCTACTAAGATGGTGTCTACAAGATCACTTACTACCTCTTTACATGCTTCATAGTTCCCTAGTGTTTCCGGATTATTAAAAAGAGAGTTCAAGACTTCAGAAGCATTTTTGTATAGTAAAGCAGTGTCGTTCGGTGAGTTGATAGCATCCACTTCTTGTGAAGAATCGATAACATCTTTGCAGAACTGTTCATAATCTGCATACTCAGTTTCATTTATATATATAGTATTAAGTGTATCGAGCATTGATCTTTCATCACAACTGACAGGTATGCCGTTCTCTTTAAAACAGTGCATCTCTGTTTTTGATTCTGAAGGAAAAAATAGATCAAATCCAAATACCATACCTTCTTGAATAATGCTTTTATCAATCGGAATATATCTAGCGGCAGCCATTCTAATTTCTCTTTACATACAGATAGTATTGTTTGTTTTTATGAAATTATAACGTAAAGAAATTAAACAGTAATTAGTTTTATTAAATAATGTGTATTTTTATGTTAAATGTCGTGAAAGGGGCATAAATAAATTTATGCCTTTATATCTCTATAGATACTTTTCAAGTACCGTCGGCATAGAGATAGTCCCATCTTCGTTTTGAAAGTTTTCCATAATAGCTACCATAGTACGTCCCACTGCAAGTGATGAACCGTTTAGCGTATGGACAAGAGTGTTTTGTTTACCGTCTTTGTATCTTATCTTTGCACGGCGCGCTTGAAAGTCGCGAGTGTTTGATACTGAGCTTATCTCTCTGTATTGTCCTTGACCGGGAAGCCATACCTCAATATCAACAGTTTTTGCCGCACCAAAACCAAGGTCTCCGGTACAAAGAGTCACAAGTCTGTGCGGAAGGTCCAATGCTTCAAGCAGGTCTGATGCACAAGCTACCATCTCGTCAAATATTATATCGCTCTCTTCGGGTTTTGTAATGGCTACAAGTTCGACTTTGTGAAACTGATGTTGTCTGATTATCCCTCTCACATCACGTCCCGCACTTCCTGCTTCTTTTCTAAAACATGCAGTATGTGCAGTCATCTTGATAGGCAGTTCTTCTGCTGCGATGATCTCGTCTTGATAAAGATTGGTTAACGGGACTTCTGAAGTAGGGATAAGATACAACTCGTCACCATCTATCTTGTAAAGATCCTCTTCAAATTTCGGAAGCTGTCCCGTGCCTTCAAGTGCACCGCGGTTAACGATCTGAGGAACACTGACTTCGTTAAATCCGCGTTTTTCATTAAAATCAAGCATAAAGTTTATAAGTGCACGTTCGAGTTTCGCACCCATACCGTTGATAACACTGAATCTGCTTTTTGCAAGCTTCACACCGCGTTCAAAATCGATCCAGCCGTTTTGTTCTGAAAGTTCCCAATGCTCTTTTGGTTTAAAACTGAATTCGCGAGGAGTTAAAACTTTTTTTATCTCGACATTGCTCTCTTCATCTTCACCGTCGGGTACATCGGCATCCGGAAGATTCGGTACAGCCATAGCGCGAGTGATGAGTGCCTCTTCAGCCTCTCTTTGCAGATCAAGAAGTTCCGTGACTTTCACTTTGTTAGCATCGACTTTCTCTTTGAGCTCAGCTATGTCTTTGCCTTCGCGTTTATAGACTCCAAAAAGTTTACTCATCTCGTTTTGTGCAGCTTGTGCCGCTTCATAAGCAGCTTTTGCTTCTTTCAACGTCTCATTTTTTACTTTTAGATCAGCTAGTATCTCTTCATCGACACCTTTTCTCTTGAGTTGTGCTGAAACATTTTCAAAATCTTTTTGCAGTAGTTTTAAATCTATCATCTTTTCCCTTGCGTGTAATTATATTAGTATATCTTTGGCGATCTCAAACTGGTTCGCCGTCATCAGATGTATTTTTGGATGTATCTCTTTTATCGATTCAAAAAGCTCTTTACTAAGTTCGAATCCTACTTTGTACTCTTCCTCAGGCGATATCTCGTTTGCACGTCTAAGTTTTTCTATCCAGATATCAGGTACGTTGATGCCCGGTACGTGTGAAGCTAAAAACTGTGCAGTTCTAAGTTTTGTTATAGGAAAGATTCCGAGTATCAGTGTCGCATCATCCGTACCCAATGAAGACTCCTGTTTCGCATTTTCCATTAATTCTAAAAGAAGTTTTGTACTTTCGATGTCATACACAGGCTGTGTAATGATCCCTACTGCACCTTTGGCCACTTTTTTCTGCATCTTTTTCTGTAGTGTTTTCGGGTTTCTCGCATAAGAGTTTACAACACCAAACGGGTAGATCGGCTCCGGCTTGACGGTAAAAGGTTTTCCCGCATAATCGATCGATGAATTGAAGCATGCGATGATATCGAGTAAAAGAGTGCTGTCGCTTTCAAAGACACCTTTGACATGGGGCTGGTCTGAAAGTTTAGCTGGATCACCGGTTAAGGCAAGTATCGCTCTTATGTCAGATTCATTAGCACCAAGCAGATCAGACTGCAGGGCGATGATGTTCCTGTCCCTCATACTCATTGTCGCTATTACAGGCTTGTTAAATCTCTCCTGCAGCATCTTTGCAGCAAAAAGAGAGTTGTACTTTAGTTTTGCCAGAGGATTATCTGTCGTACTGAATCCGTCAACCAAGTTTTGAAGACCGAGAGATTCAAGTTTATCAATGACATTAGAGAACTTTGGAGAGTGTCCAGGCGTAGTCTCAAGCGTGATATAGGTCGAGTTTTTTAATTTATCTAAAAGTTCTGTAAACAAATATATTCCTAAAATGAGAGTTATGGAACAACTCTATTGTATAATTGCGTAATTATAACTAAAGTGAGTGAAATTTATGAAGTTAGCTGTGTTTGATTTTGATTCAACATTAATGGATGGAGAAACAATAGACTTTTTTGCTAAAGAACTGGGTATCGGAGAGAGAGTCGCGATCATTACAGAACGCGCAATGAATGGAGAAATAGACTTTTTTGAAAGCCTGCAGGAGAGAGTCTCTCTTTTAAAAGGGCTTCCATATAAAAAAGTCGAAGAGATCAGCCATTCTCTGCCTTATATGAACGGTGCAATAGAGACTATAAAAGAGTTGAAACAGCGCGGGATGAATGTAGTCTGCTTTAGCGGTGGTTTTAGAACGGCTACGACATATGCTAAAGATATACTGGGATACGATGCGGATTTCTCAAATGCATTGCATCATAAAGACGGTGTATTGACCGGTTTAGTCGGTGGAGATATGATGTTTAACTTTTCAAAAGGCGATATGCTGATACGTTTACAAAACTTGTTACATGTAAGCGAAGAGGAGACAATGGTAGTCGGTGACGGTGCAAATGATCTCTCTATGTTCGCTCATGCAGGTACCAGAGTCGCATTTTGTGCAAAAGAGATACTCAGAAAAGAAGCGACGATAGAGATAAATACAAAAGATCTGACAAAGATCTTAGAACATATATAAGGAAAAAAATGTTAGAAAATTCAGTATGGAAACAATATCATCAGGATCTTACTATAAGAGATGTTATCAGTAAGTTCTATGAAGTTGATCCGACTATGATTATAGATGATGAAAAAGAGCTGTATGCACTTTTAAAAAGAAAGCTTACAAAAAAAGAGTTAAGACTTTTTACAATGGACAGTGCAAATGTCTCAGATGAAGAGATGATGAAGTTCTTTGAAGTAAATAGTGAAGAACTAGCTGTGATGAAAGATAAACTTTATAAAAAAATGCGTCAAGATAAACTAAGATATCCGGTAAGAATGAAACAATTCAGTGAAAACAGGTATGTAGAAGAGTAACGACCAATGATCGTTTTAGTGATGACAATGTGATAGATTTGTAATATTCGATTTTATTATGTATAATCGAATAAGAAAATTTAATTTAGGGAGTTTCACTATGATGAAAAGCGCTTCAGCTTTATTGGCGGTATTGGTAGCTGTCGGGATGATGAGTAGTTCTGCATCTGCGGATATCAGCAAGGGGAAAAAAGTTTATTTAAAAAAATGTAAATCATGCCATGGCAACGGTGTCAAAGGGGCTAAGATGAAAACTCAGGCTGAGTGGAATGCAGCATTTGAGAACAATGCAGCACAATTCAAAGCATGGCATAAAGGTACAAAAGCTGAGGAATATGTCAACGGTGAAAGATTTGAGAAGAAAATGCAGGATCTGAAAGATTTCTTGTATGAATACGGTTCTGATTCTGGAAAAGAACCTTCTTGCGGTTGATTAAGTAACTACTTTTATATATCTAAGAGAATCTCTCTTAGATATGCTTCTTTTTATAAATTTATAACACTATTTCTTGATATACGCTTTTATGATCTCTTGACGCTCTAACGGTCTGTCTCCGCCATATCTGCCTGAAGTAGGGACTTCATTAAGCTTCATCAATGCATCCATAGAACCGACGACATGACCAAAGATAGTGTGATGGCCGTTCAGCCAGCCTGTACGGGTCGTTGTTATAAAGAACTGACTGCCGTTTGTATTTTCTCCGGCATTAGCCATTGCCAGTACTCCGGCATCATCAAATGCATATCCGGGTTTGAATTCATCAGCAAACGGTTTTTTCCATATTGACTCACCGCCGCGTCCTGTTTCTGTAGGATCTCCGCCTTGAACCATAAAGTTACGTATTATTCTATGAAACGCTACATGATCGTAATATCCATTTTTAACATGAGTAACAAAGTTCTCTACGGCTTTGGGTGCGACATCAGGATAAAGTTCCAGTTCAATCTTTCCTTGTGTAGTTTCAAGAACAACTATCGGATTTGCCGCAAAAAGGTACGAGATCGACAGTAATAGCAAGATTATGATTTTTTTCATATTTCTATTCTCCAAATTTTTTGGTCATTATATCAAATAAGTGTTATAATTAAGAAAATCAGTCGTTGGAGGATACGTGAAAAAAATCATATCAATTTTAGTTACTTGTGGTTTAGCCGGAGCTTTATCTCTTAATGCAGCAGAAGAAAGCAACAGTCTTTATGTAGGAGCAGGGCTTAATGTCGAAGCGGTTCCGGATGCGTATGATAGCTCGGGAATCGGGATGAACTTAAAAGCAGGTGCTCATATCGATCAAGTTTTACCTAAACTCGGTGTAGAAGCTGAATATACGAGATCTATAAGTGAACCGAAAAATCCGGCATCAAAAAAAGTGGAAGTCCAAACAGTGGCTGCTTATCTGACATATGATATATGTTTTAAAAATTCACCGATGTTCGTCCGCCCGCGTTTAGGTGTGATGCTGCCTAATGTAGGTGATAAGATAAATAGTAGAGATTTTGGTCTTTCATCAGGTGCCGATGTCGGTGTCGCTATCAGCAGAAATGTCAGTGCGTATTTCGGTTACACAAATATGGGAGAGACTGTAAACAACTATACTTTAGGTGTTGAGGTATATTTTTAACTCATTGAAGAGAGAGATTATCTCTCTTCGAAGTCCAGGCAGACAGAATTTATACAATATCTAAGGCCTGTCGGTTGCGGACCGTCAGGGAAAACATGTCCTAAATGCGCATCGCATTTTGAGCATAACACTTCAACTCTTGTCATACCGTGTGAGGTGTCTTTTACTTCAGTGACAGCTTCATCATCAATACTTTCATAAAAGCTAGGCCATCCTGTTCCGGAATTAAATTTAGTCTGACTGTCAAAAAGCTTTTGACCGCAACAAGTACAGCTATAAACTCCATCACCCTTGAAGTCATAGTATTCGCCGCTAAAGGGTGCTTCTGTACCGTGGGCTCTGCATACGTTATATACTTCCGGTGCTAACTGCTCTTGCCACTCTTTGTCTGTTTTAGAAATTTTCTGCATCTATATTTCCTATTTGCTTATTATCATCATCGTATATTACAAATGTTTTCTTGTTAGCTCTTGAAAATATAAAATTAAATAGATTTGCTTCAATATCTCTAGGGTTGAAGACAAATACATAATCTCTTGAAAAGTCAAATACTTCATCATAATTAGCTATTAGAATATGCTCTAGATCTTGGTTATTTAAAGTATCGAAAGGGTCTAGTATGGTCGGGGTGTCTTCAACAAAAGAACTTAAGTCTTCAATGATTTTATACTTGTCGTCATCATCCGTCGTAATGATCAATATATCTTTTGCATCTATATTTTTTTCAAGGAGTCTTTGCAGATTTAGAAATGTCAAAGCGTAAGGATTTCCATGTAACAGTTCAATAGTCGATTTACTTCTATAGCATTTATCTAAAGTGAATCTATATATTTTTGTAGGGTCATGCTCTTCAAAGACCAGTGTGTCTTTTTTCATACCTATAATATAGTCTATAAACTTTTTATCTAACATCGATGCGTCGTCAACGAGGATAAAGTCACTTTTCTTATTTTTAAAATCATGCGGCGTGATAATAGATATCTTTGAAAAATCCACTTCTACTATCGCGTGTTCGACAGTATTTAAAAGTCTTTGCTTTAAAAGTTCACAGGCTATATATGTCGGTTGTACAATGCTGATGTTCTTCTCTCTGTTTAGAAGATGTTCATAAATAGCTTTGAGAAGGATAGTACTTGTCTTTCCTGAACAGTTTCTGGTAGATATGTAATTTATACCTGAGAACTCATGTTCAATAATAGCGTTTTGTTCATCAGATGTTATTCTTATATGATTTTCATTATCGATTATTATATTCTGAACAAAGAGTGTCGATATGATGCTCTCAGCATCCAATATGTCCGATTTCTCTTCAGATGCACCGAAAAGCTTGTGTTTAATATCTTCTATACTATCTGAACTAAAGAGTGTTTTACTTTGAGGTATGAATTCCTGGAATGAACTATCAAGATGTTCAAACTCCTCTTTTGTAAGATTTTCCATTAAGACAAAGTTATATATATCAGTACCGTCATTGTTCAGTACTTCATTAAACCTTTTTTTTATATAGTCGTGTTTTGATTCAAAAGCAAGAGAGTTTTTAGAAGAGTCTTGTTGGGAAGTTTTTGAAGCTTTTAAGTCTTTTATTTCATGATAGCACCATGTCTTGTATTCAAAGATATATATGCCTCTTTTGGGATCGACAAGCAGTAGAGGGATTTCCAGTAACTCTGCATGATGAAAGATCTTGGCATCTTTAAAAAGATATAAAAAGTTCTCATGTGCGCACTCTTGTACTTTTTTAACAAGTATGGAATCAGGTACTTTTAGAGTATTGCTGTTCTTTGAGAACAGAGACGATATAAGAGAAGAAAACATATTATGACTTCATAAGAGATTTATATAGCAAATTTAATTTTTCATAAAAGATTGAATTTGTTATACAAATATTATAATGCCGCAAATAAAAAGCGGCATTAAAAAAAGAGTTATTTGCCAGCAGCGATACGATCTTTAAGACCTTTACCAGCTTTAAATTTAGGAACCATTTTGTCTTGAGTAGTATAAGTCTTGTTAGTTCCAGGAACTTTACCGCTTTTACCTTTTTGAAGTGCAGCACCAAAACTACCAAATCCAACTAGAGATACATCTTCTTTTTTCACTAATGCTTCTGTTACAGCTTCTGTAAAAGCTTTAATAGCGTTTTCAGCTTCAACTTTAGTTTTGTAATTACCACTTTTTTGAACTAATTCAACGAATTGTGCCTTATTCATTAATCCACCCTTAATATATTTGAAGATTGCGATACACCGTAAATGACCTGAAAGTTAGTATTAAAGGCATCTACAAGTGATTCAGCTAGCTATACTTTATAATTTATTTGCTTAAATTTTTCTTCTTTTCTACATAATCGCTGAATAATCGTGATATTTTCGTTAATTTAATGCCCTTTTTCAGTTTAAAAGTAAACATTTTCGGTTTAAAAGAGCTTTTATCTATAAGTAAAAATGAAGATAGATAGTTACTGATAGAGTACTTTGTCTTGTCTACATGGATTGAATTAAACACATCTTCTAGGCCGCTTCTCTCTTTTTCTGTTAATGTATTCATATTAATTATCTCCAAGTTTATTTATTTTTCTTACTACTCTTAAGATCTCATCGTCTTCTAAATATCCAAGCATTTTAATCACAGCTATTGAAGCTTGAGGCTTTGTATTCCCAAGTCTCCAGTCCTGATAAGTCCTCATAGGAATGCCCAGTTTTTTAGACATATCTTTTTGAGATATTTTCTTACCATTGTTTTGAGCTTCAACTGCATTGTGAAGAATATTAAATAAGTCAATGATTTCCATACCGATTATTATACAGGTTAAAGCTTAAATTATACGTAAACAGGTATGTAATATTATATAAATTGTATAAAATATTCCATTAATTGTATTTTAAGACTATTATATTGTATTAATTATTTTATATAATGTATATTATATACGAAAAAACGTATAAAAATTGTAAAAAAATATTCTGTTGAAAATAAAGATAATTAATTTATAGAGATGGTTTTAGTTGAATTGATAGTTTTGAAGGGGGAAAGAGATTAGATCTCTTTTGTAATCCCGACGGGATGCAGGGTGACTTTGTCTTCATCAAGTTCGAGGTAGAACTTGTCGTATTGTTTAGCCAGTGTCTTATAGATGATCTCTTGATTGTTCGGTAGAGCGAATTTAATGACATTCAAGCCATGCAGAGCATTTTTTATATATATAGTCGCTTTGAGCGAGGAGTTGATTATCTGCTCTTTTTCATGTTTTAATGCTTTTATCTCATTCTCTATGCCCGAGACATCTTTAGCAGTATCTTTAAGTGCGTCTTCAAGTCTGAACTTCAGATCATCTATATCGGCATCTATTAAAGAGATTTGGCTTGTAACGACAGGTATCTTATGATAGTCGATAGTAAAGTTGTTGTCTTCACCGCTGACAAGTCGTATAGTGATAGAGTTAGAAGCATAAACAGTCACGTTGTTCTTTACATGATCTATAACGACGTCTTTAGCATAGATACTTCCGCCGAGACATGTACCGACCTCTGCATAAGATGCATGTATCTTTCCGCCTTCAAGAAGCTTCACTTCGGCTCTGTTACATCTGAGTGTACCTTTGTGTCTATTGACTTTGGCATTTTTTGCAAATATATTGGAGTCTTGGTGCGTAGCCCCTTCTATGACAAGGTCTGTAGCTTCTAAAAGAGACTTACTGCCGGTATGACCGTTTATATGTATACGTTCGGAGATTATCTCGGTACCTTCTCCTACACTGTCTTTTGTGATATCGTTTTGTGCCACGACGATCTCTATATCGTTATCTTCATCATCGGTTATTTTAGACTGGACACGATTTACTTTATTTACTTTTACGACATTGCTTACGGCTATCCTGCCGTCGTTGTAGTCTACATACCCCTTTTTTCTGCTTTTTAGCAGCAGTCTGTTGTCTTTTTCTTCAGTATAGATCGATTCATCGTCTATTTCCAGATCAAAGCTTTTTGTATCGAGTTCACCGTGTTCTACCTGTTTTCCGTAGCAGTTAAAACCGTTTGATCCAAAGATAGGTTTTCTGTATTCTAAGATGAGTTCATCTTGATCGACTTCGATTAATTGATGGTTAGGAGATCTTTTATTTTTAAAGACCATATCTATTGAACTCTGCATAGAGAGTTCCGGTTCTATCCCTTCAAACAAAAGTATTTTGACAGGTTTCGTAAAATTTCCGGCATACAGATGTCTGATGAACTTTTTAAGATCATCCAGCATCTGTTTGTGATGAAAGTTGATCAATATCCTATTTTTCGCTTTGATCTTGTTGAGCTCATTGACCAACAGCGGATAAAGTTCTTTTGGCTGCATCGTCTTATATGGAATATGTGATGAGGGCAGGATTATAAGTTTAGGGTGTGTACTGAATTTATCAAAAATTATTTGATATTCAAGTTTTACAGTACACTCATGAGCTACGAATAGTTCGATCTTATATATCTGATTGATGTTTACTTTATCTTTAGTGACATCATTGATATCATGTGAGTATTGTTTATAAAGCTCATCGGGGATCTTGGTGAATGATTCGTCGTTTGGATACTTTATATATGTGACGGTTCCGAGTAATTTAAAGTCGCAACTGTCTAGCGGGGTAAAGGTATCTGATGCGAACTCTTTTAATAATGAATCAATATTTCTGGTAAGTGTGGGTTTTTGCATCTATACTCTAATCTTGATCAAGATCTCAATACTTTAAGAGATCTGAATAATCATATTTGGCAAAATCTAGAAATATTTTCCCGTTTTGCTCTATGATTCTAATATCATGTTCCCTGGCATCTAAAAATCTTCTTTTAATGATCTTTCTTTGGTAAGGTTCGATATCCAATGTCTTTAAATAGTATTTTAGTTCTACAAACGAAGCATCGTCAAAAGATGCATTTATGGTTTCGGATTCATTGAGACTGACCTCATGTACCGTCTCACTCTTCTGCTCGAGTAGGAATTTTTTATTTATAAGTTCAAGTATAGTTTTAAGTTGTTCGTCTTTTGAATTGTAGACACTTTCGATTCTGTCTCTTTCGTCACGAAGCATCTGCTCTTTATCATTGATAAGTGAGTCTATTTTGTGTTCTAACTCTTTTATCTTCTGTTTTAACTGTGCATTTTCTCTTTGATAAAGAGATAGGATCATACCTACGGTTGTTTTTTTAGTTGCTATGTTTGAATCCGGTTCTTGTGATTTTTTTTGCATATTTTGCTGATGTATCTCTTCTCTTTTTTCTTGGTCGAGTGAACTTCTCGTTACTATGATATATGTAGTGCCGTTTTCAATGATGTAGTTTAGTCTTTTGGATCTTAGTTTAGAATTTATCATCTCTTTTGACATTTTAAACTGTTTTGAATACTCATCAATCGTAAAACGCATAGTTATTTCCTTACATTAATAGAGAGTTAAAATTTATATTTGGCGGGTTAATGATACCTGAATGTCTTAGCCAAACAAGATAAGTGGCTCTTATTTTACCATGTTTATCTTCAAATTCTTGTAAAGAGCTGCGTTTTAGTTCTCTTTCGATCATCAGCTCTTCAAAGTCAGGATGGAAACTTAGCCACTTTTCAAATGAGTCAAAAGCATCTTTTGAAGCGATAAGAGCTGCTGGGCTTACGTTTTTTATCTGCAGGTATCTTGCACAGTCGTTTAATCCGTCACCGATATAGTTTGTATGCCCGAGTATGTCTGTAAAGGGTGATATCTCACCTGTATGGACAGCGACTTTAACACCGGCAAAATCTTTATTTCTTTTGCTGATGAGTTCGGAAAAATATATAAAGTTCAGTCCTAAAATTACGCCGTACCCTTTAAGCCTAGGGTTCAAGATACAATAAAAGCCGTCACCGGTAGGTACAATACCTTCGATCATCTTGCTAAAGCTCATTTGAGAATTATTTAGCAGAGTACGTATCATTTTGGAGTAACTTCTTGTTAAATAGGTAATGATCTCTAACTGTTCTCTGGATGAGTTGCGAGAAAAACCGATGATATCGATCAGGACAATATCAGTGTTAGTAAATTTTTTATTTATCATATATTCCAAACTTTAAACAATAATGTGGATTGTACCTAGAACTATCTTTAATTAGATATAATTTTACATTAGAATTGCTAAGGAAGTATATTTATGAGAAATATTGTTTTAATTTTTATGCTATTTTTTATCAATATAAATGCAAAAACAACTGAAGAGTTTATACAGGATTTTAAAAATAAAAAATATGACGCTGTTTGTCAGGACGGCCTGCAGTACTACTATGGCGGTCGTCAGGATGAGATGTTCGTTACATTAGTAGGGATCTCCTGTGCAAATGTGGATAATATCAATCCCTTAGGGACGATGCAGGCAAAACTTGTCTCGACAAAAGAAGCTCGTGAAACATCATCATATTTTGCATCTCTGCTGCTTGCAAAACGTCTTATATATCAGTTTATGATAGATGACATCTCTTTGCAAAATCTTCAACTTCCGAAATCAAATCATATATTGTCATTTGTCTTTGAGCATTTGGGAAGCGGAAACTTTGTCTATCTTAATAAAAAACCAAAGATGATAAAGATAGACGATGAAGGCAAAAGCGTCCTTATATCGATATCGGATGATGAAGTAAAAAGAGTACTGATAGATGAGTATAACGGTGTGACGTTAAAAAAACGCCACTGGTTCCAATAAAATATATTTAAACAGTAAAGTACAGGTATGAAAGATAAAGTTTTTACAAAACCTATAGAAAAGCAGTTTGAGTTTGATGAGGATGTCGCAGCGGTATTTGACGATATGCTCTCTCGTTCCGTTCCATTTTATAAAGAGTCTCAAGAGATCACGAAACACTTTACATGTAAGCATGTAAAAGAGGGTTCTATTATATACGATCTTGGATGTTCGACTGCATCTACGCTGCTTACAATTGAGCGTGAGATGGATAAAAAAGACGTGGAGCTTATCGGTATAGACAACTCTAAAGCGATGCTTGAACAGGCAAAGAAGAAGATAGACGCATTCGGTTCACATGTAAAAGTATACGACGGTGATATCTTGGAGTATGATTATAAAAAAGCGGATGTCTTTATAAGCAACTATACACTGCAGTTCATTCGTCCGCTTGTCCGTGAAAAGCTGATAAAAAAGATCTGTGAAAGTCTGAATGAAAACGGCATATTTCTTTTTAGCGAGAAGGTCATCAGTGAACATAAACTGCTAAACAAAGAGCTGATAGATTATTATTATGAATTTAAAAAGGAGCAGGGCTATTCTCAGTATGAGATCATGCAAAAACGTGAAGCTCTGGAGAACGTCTTGATCCCTTACACTGAATTAGAGAACATCAAAATGGCAAAAGAGTGCGGATTCTCTCATTGTGAAGCTATTTTCAGATGGGGAAATTTTGCGACTTTTATCGCTATAAAGTAGAATTTTTTTTGTAGAGTCTACCAAACGTTTCCGGTAGGCTTTTGCTCTTTAGTTCGGAAAACTTTTTTTACATCTTCATACTCTATCATATTTTCATCGCAATCTTTATGGTAGTACCCTTTAGAATCATAGTATTCATTACAGTCATTGTAGTACTTTGCAGATATACCGCGTCTGTTGACACATCCCGTAAACAAAAGAGCCGATAAAGTAAATAATAAAATAGAGACTTTTAACATAAGAGAGATTGTATCTAAAATATTATTTGTAGCAAATATTTTTGTGTAAATAAATATAATTTTTTCAATAATGATGTCAAGATCTATTATTTAGCTTTAAAACTCTCTGTAGTCTTGCAAAACTCTTTTAAAAAGCACTCGGTATCGCACTTTGGATTTTTTGCCGTGCAGATATATCTTCCGAACAAGACCATCCCTTGATGAAGTGCATGCAGATCGTTTTTAAATTTTTTAACGAGAGTCGCTTCAGTCTTTAATGCAGTATCGTCCTTACTGAGACCTAATCTGTGAGATACTCTAAAGACATGTGTATCCACAGCCATCAGATTTGCACCGGTGTACTCTATCATAACTACGTTGGCGGTCTTTTGACCGACTCCTGCAAGTGTCACAAGATCTTTTTCATTGAGCGGAATCTCTCCGTTGTATACTTCGACGACCCGTTTAGCCATATTTACGATGTTGACGGCTTTGTTGTTGAAAAATGAACAACTGTTTATCAGTTTTTTTACATCGTCGATATCAGCATCTGCAAGAGCATATACATCAGGGTACTTCCTAAAGAGTTCCGGTGTTATCAGGTTTACTCTTTTGTCGGTACATTGTGCCGAGAGTGCCACGGCGATCACAAGCTCATAAGCATTGCTGTAGTGGAGTTCAGTAACGGCATCGCTGTAATGTTCTATGAAGATTTTATGTATCTCTTGAATCTCTTTTTTAGTTGCTAGTTTCATAAATATAATTTTATCAGGATAATATAAAAAGATTACATTTTTTAGTTAGAATATGATAGAATAGTTCAAATTTCCATATTAACAAGGATATAAGATGTCTGTTTTTAGTTTTTTTTCAAAACTTTTTAGCAAAGATGAAGAGGGTAATTCAGCTTCAAGTTTCTTGGAAGAACAAGAGGTTGTTAACAAACACCTCTTTTATAAACTTTTAGATCTTAATGATTCGGCTATCCTTTTTTTCAGTAAGAAAAATGGATATATCGGTGCCAATAGCTCTTTCTTGAAAATTTTCGGATTCGAACATATTGATGATTTTAGAGATGACTACGACAGTATTAGAGAACTTTTTACCTCTGAATCAGAAGAGATCTTTACCGAAGACGACAAAAGCTGGATGGACTATATCCGTATCCATAATAAAGAGGGTTATCAGGTAGAAGCAAAGTCTAAAGATGGAAAAACTTTAGACTTTATGGTGAAAAATACAATTTTTAAAGAAACGGGACAAGAACTTTATATCCTTGAATTGAAAAATATTACCGATCTTGAAAATGCTAAAGCAAAAGCCGATGAGATCGAAGCCTTAAAGACAAAGATCCTGTCAAATATCGGACATGAGTTCCGTACGCCGATGAACGGTATACTTGGATTTTTATATCTTTTAGAGAAGACAAGTCCTACGCCAAAGCAGATGGAATATCTGAAGATGACGAATAACTCCGCAAAAAGTCTGATGTCAAATATAGAGACACTGCTTGATCTTGCTCAGATGCAAAGCGGCAGATTGACTGTCAGTAAAGCAGAGTTTTCACTAGCTCACGATATGCAGGATATTGCAAAATATTTTACAGAAGACGGAGTAGATAAGGGTATCAATGTCAGTTTCTTTATAGATCCGAAACTGCCGGAGACAATGGAAGGCGATATTCACAAGATAAGACAGATCATCAACAACTTGGTACAAAATGCGATAAAATTTACGCCTAGAGGCGGAAAAGTCATTGTTGAGGTGAAACTACTGAAAAAGCTTTTACACGGAGCCTGCAGTGTAGGTTTTAGTGTAAAAGACAACGGGAAGGGGATCTCTGCAAACAGACTTTCAGAGATCACACAGCCGTTTATATCTTCAGACCAGCCAGATCAAAGACTGGGAGTAGGGCTTAGCCTCTCTTACGGGTTGGTACATCTTTTAGGCGGAGAGCTTAAGATACAAAGTGAAGAGGGAAGAGGATCGATATTTAACTTTTCACTGGACTTTGCTAAATACAGCGGACAGTCATTTAAAATGGTTGTTCAGAAAAATGTGAAAGTACTGCTTTTAGATGAGTCTAAAATTGATGATGCAAACCTTTTGACATCTTATTTGAGATCTTTCTCTGTGGGAGTGACAAAAGTCAACAGTATCGATAAAAATATCTATGATGATATCGATGCACTATATATAGTGGCATCACAAGATAAATCTTCTTGGCTGATGGAACTGGGAACGCATAACAAAAAAGTCCCGGTTATATATATGCTTGATATCAATGAAAAATTACAGACGAAGATGACGCATATCGTAGATAATGTCATTGTAAAACCGTTACTGCCATTAACTGTATCAGAACATCTTGATAAGGTCTTTTTGCAAGAGCAAACAGAGAAACATGCTCCAAAACAGATGCGACTCGATATTCAGGCTTTAGTCGTTGAAGATAATCTTATCAATCAAAGACTGATAAAGATATTGCTGCAGGAGTATAATATCCGTGTTGTGACTGCATCAAACGGACAGGAAGCGGTCGATATCTGTAATAATAAGGACTTCGATATCGTCTTTATGGATATCGATATGCCTGTAAAAGACGGCGTTATGGCAACAAGAGAGATCAAAGAACATCTGCGAAGCAATGGGCATACTATGCCGATCATCGCAGTCACCGCTTTAGCTATGGAAGGCGACAGAGAGAGACTGCTAGCTGAAGGTCTTGATGACTATCTGTCAAAACCTCTGACTCGTAATAAACTTGATCTTATCTTGAATAAGTATTTATCTGAAATGATGGTGTAAAATGCAAGGGTTTACAAAAGTATTAGAACAGTTTCCGGAACATGCTGAGATAATAATCGCGTTTGCAAAACTTGAAAAACATCTCTTCTTTATATTGGACGATAATGGAGAACTTCTAGGCTGTAACTACTCCACATATGAAGCTCTCGGGTTTGCGACTTATGATGAGTTCTTAGAGTACTATGGCGATATGGATAAGCTTGTAGAACCGAAAGAGGGATGTGTAGATGTCAGAGTCGACGGTTGGATAAGAACTTTAGAAGAGGGGCAAGACCACTGCATCGATATCAAGAACAAATCCGGAGAGGTCATCCCGTGTACTCTTAGACTGCAAAGTTTTGCACTCAACAATGTCGTACTGCACCTGATCTTACTGGAAAATCAGTTTATCATCGAAAGAGCAAAAAAAGCTCATGCATACTTTGAAAACTTTAAAAAGCAGTTTTTAAAGAATATCTCTCATGAGTTTAGAACACCTATGAACAGTATCATAGGCTACACTGAACTTTTAAAAGACTCTAATCTAGATAACTCTCAAAGAGAATATGTCCACAACATAGATAACAGTTCTCGTATGATGATGGACAATATAGAAAACCTTTTGGATCTCATGCAGATCGAAAGCGGTTCTGTAGAAGCGAAAAACGAATCATTCTTTCCGTTTGTAGAGTTTGAAAGACTCTTTAGCGAGTATTGCACAATAGCAGGGAACAACAAGCAGCAGATATTCTTTTTGATCGATCCGCATATTCCAAAAGAGATGACGGGAGATTTCTATAAGATAAAAAGAGTACTTACAAACCTTATATCAAATGCAATGAAATATTCAAAAAGCAAAGACGGCAAGATCATTGTAGAGTTAAAAGCAAGATATAACAAAGAGAATGTACAGATAGAGTACTCTGTCAGTGACAACGGTATAGGGATCTCGCAGGATAAACTCAAGACTATTTTAAGACCTTTTGCAGCAGTCCATGAAAAACAAAGAGTAGCAGAAAGCGGTGTGGGCATAGGTCTAAATCTATCTCATAAACTTTTAAATATTTTAGGTACGAAGTTAAAAGTAAAAAGCCAGCTTGGTAAAGGCAGCCGTTTTTATTTTGAAGTGATCCACAAGATCGTTGAAAAGACTCCGTATGAGTTTGTTGCAAAAAGCAAGGTCGCAGTCTGGGCAGAGGAACACGGTTCATCTATTCAACTGAAAGTTTTAGAAGAGTACCTGAAAAAGTTTGAAGTGGAGGTTGTCGAGATCGACGGTCTGGCGCATAAAGAGTTAGATAGTTCGATCGCATTGTTTATCTTGACCGATTATATCAGCAACTCTCGTATCAATTCTATTAAGACACACTATAAAAACTTGCAGATAGTCCAGGTGTGCAGTAAAGAGTCAAAACAGAGATGTGAAGCGGTTATGGATGAGATAGACGGGTTTGTCATACTCCCGTTATTGCCTCAAAAACTGTATGATGTTTTAAATGTCTTATGGAAAAAAGCACCGTCAGATAAGTTGAAACACACTACATTCAAGGATATGACTCCGACTTTAGTGACGGCAAAAATACTGATTGCGGAAGATAATGAGATCAATCAAAGACTTTTAAAAACGATTCTTGAAAACCAGAACTATGACGTATCAACGGCAGATAACGGTCAGATCGCGGTAGATATGTTTTTAAAAGAGAATTTTGATCTGGTACTGATGGATATCGATATGCCGATAATGGACGGTATCGTAGCGACCAGACTGATAAAAGAGTATGATAAAAAAAGAAAAGTGTTTACTCCTGTTATCGCTTTAACGGCTCATGCATTGTCGGGGGATAGGGAAAGAATCTTAAATGCCGGACTTGATGCTCACTTGGCAAAACCAATAGACAGAGAGTTTTTACTTAAGGTGATCGACAGATATTTAAGCGAAAAGTTAACAAATAAAACTAATTTGGATAATTTTGTTTAATAATTGTTAACATATAAGTTATAAACTACTATTATAAAGAAAAAAAAGGGAATATATGAATATAGCACAAAAAGTTTTAACGACAGTCGCTTTAGTTGCGACTACTTTAAGCGCAAATACACTTGTAACGGTAAACGGTAAAGCGATCACTTCTGATGAAGTAAATGAAGCTTTAATGCAGGCGACTCAAGGAAGATTTAAATCATTGCCTGAAGATAAACAGCAGCAGCTCGGTCAGCGTATTCTTCAAGAGATGGTAATGCAGGAAGTCGTGTATAACGATGCTAAAAAACTTGGAATCGACAAGAGCAAAGAGTTTAAAGATGAGCTTGCAAAAGTCACAGAACAGATCAAAAAAAGATTAGCTGTACAGTTATGGCAAAAAAGAGTAGCTGATAAGATCACAGTCAGTGAAAAAGAGATAAAAGATTATTATAATAAAAACAAATCTGAGTTTCAAGAAAAAGAGCGTGTGCATGCTTACCATATCCTAGTGAAAACAGAGGATGAAGCAAAGAAACTTATCGGTGAATTGAAGTTCTTAAAAGGTGCTGATCTGGAAAGTAAGTTCTTTGACCTTGCAAAAGCAAACTCAACAGGACCGTCTGCACCAAAAGGCGGTGATCTAGGTACATTTACTCAAGGTCAAATGGTCCCTGCATTTGATAAAGCAGTATTTAGTATGGATGTTGGAACAATTACGACTACGCCGGTAAAAAGTGAGTTTGGATATCATATTATCTACTTAAAAGACAAAAAACCGGCTCGTACTCTTTCACTTGATGAAGTCAAAAAGTTTATTGAGCAACGTTTGAAAATGGATAAATTCAAAACTGTCGTTCAAGCGAAGATGCAAGAACTACAAAAATCTGCAAAAATTGTACCGTCTAAATAATACTAAAAATTTTTTATCGTCCATTGAGAAGATCTTTCTCGATGGACGTTCCTTCTACGTCAAAAGAGATGACCTCATAGATCCGTATTTAAGCGGAAACAAATACCGAAAACTTTATGCTCTTATCAACACACCAAAAGAGAGATTTAACAAAATCATATCTTACGGCGGTACACAGTCGAATGCTATGCTCGCAATTGCAGCACTGTGTAAAGAAAAAGGCTGGATATTTGAGTACTACACAAAACCTTTACATGTAAAAGAAAATCCAAACTCTAATTATGCGACAGCTATAAAACTGGGAATGATCCATAAAGAACTTGAACTGGAACTATATAAAGATTTTGTAGCATCCCTTATGCTGAATCTTGATGAAAAGACATTTGTTTTGCATCAGGGCGGTGCGGATAAAAGTGCGAAAGAGGGCATAGAAGAGTTGGCTCGCGAGATACGAGAATCGGGCTTACATGTAAGAAGCATAGCGACACCTTCAGGAACAGGCACAACTGCACTGTATCTAGCCCTTGCTTTACCGGAGTATAAAGTATATACGACACCTGCAATAGGGGATAAAAAGTACCTTTTAGAACAGATGTCGGCACTTGAAAAAGTACCGGATAACCTGATCATACTTGAATCTGAAAAGAAATATCATTTTGCAAAACCGTATAAAGAGTTTATAGAGATATATGAAAAGCTAAAAAAGAGCGGTATAGAGTTTGACTTGGTGTATGCACCTAAACTTTGGAAGATGATCTTAGAACAGACCGATGAAGAGATACTTTACATTCACAGTGGCGGAACCACCGGAAATGCAAGTATGTTAGATAGATATAGGTATAAAGGATTAGTTTCTATCTAATCCGTTAAGATCACTGAAAGCGACTTTTACACGCTCGACAAGTGTTACTTGTCCCGCTCTTAACCATTTTCTCGGATCATAGTATTTTTTATTCGGTTTCTCGTCACCTTCAGGGTTTCCGATCTGCCCTTGCAGATAATCATGATACTTTTCAGCATACTCTTTGACACCTATCCATGTCGCCCACTGAGTATCTGTATCGATATTCATCTTAATAACACCGTAACTGATAGCCTCACGGATCTCTTCAAGTGTAGAACCGCTTCCGCCGTGAAATACAAAGTTTACGGGTTTTTCATCCGTATTGTATTTGTCTTGAATATATTTTTGTGAGTTATCTAATATCTTTGGAGTAAGTACTACGTTCCCCGGTTTATAGACACCGTGAACATTTCCAAATGAAGCAGCGATGGTAAATCTGTCACTTATTGAAGAAAGTTCTTCATAAGCATATGCTACCTCTTCAGGCTGTGTGTAAAGAAGTGCGTTGTCGATATGTGAATTATCGACGCCGTCTTCTTCACCGCCCGTAACGCCCAACTCTATCTCCAGAGTCATTCCGATCTTATCCATACGAGCCAAGTACTCTTTACATGTAGCGATATTCTGCTCTATCGGTTCTTCTGAAAGATCAAGCATATGTGAGCTGAAAAGCGGCTTTCCAGTCTCTTTATAATGCTCTTCACTAGCATCTAAAAGTGCATCGATCCATGGTAGAAGTCCACGAGCTGCGTGGTCTGTATGAAGAATTACAGGGATACCGTAAGCTTCAGCCATCAGGTGCACATGTTTTGCACCAGATATCGCTCCGACGATAGCCGCTTTTTCATTTTCGTTACTTAGGCCTTTGCCTGCATAGTAGCTGGCGCCACCGTTTGAAAATTGAATAATAACAGGTGAATTGACTAGCTTTGCAGCTTCTAAAACACCGTTAATCGAGTCTGTTCCTACAACATTGACTGCAGGGATAGCAAATCCGATCATTTTTGCTGTTTTATATACTAAACTAACGTCATCACCAGACAATACACCGGGTTTTACTAAATCAAGAATGCGTTTACTCATAATATCACTTGCCTTAATTTTTTTGTTTTTTTATTATACAAAAGAGTTCTTTTAATATTCCTTTTGATATGCTACAATAATGTTTCAAAATTCATTAAAGGTTTTTTATGCTCTCAACAGTTAAGTCAAAAATCATTTTCTCAACGATTTCGGTTAGTATCATAGGGATTATAGGGATGTATTATTACCTCTCAGAGACGTTTAATGAGTTTTCAAATAAGACTGCTCAGAAGTCACTTCATATGCTTAGTGATTCTGTGTTTCAAACACTTTCAAGAAGTATGCTTGCGGGTGATCCGGCAGTAGTCGAAGAGACTTTAAAAGAGTCTCAAAAGTTGATCAAAGGTATTGACGATATCAGTGTCGCTAAATCTAAAAACGTAATCGAACTTTTTGGCCTTGAGAGCAAGTTTACTACGGATCCTTTAGTAGCCGACATATTTAAAACAAGAACAAGCAATATCATTGAATCAAGAAACGGCCATCATACTATAAGATTGTTAAAACCTTTGATCGCTCAAAAAAGCTGTCTGGAATGTCACGTCAACATAAATGAGGGTGAAGTTTTAGGTGTTATGGATATGACCGTATCACTCGCTGAAAATGATAAAGAGATCAATCATACGAAGATGACTCTTCTTATCTATTTAGTCGTAGCATGTATCGCTTTTGTTTCACTGGTCATGCTGTTCTTCTCAAAAGCTGTTATCAACCCTTTGGAAAACCTGGGTTGCCGTGCACACTCTTTAGTCGAGGGCGACAAAGATTTGACAAAACGTATCAATGTATCGGGCAAAGATGAGTTTGCATATGCCGCTTCATCGGTCAATAGTTTCATCGAAGTTGTACAAGATACGATCAATGAAGTGAAAAACTTAGGCAAGCAAAATATTGATATCGCAAAAAACATGTCAAGCCAAGCCGATCTTATAAATAAAAGTATCTCTAGTGAAAGAGATATCGTTAATCAGACAACACAAAAAACAGGTTCGATAAAAGATATATTAAACAGATCGATAGATGTGACAAAAGAGACACAAGAACATATATCATCGGCAAATACAGAGCTGTTGACTGCTAAAGACGCGCTTAGCCATCTTGTAGGCAGAGTCGATGAGTATATGGAAGTAGAGACTGAACTCGCTTCTCAATTAGGCGGACTTAAAAATGATGCAGATCAGGTAAAAGAGGTCTTGGATATCATTAAAGACATCGCAGATCAGACAAACCTTTTAGCACTTAATGCCGCGATAGAAGCGGCGCGTGCAGGTGAACACGGACGTGGTTTCGCAGTCGTTGCAGACGAAGTAAGAAAACTTGCTGAACGTACTCAAAAAAGTCTTATGCAGATCGAGATCAGTGTCGGAACGATCGTTCAGTCGATCAACGATGTGAGTGACTCAATGGGGCAGAATGCTTCAAACCTTTCTGCACTTACAGAGATATCGTCTGATGTAGAAGGTAAGATCAATACGACTTCTGAAGCGATGAACTTCTCGATAGAAGTCGCTGATAAGTCTTTTGAAGATACTCAGGAGATCGTTAGAAACATAGAGTGGATCATTGAGAAGATAAATAAGATCGATGAGTTCTCAAAACAAAATGAAAATAGCGTGAATCAAATAGATGCAGAGTCTACAAAACTTTTAGAGGTGGCAAACTCGCTTAAATCTAGAATCGATGAGTTTAGAAGCTAGAATATATGCACTGCCAGCCATAGTGTCTTCTCATCGGTTGAGATGACGCTATGGGGCGTATCTGCTTTTATAAACAGAGAGTCTCCCTTAATCAGGTTATGTCTGACATCTTCAACTTCCAATATAGCATTTCCCTCTAAGATAACGACCCATTCATCATGCTTTTGATTATATAAAACACCGTTTTTTACGTTGTTTGATCGTATAAGTTCGATTTTGACATTTTTATGAGATAGGACCGTTTCAAAAAATTCGTTTCCTATTTGTGGATACTCTGTATTGTTAAGTATGTTCAGGAGTTTTTCTTTCATAGGTCATATTATAGTATAAAACGGTATTTATACTGTTGTCAGCGCTTTTAAAGTATACTTGCGCATTAAAAATTAAATTTTAATTTTGGAAAGATAGATGAAAAATATAATATTAATAGGTTTTATGGGTGTGGGCAAGGGCAGTGTAGCTCGCGAGATGGTAAAGCAGGCGGATGTAGTAGCGATAGATACAGATGATATTATAGAGAGTATGGAAAACAGGACGATCAAAAAGATATTCGCGACAGAGGGCGAAAAATATTTTAGAGACATAGAGGCAAAAGTCGCTAAATGGCTTGAGAAAAGCGTGGAAGATACGCTTATTTCAACTGGTGGCGGATTTTATAAAGTCAAAAATCTAAAGAAGATCGGGACTGTCGTTTTTCTTGATTCACCTTTTGATAAGATATATGAACGTATAATAAACCATCCAAAAGCACAGAACAAACTGAAAAAACGTCCGCTTTTTCAAGACATCGACAAAGCAAGAGAGTTGTATGAAGAAAGATACCCGCAATATAAAAATGTTGCTGATATAACAATAGACGTGACAGATAAAAGTGTGGAAAAAATAGTAAAAGAGATCCTAAAAAAGGTTAAGTTATGAAAAAAATACTATTGAGTCTTATACTCTTGATTTCAGCTTTATCTGCAGCTGAACTGCATGTTGCAAACAGTTTTAAAGATTCTGTTGCAAAAGCAGAGAACAGCGAGAAGCCTATTTTGTTTATCGTGTCACGTCATACATGCAGATACTGTGTCATCTTAGAGAAGAACACTCTTTCAAATGCACAGGTCATAGACAGACTTAACAAAGACTTTATAACATACATCGCATATACGGATGACGGTGATATGTTTCCCGATGAATATTGGCGTCCGGGAACACCTGCGATCTGGTTTTTAGATGATCAAGGCAGAGCGATCAGTGAACCGTTAATGGGTGCGATCGATGCAGCAAATCTTTTAAAAGTTCTAGATATAGTAGATAAAAGATTTAAAAAACAAAAGAAGATGGATAAATATAACTATACAAGAAGTAAGTTATAATTTTAAAATTACTAATACTGAGATAGGAAAAAATATGATTTTTACGACTACATCTGCACCAGAGTTTGATAAAGAATTTAACGAACTTCTTGGTCGCGGAAAGATGGATATAGAGTATGTCAGCGGGATAGTAAGCGGCATAATAAATGAGATAAAAAATGATAAGAACAGTGCACTTAAAGCTCATATCGCAAAGTTCGATAAATGGACTCCTAAGGATGACGGTGAGTTAAAGATCGATACGGAGCTTATGAAAAAAGCTTATGATGTACTTGATGCCGATCTTAAAAAATCACTGCACTTGGCATACGACCGTATAAAATCATATCATGAAAAACAAAAACCTAAAAGCTGGTTCGACACTGAAAGCAACGGTACGATACTCGGACAGAAAGTGACCCCTGTGGACTCGGCAGGTCTTTATATCCCCGGTGGAAAAGCTGCTTATCCTTCATCACTATTGATGAACGTTATCCCTGCACAAGTCGCAGGTGTTGAAAACATAGTGGTCTGCACACCGACACCGGACAATGAACCGAATGAACTTCTTCTTGCTGCTTGTCACTTATGTGGTGTGAGCGAAGTCTATAAAGTAGGCGGAGCAAGTGCGATAGCTGCTATGGCGTACGGCACAGAGACGATCCCGAAAGTGGACGTCATTACGGGTCCGGGAAATATCTTTGTCGCTACTGCAAAAAAGATGGTCTTTGGAGATGTGAACATAGATATGATCGCAGGGCCGAGCGAGATAGGCATCCTCGCTGATGAGAGTGCAAATGCAAACCATCTTGCGATCGATATGCTTTCACAAGCTGAACATGATGAGATGGCAAGCTCTATTCTTATTACTCCTTCACAGCGCATTGCCGATGAGGTGAAAGTTGAGATCGAGAATTGGCTTAAAAAGCTTCCTCGTGAAAAGATAGCAAGAAAATCCATCGAGGAACGCGGTGCTATTATCGTTACAAAAGATATGGATGAAGCGGTCAGACTGATGAACGAAGTGGCACCTGAACACTTGGAAGTCGCGACAAACAATCCGTTTGAACTGCTGGCTTCCATCAAGCATGCCGGAGCTATCTTTTTAGGTCACTATACTCCTGAAGCAATAGGTGATTATGTAGCGGGTCCAAACCATACTCTTCCGACTGGCGGGACTGCTAAGTTCTACTCTCCGCTTGGAGTAGAGAACTTTATGAAAAAGAGCTCGATCATCTCTTTTAGCCAAGCTGCAATCAATGAAATAGGTGAAGCTTGTGCACTGATTGCAAACACAGAAAGTCTTACTGCACATGAGCAGTCAGTTCGTGTCAGATTAGATTAAGAAATCTTCGGATATCAATTTTAATTTAACATCTTATTCATTAAAATTGAACCATCTTACCCCCGAAGATTCGGGGCTTATATAAAAAAAAGTAATCCTACATTCTTTTATTACACAAATACCTATTTATCACACTTTTATCAAAAAAAATTATGTTATTTTAGTTTCGGTTAAAGAAAGATTAGTTAATATCAAATAGCGAAAATGCTGTGAGTGTCGTATATTACGGTATCTTTATAATAAAAATTAGTTCTGCTAATAAAACGCTAAAATATCTACAAAGTAGGTGAAGGAGAGTATATGCAATTGGGCTTTCTAGTTGACTTACATCTTTGTATGGGATGTAAAGGTTGTGAAATCGCATGTAAAGTGGAAAATGAAGTTCCGCTAAGTACGTGGAGACTTCGCGTTAAGTATGTAGATGTTGGTATGTACCCTGAAACAAAGCGTACATTTACACCATTACGTTGTAACCATTGTGCTAATGCACCTTGTGAACGTATATGTCCGGTAAGTGCTTTACACTATATTGATAATGGAATTGTAAATATCGATAAAGAACGTTGTATCGGATGTGCGGGTTGTATCATGGCTTGTCCATACGGTGCTATCTATATCGATCCTGAGACTCAAACTGCTGATAAGTGTACATATTGTGCACACCGTATCGCATCTAGCATGATGCCGGCGTGTGTTGTTGCTTGTCCTGTTGAAGCAAATATCTTTGGTGACTTAGATGATCCTACATCAAACATCAGCAAATATATTCAAGATCACAGAGATACAAGAGTTAGAAAACCTGAAAAAGGAACAGACCCTCATCACTATTATGTCGGCGGTGGAGATGTAAATCTTAATCCGTTGGTATCTGAGCGCGTTGAAGGTTTCTCATTATTTGATGAATTAAAACACTTACCAGTAGGAGGGCACCATTAATGCATGCAGCAATTGAAGCAACACACGCAGTTGTAACTCTAGATGTAGGCTTGCCAAGCATCGTATGGGGTTGGATTATCACTATGAACATGTGGGCAAAAAGTATCGGTACTGGTGTTATCTTTTTGCTTTTCTATCTACTTAAGAAATATCCGAATGAAGCAGGTTATTTACGTTTCCCGGTAGTAGTAGTATCTATTGTATTTATACATATATTCTTACTCTTTACGGTTATCGACCTACACCAGATGTTTAGATTCTGGCATATATTCACACACCCTCACTTGACATCTGCAATTGCAGTGGGTGCATGGATCGTAACAGTTTTAGTAGCTCTATTATTCTTAATGGCATTTACAGTATTTATTAAGAAAAACACAGAAGCTTTTGACAAAATGTTGACTTGGGCAGTTGTCCTTTCAATCCCTGTTACATTATATACAGCAGCGATCATGGCTGAAGCTACAGCACGTGAACTATGGCAAATGCCTACAGAAGCTGTTCAAATGTTACTCGCAGCTACACTGACAGGTTCAGGAGCGCTTATCTTAATGGGTGGCAAACTACCTTACGAGGCAAAAAGAGATCTAGGTATCATTTTAGGTCTTAGTGCAGCTGTTGCATTCATAGTATATATGAGTGAAATGGTATTTGGACCGATGAAGGGTGAAGAGGTTATCGTAACACTTCAAGCTGTTAAAGGTGCAGGCGAGTACACAACAATGTTCTGGATAGGTCAAGCAACTGCTTATATCCTTCCTATGGTTTTAGTTCTACTTAGTATCTCTAGTAGAAGTGAAAGTTTATTGAAACTAGCTGCTATACTGGCGATCGCTGGATTATGGATTGTTAAACATGTATGGTTGGTTATTCCACAATTATTGAACTTGAGTTAAAGAGGTAATAGATGTATTTAGAAAGAAGAACATTTTTAAAAGGCGCTGCATTTTCAGTTGCAGGTGTCACATTAGCAAGAGGTGTATTTAGTACAGATGCTGTTGCAGAGTCTGTTACAGAATCAAAATTTACCAATACGCCGGATTCTTTGTCATTTTATCCTCCTCATAAAGAGTGGGATAACTTTGCAGAGCTTGACGGTACAGATTGGAAACGTGGCGGTATTGAACGTCACGGAGTAAGAAGTGAAGAAAATCCAGACGGTATCCAAGTAAACAACTTTATGCTTGTTCCGACAGTTTGTTCAAACTGTGAAGCAGGTTGTGGTCTTACTGCATGGGTTAATAAAGACACTATGACAGTACGTAAATACATGGGTAACCCGTTACATACAGGTTCTCGTGGACGTAACTGTGCAAAAGGTTATGCAGTAACTTCTCAAATGTACGATCCGGATCGTATTCCATTCCCACTTAAACGTGCACCGGGTTCTAAACGTGGTGAAGGTAAATGGGTTCGTACGACTTGGGATGAGGCTATGGGTGCAATCGGTAAGAAAATGCACGATACGCTAAAAGTCGGCGATGAGATGTCTAAAAAATCGATGATCTACCACGTAGGTCGTCCAAATGAGAACGGTTTCGGTCACCGTGTACCTCATACAATGGGTATCGATGGTTTCGACTCTCATACAAACATCTGTTCTGCCGGTGCTCGTCAGGGTACTATTCAGTGGGCAAACGATGATAGAAACTCTCCGGATTGGGCAAATGCTGATCTGATTTTCTTACAATCATCTCACGCTGCAGATGCTGGTCACTACTTCCAACAATCAGCTGGTCTTATCGCTGATGCACGTAAACGTGGTGCAAGAATGGTTGTTATCGATCCTCGTATGAGTAACTCTGCAGGTATGGCAGACCTTTGGATCCCGGCGTGGCCAGGTACTGAAGCGGCACTTTACCTTTACCTAGCAAACCGTGTATTAAACGAAAAAGATAAAAACGGTGAAGATCTAGTAGCTCATGATTTTGTTAAAGAATGGGTAAACTGGGATCGTCTAATGGCTAACAAAGACTATCTTAAAAAGATGGTTGGATATGGTTACATATCTAAAATGCCAAAAGGTGACAAATACGAAGACTTTATCGAGATGATCAAAGAGCTTTATGCTCCGTATACACAAGATTTCGTCGTTAAAGAGTGTAAACTTGAAGGTATGGAATATAAATTAGACCAATTATGGGAGATGTACATCTCTGCTGGTTCTAAAATAGCTACATACCTATGGCGTGCAGGACCGATCGGTCACCGTGGTGGTTGGATGAACACACGTGCTGGTTTCTTAACTCTTGTATTACGTGGCGCACTTCGTGGTGATGTTGGAGGAACTTCTTTCCACCACTGGCATGAGATTTCTGTTGCAGGAAAAGGTGATAAAGCTACTGTTGCAGGTGAAAGACCAGGTAAAGTCGATGTTTGGAATGAGATCGCTTGGCCACCGGAATACCCATTATCATCATATGAGATGAGTCATATCATGCCTCACCTTCTTATGGATGAAGAGTGGCAACAAAAATGGATCGCTAAAGGTCTAAACGTTCCGACTAAACTTGCAGTTTGGTTCCCACGTATGTATAACCCGGTTTGGATCAATCCGGATGGTTTCAGATGGATCGAAGCGCTTAAAGACGAGACAAAAATCGAGCTTTCATTTAACCTTTCTCCTACATGGAGTGAGACTAACTGGTATTGTGATTACATCTTACCAACAGGTCTTGCAGGTGAGCGTAATGATCAACAATCGACTCCGTCTAAACCTGAACAACGTATAGAGTTCCGTCAAGCGGTTCTACGTGTTGCAGCAGAAAAAATGGGTTGGAAAGCAAAAGATCCATCTCGTGCTACACTTGAAGCACACATGAAATACGGTCTAGGTGAGATCTGGGAAGAAACTGAGTTCTGGGCAAATATTATGGTTCACCATATTGATGCTGATGGAAGTCTTGGTATCCGTAAATACTGGGCATCTAAAAAAGATCCATCACGTGCGGTTACTGTTCCTGAGTACTTTGATGCGGCTATGAGCTTGCTTCCAAGACTTGCAGAGACAGCTAAAAAACTGTACGCAAACTCTGAATTCCCGGTTTATGAGTACATGAGAGATCATGGTGCTTGGACTGAGAAAACTGATGTTTATAAACCACAAGAGGAAGAACTTCATTTTGATGGTAAAAACTATGTTGCACATGGTAAAAAACATCCTAAACACGAAGTTACAAAAGATAAATTTGGAACATTGTGGGTAGAAGAAGATGGACGTAAACAATCTATCGGTATCGAAGTAAACGGTAAACTTCATGAAGGTTTCCATACACTAAGTAAAAAACTTGAGTTCTTCGCTGAGTGGTTAACTGAGTGGAAATGGCCGGAGTATGCGATCCCTGTTTATCCACGTAATGAGGGTGAGTACGAGAAGATGAAACACATCGTAACTCAAGTACACCACTCTATGATGCATGGTGACAACGAGTTCGCGTTAAATACGATCTATAGATTACCGTACAACATCCATACACGTTCAGTGAACTCTAAACACCTTATGGAGATCTCTCAAAACCATAACCCGGTTTGGATTTATACTAAAGATGCTGAGAAACTTGGAATCAAACGTGGAGATGCTATCCGTGTAAGAATCACAGATACGGTTTCTGGTTTAGAAAGCGGTTACTTTGTAGCTATGGCTGTACCGACTGAAGCAACTCGTCCGGGTGTTTTAGCTTGTTCACACCATGCTGGTCGTTGGAAACTTAAAGACTCTGTAGATATTCCAGGATTTGAACACAAACTTGGTATCATGGGTGTAGGTGCTCCTAGATATGACATGACAAATGACGGTAAAGTAGGAACACTAAAACCTGCTGAGGGTATTCATCCTCGTCATGATGTATGGCAGTTCAAAGAGTACAACAAAGACCTTGACCAAATTTGGTGGAACGGTCTGAGCGGTTCATGGCAAAATGCTGTGGCTCCGACACATGCTGACCCGATCGCTGGTAACCATGCATGGCACCAAAAAGTTATCATAGAAAAAGCGAAAGCTGATGATAAGATCGGTGATATCGTTGTTAACTATGAAAACAACTTTAAAGTATATCAAGCATGGAGAGACGAACTTACTCGTCCACTTGCAGTAGGAGACAAATTACGTCGTCCTCAACATATGCCACGTCCGGCTGTTCCGCTTTCAAACAAAGCTTACGCAGTTAAGATCAAATAACGTATAACTTATATATTAAAGCCCACATCAAGTGGTGCTTTAATATACTTCAAAAATATTTCTCCAAAAGGTACCTTATCTATGCAAGAAACCCTTAAAACAGAACAATTATCACGTGTAAACCTCTATGCACTTACATCTCGTATATTGATGAGTGAAGTCGATGAAACGTTGTTAAAATCAATAGTGGATGATGAAAACATGCTTGCTTTTTTTCCGTCGTTTAAAGATTGGGAAAAGCGTAAACAGCTAAGTCCTAAAGACCTGGTCGAAAAATATCTGAATGTTGATTTTACTAACCTTTTTTTACTTCATTTAATTCCGTATGAGTCTTTTTATCTTCGTGATGACCAGATGATGGAAACAGGTGGAGATAATCCTGTTCAAGCACTTTATAATGATTTCGATTTTAGAGTCGAACTTGATAAAGCACGTGTTATGAGTGCTGACCATATAGGCGTTGAACTGGAGTTTATGTACAAGCTTTGTGAAGCGGAGTATAAAGCTCTTGAAGACGGTGAGTTTGAGATAGCAGCAGAGATAGCTGAGATCGAGTATAACTTCTTAAAAGATCATCTTTTAGAGTGGGCTCCGATGTTTTTACTGAATGTGAAATCTGAAGCCGGAACTGCATTTTATTTTGATGCGGCTGAGCTTGCATTAGAGTTTATGATGAGTGATTTTGAATATCTGACGGAACTCAAATCAAACGGATACAAATATAGCGCATGAGCCTACTTTCATTAGATATCTCTAAGTGTGTCCATACCAGCAATAAGTCTGCAGCTTGCGATAGTTGTGTGACTGCTTGTCCGGTAGATACAATAAAAATACAGGACAATATCGTATCTTTTACTCCCAGTGAATGTGTAGGCTGCGGCGGATGCGGGGCTGCTTGTCCTACTGCCGCGTACAGTCTGGATGATTTTAAACCGATAAACTATATATTTAAATTTTTAGAGACCGATAAACAGATCCTTACATGTAAGAGTGAACTTCCGTGTATCGCAGCACTGAGTACAGATGAACTGCTTAGTATGTCGCTTTTTAGTAAAGAGGAGATAACGCTTGATATCGGTCCGTGTGCCGAGTGCGAGATCGCTAAAACTAATCTCGACATCATCAAGCATAGAGCAGAAGAAGTAAACTTTCTGCTCGAAGCGATGATGCAAGAAAAACGTTTACATGTAGAGGAACTTTCTCATATGCATGAAGATGAAAAAGAGGTGATCTCAAGACGTGAACTTATCACTAAAGATTCTATTAAACGTGTCTCGCAGATAAAACAGCAGTTTCAAAACAGAGTCGATGAGGGTGATGACGAGATAAAATCTCACACTGTCACGGCTGCGGATATCGCTAAGATAAAAGAGAAAAAAGTTCCTGATAGAAGAAGTCTGCTTTTGATGGCGCTAAAGCGTGCAGAAGTACCTGAAGAGTTTCATATCATCAGCGTAGATGACATCTCATTCACGTCGCAAAAAAATCTTGATGCTTCTACATGTACGAACTGTCAGATGTGTTACCGTATTTGTCCGACAGGTGCACTCAGCTCGGATATGAAAGGGTCGTTTATAGCGTTTAATCCGCTTGCATGTGTGAAATGTGCAAGCTGTCATGACGTGTGTGAACCGGATTCACTGACACTCAAACCGACTTTTAATCTGAAAAACTTTTTTGAGCCGAAGGGTGAAGAACTGATCAAGTTTAACATTAAAAAGTGTGACGAGTGCAATACTCCTTTTGCTTACAAGGGCGGAGAAGTGTTGTGTGACAGATGTAAAATAGAAGAGGAAGAAGCTAGAGAGTTATGGGGGATCAGATGAGTGAAGAAAACAGCATGAACCTTGATGACAGAATAGGTAAAGAGACTGTTCTTTACGGATATATCGCAGTATCTGCATCGACAAATAGACTCAGTCACAACTTTAACAAAGCTTTAAAAGAGGAAAATATCGACGGTATGATGATACCGATGAATATCCGTGAGGATGATTTTTATTTCACTCTTTCAAATATGAAGAAATCTCATGTGAACGGTGCGATGCTCGGTCTTGAATATCAAAAAGAGATACTGGACCTGCTTGACGATTCATCTGAGATGGTGAAAAAAAGCGGCGGATGCGATTTCGTAAAAAGAGCAGGGCAGACTCTTAGCGGAGATTTTATATCTGCTGATGTTGTCAAAGAGTTTATAAAAGCAGATCAAAGCATAAAGAAGATAGCGATAATAGGTGATGAGCCTTTATCACGCGGGCTGGCTCTGCTTTTAGAGGGCTATGAGCTCTCGTTTTACGATAGTGAGATCGAAAGACTTCTATCTATGAGTCAGGATCTGCATGTAGAGATGGATATAAACTATCTTTCACCAAACGGAGTCGACTTTAGCGGATATGATATGCTGATAGACACGACCATAGAGGATATATCGACTTGTATATCAAAGCCTTCGGCGATGAATCTTGATATCAAAGACTCAAAGAGTTTTTCAAGTCTTAAAGGCTTTGAGGGATATATCGGTTTTGATAATCTGCTGGATTTCTATACAATACACTTAATAGAGGATATAAAATAATGGATATTAAAGATCTAAATGAACTAAGAAGTGAGTTTGAAGCACTTCAAAAAAATATGCAGCAAGAGGGTTGCGATGACGGAAGTTGTGTAACTGACGAGAATCGTGAAGACTATCCGGATTATCTAGTAGCAATGTATAAAGAGGTGATGCCTCCTGTAAAAAGCGGTGTCTACTTCTCAAGATGGGATTTAAAAGCTATGGCAGCAGAGCTTGACGAACATTTTGCACTTGATGTCAGAGAAAGAATGTTTCAAAACTTTATGAGATGGATTGCAACACCGGATGATATGAAGCTTGTAATGGATCAGTTTGTAAAAAATATGGATATGAAATGCGATCTATACCGTGAGTACAGTGAACGTTTTCCGTCGACAAAACCGATCTTTGACAAAAAGATAGAAAAAGTAGAAAACACGAAAAAATATCTTGATAAAGTATTTGTAGAATTCTTCACATAAACTTTAAAAATATAAATTTTCTGTCATATCCTCTTTAGTTCCTACAAGGATATGGCATCTTCTGATCCTTTCACTGTTTCAAAATCTAAGTCTATACTTTAATACAAAGATTTCTTGCATTTGACAATAAATATAATTTGTTTTTTTAGTAAAATACAATAAATACATATATTTAATTGGTTTGGTGTTTATGAACGAATATTTTAATTTCTCCAAGTTTATACAAAAAAGTTTTAGATACAACAAGCGTATAGTTTTTATTGTTGTCGGTTTATCTATGATCTTCTCTTTAGGTGTCTGGTTTACTTCAAAAAGCTACTACGATAACCTTACAAAAGAAAAATTTGAGACTAATGTCCTTGAAAATCTTGACCGTATTGAAAAACGTATGTCAAGTTACAAGAGTGTACTGCAAAGCGGCATAGGCTTTTTCCATGGAAGTACGAATGTGACACGTCAGGAATGGCATGACTTTATCGATGCACTAGATATCAAAAAGAACTATCCCGGTATTCAAGGTATTGGTTACTCTGTTATGCTTTCTCCGGATGAAGTCAAGAGTACCGAGCTGAAGATGCGAAAAGAGGGCTTTGCTGATTTTGTGGTCAAGCCTGCAGGAAAGCGTGAACAATATAGTGCGATACTATATCTGGAACCTTTGGACATACGTAATCAACAGGCGATAGGCTACGACATGTTCTCTGAACCCGTACGCCGTACAGCGATGCAGACTGCAATAGATACGGGACTTCCTTCTATCTCTGGAAAAGTAACACTTGTTCAGGAGATAGATGCCGATGTCCAAGCAGGAATGCTGATGTATCTGCCATTATATAAGAAAGATGTCTCTATAAAAACAGTACAGGAACGCCGACAAGCTTTGATAGGTTTTGTTTATAGTGCATTCCGTATGAATGACCTTATGAACAAATTGGTATTGGAGAAGTCGATTTTAAATTTTGAGATATATGACGGTGACGATATGTCCGATGAACATCTGTTATACAGATCGTTCAAGCCATCTTCATATATCTCAAAATACAATGTTGAAAAAAAGTTGACTATCGATAATCGTACTTGGATCGTCCGTTTATCTAGTACAAGACAGTTCGATATCTCTGCACAAAACTACTATCCATTGATAATGACGATCATAGGACTTGTAATATACTTTATCTTGCTTTTTGTCATCTTAACTCTTATAAAAAGCAGACATCTGCTCCTTGCTCAGGCGGATGAACTTCTTAAACTGTCTCAAGCCATAGAACAAAGTCCAAGCAGTATTATCATCATAGATACAAACGGAGTCATAGAGTATGTGAATTTGGCATTTTTAGAGTGTATTGGTATATCACGAGAAGAGGTCATAGGCAAAGATCTTTGTTCATTTCAAGATTGTAAGTCGAAGCCAAACAGATATACGGAGATGATGCAAGTCCTTTCTTCCGGAGAACCATGGGAGGGAGAGATCTTTAATCTAAATAAAGATCAACTCGAGCATGTAGAGTCTGTAAAAGCTTCACCGATCTTTCAATTGGATAAAAAAGTGTTTCACTATATCATCATCAAAGAGGATATTACGGAGAAAAAATATTCTGAGGAAAAAATTCACCATCTTGCAAACTTTGATTCACTGACAGGACTTCCTAACAGGTTTCAGCTTGAAGAACTTACCAATTACGTTATCAATACCTCAAAAAGAGATAATGAACAGTTTGCTATCATGTTCCTTGACCTTGACCATTTTAAAGATATAAACGATACTCTTGGACACAGTGTCGGAGACAGCTTGTTGATCGAACTTGCGAGACGTTTTGAATCTGTTTTACGTGATGTAGACACTGCATCGAGACTAGGCGGAGATGAGTTTATCTTCTTACTGCCGAAAACGGATGTCAACGGTGTTAAAAAAGTAGCCGATAAACTTCTTGAAACGATCGACAAACCGTTTAAAATTGACGATAATGAGCTGATTGTCACGGCTTCGATCGGTATAGCCGTATATCCAGATGACGGAACAGATCAGGAGACTCTTGCAAAAAATGCGGATACTGCCATGTATATGGCAAAAAAAGAGGGGCGTAATAAATACTATTTTTATGCGAATCTGGTGCAAAAAGATCTCACAAGAAATCTGCAGTTGAGCAATGCACTGCATCATGCAGTAGCACTTAATGAACTTCATCTGGAGTATCAGCCTCAGATATCTCTATGTGACGGAAGTACAGTCGGTGCAGAAGCACTTTTAAGATGGGAACATCCGACACTTGGAAGTATCCCACCTGCAGAGTTTATCCCGCTAGCCGAAAACAGCGGACTCATACTCTCTATAGGCGAGTGGGTACTGCGTGAAGCGATTTCGCAAGCTTATAAGTGGACAAAAGATGACCCGTCACCATTTATCATTGCTGTAAATATCTCATCAATTCAATTCCGTCATCCAAACTTTTTAGAGATGCTTACAAAAATACTTCAAGAGGTCGGATTATCGTCTCAACATCTAGAACTTGAACTGACAGAGGCAGTGGCAATGCATTCTTATGATGTTATGGACAGCCTTTATGAACGTCGAATACGCATGTCGATCGATGATTTCGGAACGGGTTATTCATCACTTAGTTATCTGAAAAAACTAAAAGTATCCAAATTGAAGATAGATCAGTCATTTATCCAAGATATCTGGACGGACCCGGAAGATAAAGCAATAGTAAGCGCTATCATAGGTATGGCTAACAGTCTTGGAATATCTACCATAGCCGAGGGTGTTGAGACGTCCGAGCAGTTAAACTACCTTCGTGAACAGGGATGTAATGAAGTTCAGGGATTTTATTTTAGTAAACCGCTTAGAGCGAAAGAGTTTGAAACATTTTTGAAGATAAACCGTAAACTGCAAAAGATCGAAATCGCGCAGGAATAGAGTGCTTTTTTAACACTCTATCCGATATATCTCTCTCTTTTATGCGGTTTTAGTTTAGTGATATCGACTACGATAAATCCGTCGACACAGTCTTCAAAATCTTTGTCCAGCCCGAAATCCGTAAACATCACGCCGCCTTCTTCACACAGGTCGCTGTACTGCTTGTAAAGTGTCGGGATAGCAAGTCCTTGCAGTTGCAGTCTGTCTCTCAGCGTGATCAGGTCTTTTTTATAGTTGTCCAGTTCAAAGATAGTGTCGAACTCTTTTTCAAGCTGTGAGGAGATGATAAAACGCTCTTTATGCTTTACATGTAAGATGTCTGAACCGAAATAGTTCATATAAAAGTAGACCATCATCGCAGTTGATTCATAGTTATACGATTTTGAGATACTTACCGGTCCGAACATATAGCGAATGTTTGCATTTTCTCTCAAATATGCACCGATCCCCTGCCATAGGTAATCCAATGCTCTTGAGTTTTGATATTTTGGCTGAATGAAACTGCGTCCGAGTTCAAGCCCTTCAGACATATACTCTTTAAAACTCTCCTGATAATTAAACAGCGTGGCAGTGTAAAGACCCTCTTTGCCATATTTTTCAAGGACATCTTTGGTCTTTGCTACTCTGTATGAACCGACGATCTCTAAATCTTTGTCATCCCAAAGGACGATATGCTCATATATCATGTCATATTCGTCGATATCTCTTTTTTTACCGCTTCCCTCTTTGACATGGCGAAAGCTTATCTCTCTGAGACGTCCTATCTCTTTTAAAACAGATGTCTCTTCGGTAGATGCATACTGATAGATCTTTTTACCGTCTTTTGTCTCTCCTAGCTCTTTTGCACGACTGAGTTCGTTTTTGAGTTCCTGATGGTTTTCGGCTAAGGCGATCTCGTTTTGTGTCTTAAACAGACAAGACTTGTTTGTCGCTAGACGCTCAAGGTGTTTTTTAAACAGTTTGACGGTGTCTTTTGTTGAAAGTGCAGGGATGTTGTAGTTATCGTACGGTATCGATTTGCCTATCTTGAACTCTATCTTTTTACCGTAAAACTTGAACATCTCGTTTGGAAGAGTGATAGTCGCAAGTGATTTGTTCAGGCTTGAAAGCGTATAGAAAAACTTGCTGTTTTTAGCATTGATATAGATCGGAAGTATAGGTGCCTGCATCTTAGATGCGATCTTTAAAAACCCGCTTCTCCATTTTGTGTCTTTGATACCGTTGACTCTTGCACGGCTGACCTCGCCCGATGGAAACAGAATGAGAAGCTGCTCTTTTTTCAGAGCCTCGTACATCCTCTCCAGTGAACTTTTATCCATCTTGCCTCTGATGTTGTCTACAGGGATGACAAGATCGCCAAGGTTTTCGATAGAAGCCAAGAAAGTCGTAGCGACTATCTTGATATCTTTTCTTACATCTTTAAGTACATACAATAGTGCCAGAGCGTCAAGAGCTCCCAGAGGATGGTTCGCGATGACGACACATCTGCCGTAACTAGGGATACGGCTTAACTGATTTTTATGGATCGTGATATCGACGTTGAAATGATCAAGTACGGCTTCGACAAAACCGTATGAGTCTTTGTGCTGGTTTTGTACTAAAAAGCTGTTTATCTCACTCTCATGAAACAGCTTTTTTAAAAGTGCAGTCGATATGTTTTTTAAAAGATTTGGAAGCTTATTGTAACCGTTATAGTTATGCTCTAAATAGTTTTCTACTGATACCTGCATCTTAAGCCACCATATAGATATCGATAAGAGCTTTTGCTATATCTTCGATGCTCATCTGAGTGTTTTGCAGACATTCTTCAATAAAATCAAACTCATCTTCGATGATAATACGCACATTGTCTTGTGCTATAAAATGATACTTGACAAGACGTTGTTCCAACTTTTGCAGTTTTAGTTCCATATTTAGACCTCACATTAATTCATAAGTGAGATGGTATTATAGAACTGTCACAAAATGGTTACATAATTTTTTTTAATATCTCCGTTTTTATCTCTTTAAAGTTTTTGTCTGATTCTTTGTACTCTAAACGTTCAAGTTCGTTTATATATGCCTCGATACTTCTGTTCTTGTAGTTTTGTAAAAGGACAAGAATAAGCTCTTTTGGTGTCTTTGCATCTTTGATATCTTTAAACTTCTCTTTTTTTAGCGACTTTTTAAACTGTATGTTCGGAGTCACTTTTGCTGTCATAAAGCCTGCAAAAAAGATGAGCAGGGCGATAGTTATCTCTTTTAACGTGCTAAAGTCATAGCTTTTTCCTTCGGGGTACTCTTTGTCATCGAGCAGCGTTTTCGGATCTATTGCAGAGACCTTTATATCGTACTCTTTTGTCGAGAGGGTGTAGTACCTGTTCTGTTTTGGCGAGTAGACTTTTATCTGTATGGATGGGATCTTAAAATCTTTTTTTCCGACAAGGGCGTATGAAAACTCACGTTTTATCTCATACCCCTCTTTTGTACTTTTAAGATGCTCGTCCGCAGCCTCTGAAAATATCGTCACACCCTCTATACTTTTTATGGGAGTGAACTTTTTGTCATCATATCCTGTACCGCTGAGATAGTATTTGATGTTTGCAGAACCGTAACTGTTTACATTGGTACTGTGTATCTTTGATGTTATGGCAAAATCACCGACGAGGTCTACATCCTCTTTGAGAGGCTTTACATGTAAGCGGATCGGTTTTATCTTTACATTTGTATCGGTCGTCTCTATCCATTTTACATTGTTTCTTCCACCCATATATATCTGCGCAACGGCATCATCGCTTGCGGCTTTTATGGTAAAGTCGAAATCGATATCGATATCTCCCTCTTTTAACGGGAAAAGCAGATACTTAAATGTCGTGGTCTGGTTGTGATATGATATTTTTTTTGTGTCTTTATCCAGAAGTTGTATGGCATAACTATCGCTTTTTTTTGGTTCTAAAAAGAAAAACATCTCGTCGGTATGGTCTTTTTGAACAGCCGTAAATGTGATCTCTACCGCTTCTTTTATATAGACATTCTTCTTGTTTGAAACAAGAGAATAGGTCGCAAGATCAGTGTTTGCAGATAAGACAAACGGAAATATCAAAAATAGCAGTATCTTACCAAGGTTCTTTTTCATCTGTGTATCCTTTGTTTATCATCTCATATGAGCGGTATCCCATCTTGTACTCGCCTTTTTGTGTCTGTTTCTCTTCGCTTTTATCGGCTTTTTTCGTATCGCCTTTTTTTGCATCGCTCGCACCGTCGCTGCTCTCTCCCGCCTGTTGGGTTGAACCGCTTTTACCTCCGCCCTCTTTTTTTTCATCTTTTTGAGTAGCGTTTTTCTTTGAACTGTTTTTCTTTGTCTGCGCATTTTTCGGCGGCAGCATATCGGTTATATTTACACCGGTCTTTAGGTTGAGTTTTTGTAAAAGTCTGAGGTTGTAAAGAGCGTCTTCATCCTCTCCAAGGGCCAAAGCCTGCTGGTAATAGACCTCGGCTCTGTCAAATCTTTTGAGTTTTACCGCACATCCCGCCATATTGTAAAAGATCTTCTGTTTGATCTCTTTGGACGGTGTACGGATCATGTCAAAATACTCCAGCGCTTTTTTGTAATGTCCCGCTTTGTAGTAAGCCGTCGCCGCATTGTAGTAGCTTCTCACGCTTGGAGTCACCTTCTCAAACTCTTTTGCAGAGTCGAGATACTTCTGCTCTTTAAAACTCTCATCTGCCTTTTTTACATGATAAAAATCCAATACCTCGGCATGTGAAGGGTTTGGCAGAAACATAAACGGCAGAAGCAGATAAAGCTGATGAAGCTTCGTCACGCTGGCAAAGAAGAATGCCATTGCAAAAAGAAGAGGAAGATAAAAAAGTTCTTTATAGCTTTTCACCTGAACAGTCCCGTCCGTTGCTTTTTTGTCTTGTGAACTAATATCGTCTGAGAGTTCCTCTACAACGTTTGATGAGTCAAGTTCATAGTATTTACCGCCGCTTTTTGCCGCCAGATCTTCGAGGATCGGATTGATGCGGGAGATGACAAGAGAACTGTACTGGTCTTTGATGTAGCGCCCATCTTTTTTAAGAGCTGTTCCTTTTTTTGACGCAGATGCCACGATGTAAGGGATGATGGAGTTCTTTTTACAGATACTGACTAACTGATTTAAATCGCTTTCATCTCCGCCGTCGCTGAATATGATGAGGTTTTTCTTCGTATGCGACACCTTCGCTATGGTCTGAAACATCTGCTTGAGATTGGTACTTTTTGTCAGGATAAAAGCAGGGTTGAGCGCATCAAGTGCATTCATGCTTATGGCACTGTCCGTTGTCGGAGGTGAGATAAGCAGAGTGTTTGAGGTAAAAGCAAAAATGGCGAATCTGTCTTTTGGATGCAGGACTAAAAGCTTTTCAATCGCTTTTTTCGCAGCTTCATAACGGGTAGGTTTTATGTCATCTGCCTGCATAGAGTAGGATGCATCAACGGCGATGATGTACTCCTGAGCGTCAAACTTTTCATCCACAAAGCTGTTTTGTATGACCGGACGGCTGAGAGCCAAAACCGCAAAAGCGATAGCAAGATATAAAAATCTTATCTGCCTTACCTGAGTCTTTTTATCCTCTGTAAATTGAGGATCTTTTGAGCTCTCAACATTTTTTTTGTAAAGAAGATAAAGTGGGATCAGTGCGAAAAATACCCAAGGATAGAGAATACTCATCGCGCTCTCCTTCTTAAGACCATTGTGAGCATCAAAAGAGATGCAAGTAGAAGAGGATAGATAAAAAGAACGTGCTTGTTAAGGTAGTTCTGCGAGCGTATCTGGCTTGGTTCAAGCTGGTCTATCTCATTATAGACATCTTGCAGTGAAGCAGAGTCAGAAGCACTGAACATCTTCGCATTGGATTCTTTTGCTATGAGCTGTAAAAGCGCTTCGTCAAACTGCCCCTTTTTGCCGATCCCTATCGTGTAGATCTTTATGCCCTCTTTGACTGCAAGGGAGAGTGCGTCTTTTGGTGAGATAGAGCCGCTGTTATGGTAGCCGTCTGTGACAAGGATGATCACCTTCTCTTTGGCTTCTCCCATCTTTAAGATACGGGTCGCATTTGCTATTCCTTCACCGATGGCTGTATTTTCACCCGCGATGCCCACATCTAAAAAGCCTATAAGATAGGTGATGGCATTCATATCATACGTCAGTGGTACGCTTGAAAACGCGTATGAACCAAAGACAGTGACTCCGACATTGTCGTCATATCTCTCTTTGACAAACTTTGAGATGATCGATTTGAGGACATCGAACTTGTTTTGGCTATTGTCCTCTTTGTCAAATCCGCTTTCTCCCATCGAACCGCTTGCATCAAGAGCAAAAACAAGGTCACGTCCCTTTCTTTGGTGTGATGATTTCGAATCGTATGTGATAGGCGAGGCAAGAGCGCTTACCATAAGTGCAAAGATAAGAGAGTAAAGCAGCCTGTCTCTGTTGAACCAGCCTATCTTCAGGCTAAAAAGATCTATATGGGGAAAGATGATCTTTTTGAGTGCAGCAGGGCACTTGTAGATACAGATGATAAGCAGAAGCAGGGCAAATGCGTATGGATATTCAAACTCAAAATGGCTCAATTTCTTTACCTGTCAGCATATAAGAGTTTAAGATAGAGTGTGAAGTATGAGCTGTATCCCACCTCGCTGAACTCTAAGTTTCCCTCTTTGTCATATATAAAAGTAGTAGGAAATCCCGCTACTTTAAAAAGCGATGCCAATCTCCCGTCTTGGTCATTAATGACACTGAAACTAAGATCTTTCTCTTTTAAAAACTCTTTTACCTTCTCATTATCGCCGGAGTTTTCGACTATGGTGATCACTTCAAATTTTTTAGAAAGTGCGTCTATAGTGGAGTTTTCCATCTTACATGTAGGACACCAGGTAGCCCAGAAATGGATAAGAACAGGTTTACTCCCAATATGAAGCCCAGAGTCAAATCGTTTACCCTCTATGGTCACCGCGGCAAACGAGGGGATCGTTTTTGATTCAAAAGATGGAGCTTTTATGTAGCTAAGAATGTTGCTAAATATAAAAAGAAGCAGGACAAAGAGAGCCGCCTCTTTTAGGATCTTTTTTAAACTCCACTTTTTCATCAGTCAACTAACACATGTCCGACAAATTTGCTCATATTGTCTAAAATATCGCCGCCGCATCTGTACCCGAGACCGCATGCTTCATAAGCGAAGAACACACCTGCCTGATACTTGTTGCCGTGCAGGTCTTTACTAAACTCCACATACTCCTGATACACTTTTTTGTAGTTTCCGTAAGGGCCATCGTTGGCTTTTAAGACTTCGCCGTTGGCTGAAAGTATTTTTGTGTTTGCACCTTCACGTCCGAAGACCGGTTTTTCGACACATTTCACATCCAGCGGTTCAAAAGATGTACGAAGCAGATACGGCGAATCCGGGAACAGATCGCAAAGTATCTTCATCATCCCTTTTGACTGAAACAACAGTGTATAAGGAGGATTTAAAAGGATCGCTTTTTGGTTTTGCATGATGTTTGTGAGTATCGTCGCTAGCTCAGGTTCATCATGTGCGATATCCTCAAAAGGGTAAAGTTTAAACCAGTATTCATACGGATTGTCATTTGCATCACATATCTCGTCATCGCTGAATTTTACGTTTTGGATATGCTCATATTGTGTGGCAAATCCAGCATCAGTCGCGATCTGCTGAAGAAGTCTGGTAGTGACCTCCTCTTCCAGATTACCCTCAACCGAAGAGAAGAGTATCTTCCATCCGTCGTAAAGCTCGTCAAACTTTGCAGGATCGTCGAACAGTGTTATAAGGCGGCGAAAGTTGTCGCGAATCGCATCATAGACATTGTTGAACTGCTCATCCTCATCCATATCGTTGTACTTTAAAAGCGCCCATTGAAGTACGGCTGTCTCAAATAGAGAAGTAGGGGTGTCTGCATTGAACTCTATGAGTTTTATAGGCTCACCGCCCGTCCCGCCGGCAAGGTCGAATCTTCCGTAGACATGCCAGTGGACATCGTTCTCCCAGCTTTTTTTGATCATATCCACAAGGTTAAAAGGGATACCAAGTTCAAAAAAGAGATCGTTCTCTATGACAAACTCTGCTGCTTCTGCATACATATCATAAAGTTCATTGACCGCTTCGTAATAATCCTCTGCTTCTTGGTGAGTGACTTGGACTAGTTTATCGCTTACATATTTGCTTCCGTCACTGTCTGTATGCCAGGCAAAACCGATCTCTTCAAGTGCTTTGTCATCGATCGGTTTTATATCTCTTAGAGTTACCATTGTTTATCCACCGTAGCTTGTACTTTTGTATGCCGAACTTGATGTGCTGCTTCCGCCGAAGAAACTTTTTTTCGCAGGAGAACCTGACTTGTTCGTTGTGTATGAACCCGCACTTCTATGGTATGCCGAACGGTTGACGCTGTCAGCACGTTTAGCAAAATTTGAGTTGTTCATCAAAGCGTTTCCTATCATGTTTCCAAGAAGACTTCCCGCAGCAACTGCTAAAATAGTCCCTGCAAGTCCCATCCCTTCGCCGCCGTTCTCATGGTTTAGTTCAGAGCCTCCGCTTTGGAACTTGTTGTACTCCTGCTCTGCCAGAGCTTTCATCTCAGCTTCGCTCATAACGCGTTCGGTCACATTGCCGTTTATATCTTTTTCGCGAATGATCGCACGGCTCGGCCCGTCGGTAGGTATCTCTTCGACTACGACATATTTTCCGTTTGTAAGTTGTTCTATGATTAAAAATTTGTTTTTTTGCTGTTCTTGTCCCTGAGAACATCCGCTCAGGATACTCATCACAACGACACCGGCACTTCCCAGTGCAACACCTTTTGCCAAACTACTTATATGCTTCATCTTTTATATTGTCCTTATTAAATTTTAACATCTTGTCTAACTCTTTATCAAAGAGATATACATTATCTCTTCCATTATAGTAAATATCTCCCGTGTAGGTGTATTTGCCTACATGCAGGGTGGCATTTTTCTGCATCAATATCATTTTTGCGACACTCTCTCCCACTGAAGGGATCAGAGGCAGAAGCGAAAGAACAAATAGAGACGAAATTATAATTATAGATACTTTTATATTGTCTAAATAGATTATCACGGCACCAAGTATAAGTGTAAATAAAGCAAATAAAAAAAGGCTCTGATGATCTGCAAAAAGTATGTTGTAGTAAAGATCTATCTCATACTTTTTTATATAGTTTTGAAAGACTCCCAGAAAAATAAAAAAATCATAGATAAAAGTAAAAAAAACACCTGTTAATAACGCTTGTAAAAAACGTGTCATCTAAGCCTCCTCGATCTTACATTGTTGAGTTTGTAAAGAGATGATGGAGTATCCTCTTTAAAGCCTCGTGTATCTTCTATGATTATATCGCTTTTTGTTAAGCAAAACTCTTTATCGAAACGATGTCCGCTTTTATTCGCCGATGTTGAGTATAACCAAGAGTATTTTTTCAGGAGTTTTAGATGTATAGGATCTTTAACGATCCTAGAAGCTCTGCCTTTGATGATAAAGGTGGTCTTTGCAGCACGTCTGACAAGATTTTTATATTTTTGAGGGACCCTGTTACCATCTTTTTTAAACTCTTTAAAAGATGGATAGACTTTTAGAAACTGTTTTTCAGGGGGGCGTGATTTTAGTTCTTCAAGACTCTTAGCATCGTTGGATAAAAACCCGACAGTCGTATCTGTTTGAGCTAAGAGTATAGACATTTTAAGATAAAAAGTCCTGAAGCGACTGAGGTTCGTTCCAAGCGCTGTTGTTTTTCATCTCAGATAGAGCAGCTATCATGGCACGTGTAGCACTTAGTGTTGTGAAGTACGGGATGTTACGGCGTAATACTTCCTGACGGATAACTATTGCATCTTTTTTAGATGTGTTGTTGTCAGATGTGTTTATAGCGACCGTGATCTCTCCGTTTTTCATACTGTCTTCTATGTTCGGACGACCTTCAGAGATTTTTAGAACCGTTTCACATGCAAGACCGGCTTCATTGATGATCTGAGCCGTTCCGCGAGTAGCTACAAGTTTAAACCCATGCTCGATAAGACCTTTAGCGATCTCAGGCGCATGTTTTTTATCCATATCTATAAACGATAGGAATGCTGTTCCGCTTGTCGGTATTTTATTGCCCGCTGCAAGCTGTGCTTTTGCAAAACTGATACCGAAGTTTTTACTGATACCCATGACTTCACCCGTAGATTTCATCTCAGGGCTAAGGACTAAGTCTGCACCGTAAAGTTTGTTAAACGGGAAAACCGCTTCTTTGACTGCAATATGGTTTTTAAGTCTTGGTTTTAAGACATTTTCATCATGGTAGACTACATCGAATTTATCATAATATTTTAACGATGCTCTTAAAGTCTCACCCATCATAACGCGGGTAGCGACTTTAGCCAATGGAATACCCGTAGCTTTACTTACAAACGGAACCGTACGAGAAGCACGAGGGTTGACTTCGATAAGATAGATTTCACCCTCATAGATAGCATACTGAACGTTCATTAAACCGCGAACACCAAGACCCATAGCGATAGTCTTTGTTTGCTCTTCGACCTGCTTGATAAGCTCTTCACTAAGGTTTACCGGAGGAAGTGAACAAGCACTGTCTCCAGAGTGGATACCAGCCTCTTCGATATGCTGCATAACAGAACCGATATAGACTTCAAAACCGTCACAGATAGCATCGACGTCAAGCTCGATCGCCTGATCCAGGAATTTGTCAACTAGTACCGGAGCGTCATTACTTACAGATACAGCAAGGTCCATATATTGTCTTAGCTCGTCTTCACCGTAAACGATACGCATACCGCGTCCGCCAAGAACATATGAAGGGCGAACAAGAACAGGATAGCCGAGTTTTTGAGCGATGAGGTAAGACTCCTCTTTTGTACGAGCAAGACCGTTCTCAGGTTGTTTTAGTCCGTTTCTGATAACAAATTCCGAGAACTTCTCTCTGTCTTCTGCAAGGTCGATAACAGAAGCAGGCGTTCCTGAGATGTTTGCACCGATATTTGTCAGAGCATTCGCAAGTTTAAGCGGAGTCTGTCCACCGAAGTGAACGATGATGCCGTCCGGTTTCTCATTGTCGATTACTTCTCTTACGTGTTCAAAATCGATCGGTTCAAAGTAAAGAACATCTGAAGTATCATAGTCAGTCGAAACTGTTTCAGGGTTACAGTTGTACATGATAGTCTCGATATCCATCTCTTTAAGAGCGAATGCCGCGTGGACACAACAATAGTCAAATTCTATACCTTGACCGATTCTGTTTGGTCCGCCACCGATAATAAGCACTTTTTTCTTGTCGCTTTTGCGAGGCTTGATATCTGGAAGTTTTGTAATATTCGTAGTAGAGTAAAGGTACGGTGTAAGTGCTTGGAATTCTGCCGCACAAGTATCGACTTCGTTATATTCCAGGTTTACCCCTAAAGCTTTTCTAGCATTATATACATCGCTTTCACTGACTTTTACTTTAGAGTTTTTGTATATCAATTGTGCGATTTTTGCATCAGAGAAACCGTCACTTTTTACTTTTCTTAGGTGTGTTTCATATGTTAAGATCGTGTCACGGATCTCTTTTTCAGATTCGATGATCTCTTCTAGCTGATACAGGAACCAAGGATCGATGTTACAAGCTTCAAATATCTGCTCAACGCTCATTCCGCGTCTAAACGCTTCAGCAACATAAAGGATACGGTCTGCATTTGGACGGCGGATCTCGTGAAGCATAGTTTCATCATCCACATCCATCTCGTCAAAACCTGTAAGTCCCGTTTCAAGTGAACAAAGTGCTTTTTGGACAGACTCTTTGAATGTACGTCCGATCGCCATGACTTCACCGACTGATTTCATACTAGTACTTAGTGTGCTTTCAGCTTCAGGAAATTTTTCAAATGTAAAACGAGGGATTTTTGTAACGATGTAGTCGATCACCGGTTCAAACGCAGCAGGAGTTCCAGTAATGTCATTTTCGATCTCGTCAAGAGTGAATCCTACAGCTAGAAGTGTCGCCACTTTTGCGATAGGATAACCAGTCGCTTTAGATGCAAGTGCAGATGAACGAGAAACACGAGGGTTCATCTCGATAACGATCATACGTCCCGTCTCAGGATTTACAGAGAACTGAACATTACTTCCACCCGTATCGACGCCTATCTCACGTAAAATAGCAAAAGATGCATCACGCATACGTTGGTACTCTTTGTCTGTCAGTGTAAGTGCAGGTGCAACAGTGATACTGTCTCCTGTGTGAACACCCATAGGATCAAAGTTTTCAATAGAACATACGATGATACAGTTGTCCGCACGGTCACGGATGACTTCCATCTCGTACTCTTTCCATCCAAGAAGAGACTCTTCGATCAGGATCTCGTTTACAGGAGACTCAGCAAGACCGCGGGCAGCAAGTTTTTTGAACTCGTCTATGTTATAAGCGACACCGCTTCCCCCTCCTGCAAGTGTGAACGATGCACGGATGATGATAGGAAATCCTATCTCTTCTGCCGCACTCATAGCCTCATCTAGATTATAAGCATATCTCGAGTATGGAAGGTCCATACCAAGTTTTTGCATCGCTTCTTTGAAAGCTTGACGGTCTTCACCTTTTTTGATAGCTGCAGGGTTTGCACCAAGGAACTCGATACCTTCTAGCATCCCTTTTTCATACATACTCATAGCAGCGTTTAGTGCTGTTTGTCCACCCATTGTAGGTAGGATCGCATCAACTTTCTCTTTTTTGATTATCTCAGCAATGATATCTTCTTTGATTGGTTCTATATATGTACGATCAGCAAACTCAGGGTCAGTCATAATCGTCGCAGGATTCGAGTTAATAAGGACTACTCTATATCCAAGCTCTTTAAGAGTTTTAACGGCTTGAGTCCCAGAGTAGTCAAACTCACAAGCTTGACCGATTATGATTGGACCAGATCCAATTAGAAGTATAGTTTTTATATCAGTGCGTTTTGGCATTTCTAACCTTTAAAAAAGTCTATGTAAAATTTTTATATTATAGTAAAAAAGCACTTAAAATTTGATGATTTCAAAGGAGAAAATAGCTTACATGTAAGAGAAATTTGACAACTCTTGCATGGAGGGGTGTTTTTGGTGTTACTTTTGGTCAGATCTCAAATCTGTACATAGCAGAGATCAGACCTGAAAACATATATTTATCTGACACTATCGGAGAGTCTTGTTCCTCTTTGCTTAAGGTGTCGGCACGAAAATTGAGCAGAGCAGACCACTCTTTTGTAAAGGCATACTTGACATATGTTTGAAAGCCGAAGCTTATACTTGATGATGGTGAATAAGCAGGCCTGAAAGCAGTGGCTTCACTCGGTTTTACACCATAATAGTAGTCGTTGAACTTATCTGCGTGATAGATAGCAAGTATGCTCGGATAGAGGTCGAGTTTTCCCATATCAATATGTTGTCCCAGCTCGATGCGTGACATATAGGAGTTGCTTTTATTTAAGATGTCATGGAAAAACACGATATTGAAAAAGGTATTTTTATACTCCATATCAAGTGCAGCTCCGGCTTCAAAACTTGTGTCTCTGCTCATACCTCTTAGAGTCGGTGAATCACTCGACTTATACCCAAAAGGTCTTGGCTGTGCAGTCAAAGAGACTCCCCAGCTGAAGTCATCTTTTGAATCTCCAAGAACATACATCCCGAATCTGGTCCATCTGACATAAAAGAGATGATTGTCAAAAAATATGACTGGGGATGGGACGACTACGGCATCTGCACCTTTGTAGGGTTGTGACTGTATATATGGTCCCGCACCGACGAAAAGAGGTGTTTTCTTCTCATCTGCGACAAGAGAGATAAACAGTAAAGAAAATAGAAGGAAAAATCTCATTGTACCTCTGTAATAACGTAGAAATATCTAGGTTCTTTTGATTTAAAGTAGGGGTCGACCACAACGCTCTGGTACCCTTGAGATTTTTTGATAGATAATACTTTACCCACTTTCAGGCCTCTGAAAAAAAGATTGTCAAGACCCGAGGAGATCACTTCGTCTCCGACTTTTATATTGATCCATGAGGGGATAAAGTTTACGATGATAGTATTGTCATTGTTTCCGTGAGCGATACCCGGAGCATCCTCTTCACCCACAAAGACTGCATAAGAGCTTTTGATATCGCCGTTTAGAAGAGCGATAGGTTTAGAGTCTTTTGATATGACGATACCCGCCACACTGTCTTTATATACAAGACCGTATATCTTCGAGGAGTTAAAGTCCTGCATCTCAAGCCACAGTTTATTTATATCTGAAAACTTGACATAAGAGATCGCTCGGACAAGTTCGACTCTCGGATCTGTTTTAATAGATGAGTTGTTTTCATGATAGAGATTATTGAGTTCAGATGAGAGCTGCTGCATAACGAGATGATTGTGATCATACTCTGCAAGTTCTTCTTTGAGTTTTTTGATATGTTCCTGCTGATAAAAGTGCTCATCTATTGTGTTAGATATAGACTCGACCGTATTAAAGTATGCAGCTTGAATGGAGTTTGACAGTGATATAAAAGGAGCCTGGATACTGTTCGTATAATATATAGCACCGCCGAGCAGTGCTATAAATATTATAAAAAAACTAAGGAGACCCTTATTCATTCTCGAAAAGTTCTTGTAATAGATCTATCTCTTCAAGTGCACGGCCAGTTCCGCGTGCAACGGCTAAAAGAGGTTCATCCGCTACATAAACAGGGATTTTTACTATGTCTGAAAGGAATTTATCAAGCTGACGGATAAGTGCCCCGCCGCCTGTTAAGATAATACCGTGGTTTACGATGTCTCCAGCTAAGTCAGGCGGCATTTTTTCTAAAACATCACGTAATGCTTCAGAGATCTCGCGTAACGGCTCACGCATCGCTTCACGTGCATCTTCGCTTGTAAGTTCGATAGAACTTAAAAGTCCTTCGACTTGGTCACGACCGTTTACTACGATCGTAAGCTCTTCATCTAAAGGTACTGCAGTCCCGATAGCGATCTTGATGATCTCCGCATTTCTCTCACCTATTAAAAGGTTGTATTTTCTTTTTACGTAGTCGACGATCGCTTTATCAAGTTTATCTCCCGCAGTACGGATAGATTTTGAAAGTACCAGACCGCCTAAAGAAACGACACCGATCTCAGTTGTACCGCCTCCGATATCAACGACCAAGTTCCCTTGAGGCTGACGGATGTCAATGCCGGCACCAATAGCTGCTGCCATAGGTTCTTCGATAAGGAAAACCTCTCTTGCACCTGCACTTAGTGCTGATTCACGAACCGCTTTACGCTCGACTTGTGTCAGTCCGTAAGGGACACAGATGATGATACGAGGACTGATAAGACTTGTTCTTCCATGAGCTTTCTCGATGAACTTTCTGATCATCTTTTCAGTCATATCAAAGTCAGCGATGACACCGTCTTTCATAGGACGGATAGCTTTGATGTTCCCCGGAGTCTTGCCGACCATCTCTTTAGCTTCATGACCGACGGCTAAAACTCTTTGTTGTCCGTACTTCTCTGTCTTTACAGCAACGACTGAAGGCTCATTGATTATGATCCCTCTGCCTTTAGCAATCACCAAAGTGTTTGCAGTACCAAGATCTATAGAAAGATCATTTGAAAAAAGTCCAATCAGTTTATTTAGTATCATATGCTCGCCTTATGCAGTTTTTTGCTCAGTTTTTTTAATATAGACAGGTTTTTCACCGTTTTCTATTACATCTTTTGTTATCACTACTTCATATCCGCTGTATTCCGGAAGTTCATACATGATATCTATCATATTCTCTTCCAGGATCGCTCGGAGTCCGCGTGCACCTGTCTTTCTGTCGATAGCTTTTTTTGCGATCGCTAAAAGTGCATCATCTTCAAAAGTAAGTTCGACTTTATCGATAGCAAAGAGTTTTTTGTACTGACGTACAAGTGAGTTTTTAGGCTCAGTAAGGATTCTTACCATATCTTCCTCTTTGATCTCGTTTAAAGAAGCGATAATAGGCAGACGTCCTACAAGCTCAGGGATAAGACCGTAGTGGACAAGATCATCCGGTTCGACTGCGTCAAAAGTGGTTTTGATCTCCTCTTTTGTTTTTTTGTCATGTCCGAATCCAAGAACGTTTTTACCCTGTTTTCTTTTTAGTATCTCGTTTAGACCGTCAAACGCACCGCCGCAGATAAAAAGTATGCCTGAAGTGTCTATCTGGGTAAACTCTTGATTCGGGTGTTTACGTCCGCCTTTTGGCGGGATGTTTACCATTGCACCTTCGATGATCTTAAGGAGTGCCTGCTGTACGCCTTCACCTGAGACATCACGTGTGATAGAACGGTTTTCGCTCATTCTAGAGATCTTATCGACTTCATCGATAAATACGATCCCCTGTTGTGCACGCTGGATGTCACCGTCAGCTGCTTGAAGAAGACGAGTCAGGATGTTTTCGACATCTTCACCCACATAACCCGCTTCAGTCAGACTTGTCGCATCAGAGATAGCGATAGGAACGTTTAAGACACGTGCTATAGTCTGAGCTAAAAGAGTCTTACCGCTACCTGTCGGTCCGATAAGAAGGACATTAGATTTTGCGATCTCTGTATCATCCTCTTTTACATCTTCTGTCTTGAAAATTCTTTTATAGTGGTTATAAACGGCAACGCTTAAAAGCTTTCTTGCTCTCTCTTGACCGATGATGTACTGGCCTAGGAAGTTGTCAAGCTCTTTTGGAGTCATAAGTTCGCCTACTGCTTCAAGCAGGTGAGCGTTACTCTCTTTTGTTTCCTCTTCATCACCGAACATGATCTTATATGCTGAAAACACACAGTTTTTACATATATAAACACCGTTTCCGGCAATTAACGGATTTTCATCACTCTCTTGTGCGTCACAAAAACTACAATGTCTATGTATCATTATAATTTCCTCTCAAATGGGATACCACGCTTTGTTTTTATAATGAAATTACAAAGTTTTTGTACGTGATGGTTTGAACTTGTCTCTAAAAGATGGTTTGCAACATCTTTAAGCGGTTGTCCAGCTTCAAAAAGATCACGGTAAGCTGATTTTAGCTCATCTATCTCGCTTCTTTCCAGATGACGTCTAAGTCCTGTAAGGTTCAGACCTCTGATGCTTGCGCGATTCCCTTCAGCCATACAGTACGGAGGGATATCCTGAGCCAGTGCAGAAGCACCTGCTATCATCGCAAAATCTCCAATATGAACGAACTGATGTATCGGAGTCATACCGCCGATAACGACATAATCACCCATCTCGACGTGTCCTGCTAAAGTCGCAGCATTTGCCAGGATACAGTGGTTGCCGATAAGGACATCGTGACCGATATGTACATATCCCATAAAAAGGTTGTGGTTACCGATGATAGTCTTACCGCCGCCGCCTTTTGTACCCGGATTGAAAAGTGTGAACTCTCTTATCTTGTTGTTGTCACCGATGATAAGTTCAACATCTTCTCCGGCAAACTTCAGGTCTTGAGGAACGGAACCTAAGACTGAATGTGAGAAGACATGGTTGTTTTTTCCGATGGTAGTCTTACCGTAGATACAGCTTCCTTGGTCGATGATAGTGCCGTCACCGATAGTCGCCTGTGCAGAGATGAAACAATACGCTCCTATCTCTACATCTTCGCCGATTACTGCACCCTCTTCAATGATAGCTAATGGTGATATTTTACTCATTATTTGTCTACAACCATTGCTTTAAGTTCAGCTTGTGCTACTATCTTGTCGTCAACGTATGCTTTACCGTCAAGCATCCAGATAGCACCTTTGTTTTTGATAACGCTTACTCTGTACTCTAAACGATCTCCGGGACGGACAGGAGCACGGAATTTTGCGTTGTCTATACTCATAAAATATACGACTTTCTCCGCCGCTTGCTCTTTTGTCATATCCATGCTTTTAAATGCAAGTATCCCGCCTGCTTGTGCTAAGCCCTCTAGTATCATTACACCAGGGTAGATCGGGTGACCCGGAAAGTGACCTTGAAATACTTGTTCACCTATAGTGACATTTTTGTATCCGATCAGGTTTTCACCGTTATTTACTTCTGTGACTCTGTCAACAAGTAAAAATGGGTAACGGTGCGGAATAATCTCTTGAATCTCTATAACATCCATCATAAAACAGTACCTTATATATTTGTGAATTGAGACATTTTACCAAAATATTTGTTAAATTTCGATTATCTTCTCTTTTGTGTCTTCATATATCTTCGCATCGAGAGTAAGAGTAAGCTTCTCATCTGGTATCTTTTCTAACACGATAATCGGTGTCAGATCATAGATGCTTTTTGTGATCTTAAAGCGTAATTCTGCCTCCTCTTCATATGAAAGAGGATTGTAGATAAGCTCTTTTACGGAGCCAAAACTCTTACATGTAAGAAAGTTGAACTTTTCCAAAGTGATAAAGCGTATCTCTTCGCGGTTGAAGTAGAAAATGCCGTCTATCTCAGCTTCGATTCTGCCTTCGGCTCTTTTTCTTGAAAGTGTCGAGTAGGAGAGTGCGTAAGCAGCAACGGGTGTAGATTTGCCAAGAGTAAGCTTACATGTAAACTGTCTGTAGTTTAAAAACTTGTGTTTTTGTATCCTGTACTCTCTGCCTTTGTCTTCAAGTTGCATTCTGTAGCCGTAAAGCGAAAGTCTCTCTTCGATGGAAGCGGGTAAAACCGTATTTGAGATAGGCGAGAACATCTCATCCATCAGCTTGTCCTGAGACTCTCTTTGCATAGTCAGACCATAGATACATCCGCAGTAGTCCTGACGGTAAAGCTGCTCCTCTTTTGTGACACGGCTTTGGTCCTGTGTCCCGCCGCCGCTTCGGTAATCCACCGCGATGAACTCCACGCCGTTTTTCTTGTAAAACTCATCGCCCACGCGTTTGAGCTGTTCTTGAGACTTTAACGGACTCACAAGCAGGGTGGTCGTCATCTTTTTTTCGCCCAGTTCCAGGGCTTTGTGTGCACTCACGTCAAAGCGTTTGTCAAAACAGACCTCGCAGCGTTTTCCTTTTTCAGGCTCCTTTTCAAGACCGCGAACCGCGTCCATCCAAGCCTCAAAATCATACTCGCCTTCCAGCAGGTCGATGTCAAGTTTTTTACATGAGCGTTCTACATCAAGATAGCGCAGACGATACTCGGAATAGGGATGGATATTGGGGTCGTAAAAAAAGCCCGTGAGTTTTTCTTCGGGAAAATCGTTTTTGAGTTTTTCTAAAAAAAAGTGGCTGTCCACAGAACAGCAGATATGTACGAGCATAGTTTGTTTTCCCTCGTTCTCATCATCAAAGTGTGAGAATGTTATATTATTGAAATTATAGTTTAATTCCACCAATATCCAAAATATCACATCTGTATTTTCAGATTAGGAATGCATACTGTAAGAGATTAATCAAAATTCTGATACACATTTCTATCTTATAGTTATGAAAGTGAGAATAAGCTTTACTAGCCGATATGCTTTCGCATAACATAATGATATACATTCTGATCTTTAATTGTCATACTGTATGCATTAACAAAATTCCATTCATCTTTAGCCATATGGTTTAGTGCATCAATCATTGAATTAAACTTTATTGTTTTTCCAGATGAATCAGCAAGAGGATTTGAACCACCAAACCAACTTTTTTCCTGTCCAAAATCAACTTCAATTTCTACTTTGTTTTTAAAAAAGCCTGTAGCTTTTCCTACAATCTCACAATATACTTCTCTTGCCATATTATTATCTCCATTTATATATAAGTATTTATTAAACAAGCATTATACTTATTTATTTTCGATAACAAAAACAAAATTATTGAACAAAGAAAATCTTTACATGTAAAGCATAAAGCTCATTTCATCTAGCCAAGTTCCGGTGAAATTTTTTGTGAACACTTTTTGCTATTTATCTATTGATTTACATATTTGTATGCAGATACTTCTAAACTAAGGAAATGTCATGAAAAATGGTTTATTTCGAGTTGATGTTGTAAGTACCCATAGTCCAAAAGTTAATCAGAACAACCGATTTTTAAAAATGGTGAAGGTCAATTTGATGCCTTGCGATAAAGGAGGCTGATCCTTACGTAATGGCATAAATGTACTGCAGTGAAAGTAAGAGTTTACAAAGTCTCTATATTCACAAGTTCCACACGGTCGCACTCTTTTTTGAGCAGCTTCTTATTATTCGCATCCTCTTCGGCGAGAACGAGGAGGTCTGCGAAGTCGTTTTTGGATACCTCTACGGTATGCAGCTCTTTTTGAGTCTCTATCTTTATGACAGCATCCGTATTTGACGCAAGTGCTATGTTTCTGTAGCCTTTGGCAAACTCCGACTTTATCGCTTTTGCTATCTTTTCGTTTTCAAGCAGCTCGCTTATGGAGATCTCTTGATTCAGATCACTCTCGCATAGTATTTTATAGGTGACCATAATATTTCCATCCATCTTTGCATATCCTTGCATTAGTTTTCTTCTATGATATGCCCTGCATTATAGGTAAAAATAGAGAAAAGCACAAATTATCTGACAACTAGACATAAAAAATGAAAAATCAAACTCGGTTGTTTTAAGCGGTAGTACTTCATTATTTCTCTATAATTTAGAAAAAAGAGATTTTAATGAATATGTTTATGCTCCATATACTCTTTTTATCTCTGTTCATAGGTCTTGATCTGTTCGCAGATACAAATACGAACATTGAACAGAGTGATGCAAATATGACCATCGTACAGAGCGATGCAAATGTGACGAGCGAGCAAAACGATATAAATATGACAATGGATCAAAACAGCAGTTATGTAGATATTGTACACAGAAAAATCTCGACAAAAGTGGTCGAGATCTCTGAGAAGATAGATACTTCACTTAGTGGATTTATGAAAGATGACGGGAATAATAGCTCTACAAATGATAAAAATGTCAGTGCCGAGCTAAAACAGTATGAACAATCGATCGATGCATTTTATAAAAATAAAAAATATACAGAGGAAACAGATGAAACATATGTGAGTATCAGGCTTTTTTCCTATTTTCAGACAAAAGAGAAAAGCCAATATGATGCTTCTGTAAATGCACAAGTACCGCTTGTACGAAGTCAGAAAAGATTTAAGCTGTTTATAGAGAATCTCAGTAAGGACTCCAGTGAGGCTCATCTGCCGCAAGAGCCTCAAAAGACTGACAATACTCCAACAATAGGGGTCAGTTACTTTGCGCCTCTTTATGAAAAAATAAAATCAAAATTTTACATTGCATCACAAGGACTCAATCCTCTTGCAAAAGCAAGGGTTTACGTAGACATTAAGGCAGGAAAATGGACGATCGAACCTGTGCAGACATTTACGTATTCAATAAAAGACAGATTTGAAGAGGAAACAAATCTCTATTTCGATTATCCGACATCAAAGACTACCTTGTTCAGGACTACTCTGCATCGAAAAACAAGAGACAAGTCAGACGGCATGGATTATGGTCTTTCATTCCAACACTTTTGGACGCTTAAAAGAAGAGCAGGGATAAGTCTTACTCAATCATTCGGAGGCAATACGGAGTATGAATTTTTAAATAAATATGGTGAGAGGGAGAAATATAGAGAAATAAGTTATTACGGAACATCCCTCAGCTGGCGTGAAAACATTTTGAAAGAGTGGTTATACTATCAGATAACTCCGGGTGTAAACTTTCAAAAGCAGTATGATTTTCAAGTCAACTATACAATAAGTTTTTTGTTTGATATCTATTTTGGAAATTTAAATTATTAAATGAGTTTTAATGGTGATGTAAGCGGTCTTAAAAGACGCTTACGGTGTAAAGAGGACTCTCTTCATCTTCCTGTTCAAGAAAGAGTTCGATGGTATGAACTTCATAGTGTCCTTCATAACGTATCTCGATCTTTTCTTCATGGACAGTCATGGGAAAGACAAGTCCTGAATCGTTCATCGTTTGAGTCAGATGTGCTGCTAAGATATCTGCACTTTCGACCATAATGTCGTCAAACTTATCTTCGATGATATCTTCAAGATCGTTGAGACGTTCAAATGCAGCTTCATCTTCTTGAAATAACACTTCATCTTTTGTTACATCGTCAGCAAGTTTTTTCCCGCAGTATGGACAAAAGACAAAAGGAGGAAAGGTTCCCTCAAAGACGACGTTATCTAAGCAGTTGCACATATGGACGACTTATTTTGATTCTAAGATCTCGACAGACTCGATCGCATCTCTCATCTCGATAGAATCTAAAACAGCCATGCTATCAGCGTCAGTTGCTTCGATCCCGCCAAATACAGTGTGAACACCGTCAAGGTGAGGACACGGTACAAAACAGATAAAGAACTGGCTTCCACCTGTGTTTGGTCCCGCATGAGCCATAGAAAGTGTTCCCTTTACGTGTCTGTGAGTGTTTTTGTCAGTCTCACAAGGGATAGCCCAACCCGGTCCACCTGTACCAGTACCTTGAGGACATCCGCCTTGAGCCATAAAGCCCGGGATCACACGGTGAAAGTTAAGACCGTTATAGAAACCGTCGTTTACCAGGTGAGCAAAATTCGTTACAGTGATAGGTGTCTCTTCAGGGTAAAGTTTTACCCACATAACACCTTTGCTTGTAGTAAATTTAGCCCATTGCATTTTAGCTAGTTCGTCTTCGTTTATATCGTATTTTTTTAGTTCTCTTCCAAAAAATGACATTGTAGTACCTTGTATAGATTTGATTTTTGAAATTATAGTCAAAGTTTTGTAAGAAGTCTAATTTTAGTCACATGACTGTATAATCACACTATGAAAATCGAATCTTTTTTTAAAAATATGACCATTAAACAAGCTAATATCTATACGGTTATTATCGTATTTTTGTTTAGTTTAGTCTTTGTGTCTTTACTTGTCTCGCAGATATATAAAGACTATGAGCAGTCTCTGGTGGAAAATCTTATTGTTAAAAATCTGGACATCAAAGACAATAAATTGATGGAGCAGAAAAAAGAGATACTCAAATCGATACTTATTAAAACGATATTAGCGATCGTGACACTTTCTTTTATTCTTTTTGGAATAGCCTTCGGTGTTTTTAAGATATTTAACGCTCTTTTGCAAAGTGACACGGAACAGTTCTTGGAGTTTTTTAAAAATGCCGCATATGACGACAGGTCGATGAACGCTAATACGCTTTTTTTTCAGGATTTTAGATTGATGGTCGGGCATATAAACAGTATGCTTGACACGATACGCGAGCAAAAAGATTCTTTGCAGGAGTTAAATCTGCATCTTGAGGACAGGGTCAGAGCAAAGACGGCTAACTTGAAGCTCATAAATGAGAACCTCTTACAAGAGAAAAGCCAAAAAGATGAGATATTACAATCACAAAAAGAGTTTTTACGTTATACCGTCCATGAGACGAACACACCGCTTAGCGTCATCCTTACAAGTATAGAACTCTTTGTGATGAAAAATCAAAAAGACAGACAGCTTTCTAAGATAGAAGCAGCAGCAAAAAACATCTTCAATATCTACGATGATCTAAGTTATCTGGTCAAAAAAGATCAGGTGGAGTACCCGAAAGTCGCCATAGATATAGAACGTTTTTTGGTCTCAAGACTTGATTTTTTTGCAGAGGTCGCTGAACTTTCAAAAGTAAGATTCGAGTATGTTTCCGATTTTAAAGGCAGATACATATACTTTAATGAAACGAAACTTCAAAGGATCATAGACAACACCATCACAAATGCCATCAAGTATACACTTGCGGGAGAGGTCGTACATGTAAGCCTGAAACCGGACGGGACATTTGTCGAACTCTCCATGGGGAGCCGTTCAAAGACCATAGAAAATACAGATAAGATATTTGATGCATACTACAGAGAAAACAAAACGGAAGAGGGATTTGGTATAGGCTTACAGCTTGTAAATACGATATGTAAAGAGGAAGATGTCGCGATCTCATTGAACTCAAGTGATGAAAGAACAACTTTTACATATAGATTTAAGATGATGGGTGAGTGATGAAGATACTGCTTTTAGAAGATGAAGTGATGCTAAACGAGTCCATACAGGAGTTCCTTGAAGCCGAGGGACACAGGGTAGACACATATTTTGACGGGCTTAAAGCATTTGACGCTTTAAAAGTAAATAGCTATGACCTGCTGATCCTTGATATCAATGTCCCGGGGATGGACGGGCTTACATTCTTGGAAAAACTTCATGAACTTAAGGTTCATGTGCCTACCATCTATATAAGTGCACTTGTTGATATCGAAGATATTTCACGTGCATATAACCTCGGATGTTACGACTACCTGAAAAAACCTTTTCATCTTAAAGAACTGGCTTTGCGTCTTGACAGAGTGGTGCTCTCAAATGAGGTACCAAGAGTTCATCTGCGTCTTTCAAAGAACTACAGCTATGATCAGGAACACAACACTCTTCTTTTTAACGGATATCCGCAGATCCTTACAAAACGACAATCGCAGATCATAGACCTGCTTGCAAGAAACCGCGGAAGAGTGGTCGATTTTGAACAGTTTCGGATCTATGTCTGGGACGAGCAGATAGTCGATAACGCCACCATCCGTGCAGAGGTCAGCCGTTTGAAAAAGTCTATGCAGGAAGACGTAATAATCAACGTCCGGGGCATGGGCTATATGATCGACAAGCCTCATTCTTCTTAAACACTACATTACTCATTTTTAGATTTCAATTCATTATAAATACTTATATCTTTGCTACGTTCGTGCTATTTGTTTTTTATATACTTCGAAAATATTCAGTTTTGAAAGTATAAAGGGGAGAATGGCATGATGAAATCAATGTCTATAAGGGTAAAGTTACAATTGATCATAATCATTACAATACTGGTTGTAACGGCAGTGGTCATGGTTCAGTCTATATCAAGCATATATAGTCTGAGTGAACAAAACATCCAAAAGTATAAAGAGGAAGCGTATAAAAACAAAGAGATAGAATTAAAAAACTATGTATCTGTCGCAGTAAAATCGATAGACTCTTTTTATCAGAGAACATCAAGTGAAAAGATCAAAAAAGAGGTAGAAGAGTCTCTTCAGGTGCAAACGGATTTTCTTTTCAGCATACTTGAAAAAGAGTATGAAGAAAATAGGGGCAAAATGCCAAAAGAAAAACTTGCCAAGCGTATAAAAAATATCGTAAGTTCCGTGAGATATGACAATGGCAACTATTTTTGGATCAACGATACGGCTCCAAAAATGGTGATGCATCCAATGAAGCCAGCATTGGACGGGAAAGACCTTTCAGAGTTTAAAGATCCAAACGGAGTGTATCTTTTTAACGAAATGGCAAAGGTTGCAAAGCAAAAAGGAAAAGGGATCGTAGAGTATAGCTGGGCAAAACCCGGGTTTGACAAACCACAGCCCAAAGTCTCTTATGTAAGGATATTCAAACCGTTTAACTGGGTGATAGGAACGGGTGCATATGTCTCAGACGTTACTGCAAAGATGCAGCAAGAAGCGTTAGTGACTATTTCTGAGATGAGATTTGGAAAAAGCGGGTATTTTTGGATAAATGATACGACTCCAAAAATGGTGATGCATCCGATAAAACCTGAACTAGACGGAAAAGATCTCTCACAGATGCAAGATGCCAACGGCATGTATCTGTTTAAAGAGATGGCAGATATAGCAGTTAAAAACGGTTCGGGGATGCTTCAATATTTTTGGGCAAAGCCGGGGTTTGATAAGCCGCAGCCGAAAATGTCGTTTGTAGAACTTTTTAAACCTTGGGGATGGGTGATAGGGACAGGTGAGTATATTGATAATATAGAAACAAAGATCGCACAGATGAGAGAAGAAGCCACTCAGGAAGTCGTGGCTACAACTACAAAGATGATCTTGATATCTATCGTCATCGCTGTTATCATAACTCTAGTCGTATCGTTTATCGCTAAAAGAAATATATTGAATCCTATCAACGATATCTTACATGTAACATCGGATCTTGCAGAAGGTGAGGGTGACCTGACAAAAAGAATATCCATCAAAAGCAATGATGAGATCAAAGATATAGCCAAGTATATGAATCAGTTTATAGAGAAGGTACATTCAAGTATCAAGATCGTTAAAATGGGCAGTATAGAGAATTCATCAATCTCTCATGAACTATCCGTTACTTCATTGGAAGTCGGTAAAAATGTTGAAAAATCTGTCTCTATCATCGATGATGTCACAGAAAAAGCGACGGATATCATCGGTGAGATAATGAACTCCATTGATGATGCGAAAAAGAGCAAAGAGGAGATCATACAGGCAAACGGTATTTTGAATGAAGTAAGATCGGAAATCGTAGAGCTTACTAAAAAAGTTCAACTCAGTGCACAGAACGAATCAGAACTTGCTTTGAGTATAGAAGCGCTTTCAAAAGATACCGAACAGGTTAAAAGTATTTTAGATGTCATATCCGATATAGCGGACCAGACAAATCTCCTGGCACTAAATGCTGCCATAGAAGCAGCTCGTGCAGGTGAACATGGACGCGGTTTTGCAGTTGTTGCCGATGAGGTCAGAAAACTGGCAGAGAGAACACAAAAAAGCCTGACAGAGATACAGACTACGATAAGTGTCATCGTTCAAGGCACATCTACTGCAAGTGAACAGATGAACAGCAGTTCAGAAGATATGAACAAGCTGGCAGAAGTATCCTCAGAAGTTGAGAATAAGATAAACACAACGACTGACATTGTCAATAAAGCAACCGCGACGAGTGATAGGACTGTCAAAGATTTTGAGAGTACCGGCATTCATCTTGAAAATATTGTAAAAAGTATCACTGAGATCAATACGATGTCTACGCTAAATGCAAGAAATGTAGAAGAGATAGCAAGTGCTGCTGAACATCTCAATAATATGACAGCAGAACTTACACATAAACTAGAGCATTTTAGAACATAAATTATAACTGTATAGGCAGACAATAAGTGAGGACGAACAATCCGTCTTCACTCAGGTAGTCATTTTTTTCATAGATGACATAGGTAGGCTTTGCCGTAAGCTTGTAACCACTTTGGGGCAGCCACTCAAGGTAGATCCATTGAATAAGCCGAAAGATGTCATTTTTATACCCTTGGGCTTTAAACTGTGCATAGATTCCTCCTTCTATGGAAAAAGAAGGAAAGTCTATTTTTTTGGGTTTAATCTTGTCGTCTATACGTATGCCTGCAACATAGTTACAGTCTTGCAGTGGAGTGATCGCGGGATTATCATGATAAAGTGCTATATTCGTATACTCTTTGATATCGTTTGTAAGTATAAATGCTTTTAGTTTTTGCCAGCACTCTCGTATGCCTTTGTTATATCCACGGTGGCGGATATAATAGATCTCAAATGCTGGGAGTTTTTTTATATCAACTGAGAGGTCTGAATAATCTTTATCTGTCATACAGTCCGCATTTTCCAACAATTTGTTGGAATAATCCATAAAACCTCCCTTTCTCCACTCTTTTGGTGACATACCAAAACGTCCTTTGAACGCTCTTGTGAATGATGTCTGAGAACTATACCCGCAGCTTGCAGATATATCTGAAACGCTAGAGTTCTTATTGGTTAAAAGCAGATTAGAGGCTTTTTGCAGACGGATAGATTTGATAGTTTCGTATATATTGAATCCAAACTCTTGTTTAAATATTCTGTGTAGATGGAATTTAGAGATTTGAAAATCGGAACTTATGGTATCTAAGTTTATATCCGAGTCAATATAGTTATAGATGTAATGCATCAGATCGTTTGTGATCTTGGTTCTTTGTACGGAAACTTCTTTTCTCATACGATATTATAGCAATAAATGGTAAAAAATAGAGCAAAAAATGATAAATTAATTGTCAATTTATGTATAGAAAATAATTTTACAAAGACCTATAATCTCACTGTTCATTTCATATTATTGGACACTCAACACACTACCTCTTGTATGTTTGACATACAAGAGGTTTAACTACGTTTTTACAGAATATTTTCAATAGGCACAAAGATGTCTCTTCCAGACAACGTTTTTACAGATAATAGATTATTTGATCCGCTTCAAAGAGCTTTTTTAACTTGGGCAACTTTGGATGCTCCTGTACTTATTTATATGGTTAAAGCTTCCATAGCAGCTGTTCTTGCACTTGTTATTTCCTTAGTACTTGATATGTCTGATCCTAGGACTGCTGTCTTCACGACTTTTTTGGTTATGCAACCTCAAAGCGGACTAGTATTTTCTAAAAGTTATTACCGTGTACTTGGAACCATTGCAGGGGTTATAGTTTCTGTTGTTTTGGTGGGATTTTTTGCACAGCAAAGAGAACTCTTTATTGCGTTATTTGCTTTGTGGATAGGCATAGCTACTGCAGCAGGATTCAAATTTAGGAATTTTCAGGCATATGGTTTTGTGCTTGCGGGGTATACTCTTTGTATAGTGGCACTGCCTGTTATTGACAGACCCGAAGAGGTATTTGATGTTGCCGTTGCTAGGTTTTGGGAAGTACTCATAGGTATATTGTCAGCTACTTTTGTCAGTGATACTATTTTCCCGAGAAAACTAAGTAACTCTCTTTTGACGACGGAAAGAGAAAGATTCTTAAATATCATCGACACTATATTGGATGAGGAAGCTCTTTTTTTTAATAAGAACACCTCAGATACTAATGTAGCAAAATTCTCTAGCGGCGTCATAGGTCTTAATGCTGTAAGGACCAATAGTAGTTTTGAGAGCGGATATGACCAAAAAACAAGGCAGAATGCAAACAGGCTCAATCAGGAATATATGAACTTGTCTACGACTTTTCATTCATTGAAAAATATAATCACGACGATGGACGCTGAGAAAGACAGAGAACTTTTAGAGATCCTGCAAAAAAGTCATGCCATTATTGCGCGTACACTTAAAAAATATCATACGACACTTTTTTTAGAGGAATTAAATAGTCTTATTAGCGAGCTTTTAAGAACAAAAAGCGAACTAAAAAGTTTTTTAGAACAGGCACGATGCAGGCAAAAAGATATTATTGATGCTGATGCATACAATAGATTTGTATCAATAAGTAGTCTTATGACACGTTTATTAAGAGAGTTGTATCTATATGCACTAATATATCTTTCATTTATGAAGCATAAAGACTCTAAAAAACACAAAAAAGAGCTGAGTCGAATTATACGTTTTGAGACTCATACGGACAATATGCTTGTGGCAGTTGCCGCTCTACGCGGTAGTGGAGTGTTACTTGTTACGATGATATTTTGGATATTTACAGGTTGGCATTATGCAACACTAAGTGTTACATTGAGTGTAGTTATTGGATTACTGCTTGGAACTCTGCCGACACCACTGATCGCCGTGTACAACTTCTTTAAAGGTGGAGTGGCTGCTGTTGTGGTAGCAGGCGTGTATGATTTTTATATCATTCCAAAATATGCAAATGACATCGTTACGCTCGCTTTAGTCCTCGTACCGGTATTTGCATTGGTCGCATGGCTTACGACACAACCAAAATGGAGCGGTATATCCTTAGGGTTTGTTTTTTTGTTTATGTATCAGTGTACACTAGACCCCTATTACAGAGTTGATACCGGAGTATTTTTAGAAAGTACTCTGGCATATATGATCGGTATTTTATTTGCAGGCGGAGCATACCTGCTTGTCAACTTTTGGTCATGTTCGCTTATGCAAAAAAGGGTTGCCAGAGTATTAAGAAAACAGATTATAGAAGCGTGTGAAGAGAGAGTAGAGATGCAAAGAAGTGCTTTGGAGAATACGGGAAGAGACCTTGTACAGCAGTTTTCTACACAGGGACGTCTCAATATCCGTTCAAGCCGTGTGGTGTATGAGTGGCTGCTTTCGACTCTGGAGATAGCAAGAGCGATAATAGTCATACGCAAAAACATGAAAAAGATCGAGTATGGATATAGGTCTTTTAAGATAGCAGGAGCACTAAAATCTATCGCAGTGTATTTTAAAAATCCTCTCGAGTCGAATGAAAAAAAGCTTATGACAAGTATCCAAGAGGCTTTAAGTGTTTTGGATCAAAAACGTATATCGTCAGAGCAGCGGTATCAAAAACGCTATCTTGCCATTGCCGATGAATTGGTTCTTATTAGAACAATATTTATCTATAAGATCAAACTTCCTATTGTCAAGGAGGATACATGCCACTAGATGTAACACTGATGGGTGTACAGATGCCCACACTACTACTCGTGTTTAGCGGTATGGCTGTTTTACATATTTTACTGGATAAATTGATGGCTGAAAGCGGAATATACACATACGTATGGCATCCTGGACTCTTTAGGACAGCGGTGTTTATCATCATGTTCTCAACCGTATGTTTATTTATATATTGATAAGGAATAAAAATAATGAATAGTAGAGTATCTGCTCTTTTACGTTACACCATAACTTTTGCTGTCGTAAGTGCGGCTATTGTGATCGGTGTGAAGTTTTGGAACGATTATATGAATGGTGCATGGACTAGAGACGGAAGAGTAAGAGCCGATGTTGTAATGGTCACAGCAGATGTTAGCGGTATCGTCAGTGATCTGTTCGTCATAGATAATCAGTATGTAAAACAGGGAACTCCTCTTTTGCAGATTGACAAAGAAAGGTTTATGCAGGCACTTGATGAAGCAAGAGCTCTTGTCGACATTAAAAAAGCTCAATATATAATGAAAAAGAAACGTTATCAAAGACGTGCGACTACTAATAGCGATGCTATTCCAGTTGAGAGCAAAGACGATTCACAGTTAGAACTGGTAATGGCAAAAGCCGAATATGAACAGTCGTTGTCTTTGTTGCAAACTGCACAGCTTAATCTTGAACGTTCTACAGTAAAAGCGATATCGGACGGATGGATCTCAAATCTACTTCTAAAAAAAGGGGATTATGCAAAGAGAGGTGAGAGCCGAATGGCACTAATAAAAAAGGATTCATTTTGGGTGTACGGGTATTTCGAAGAGCATAAACTATCTTTAATACATGTAGATGATGAGGTAGAGATGAAGATGCTTGGAAGCGACTATGTATTAAAAGGCCACGTGGAAAGCGTGGCAAGAGGAATATCAGATAGAGACAATATAACGGGTGAGAGCCTTTTAGCAAATGTGAATCCTACATTTACATGGGTACGTCTGGCTCAGCGGATTCCTGTTCGTATTCATATAGATGAAATACCGACAGGTTATACATTAATCGCTGGTATGACTTGCTCGGTTAGTATCAAATCTACACACTGATATATATCTGTCATTTCATTTAAAGTAAAAAAAATGTAGCATCTAATATAAAAGGTAACTAAATGTAACAAAAAAAGAAGAAACTATAATATTATATTATGATCATCTGTTTTGCTATGTTCATGCTATTTTTGTCATTTACCATTGTACTGTTGAGTAAAGATAAGGAGACAATGAAATGACAAAAAGATTAGCAATAAGTCTAGCAGCTGTTGGTCTGCTAGGAAGTATAAACACATATGCAGCCGATGATCTTAGCAGCATGTTTAGTAAAGGGAAAACAAGTGGGCAGGTTCGTATGTTTTCTATTGACAGAAAATATCAAGGAAGTGCAGGGAATACCTTACACCGTAATGCTACGGCACTTGGCGGACATCTGAAGTTTGAAACGGCTGACTATGAAGGACTAAGTCTGGGTGCAGCGTTTTATACTACAAACCGTATAGCGTCTTCACCTGATATCGACCCGTCACTATTTGGAAAAAACAGCGACGGATACTCGATCCTAGGTGAGGCATACTTACAGTACAAATACAGCAATACGACATTTAAAGGCGGACGTCAAAAACTTGATACTCCGTTAGCTGGTTCAGATGACGCAAGAATGCTTCCAAACCTTTTTGAAGCATATGTAGTGACTAACACTGATATTCCGGATACTACTTTACTTGTAGCTCACGTAACAAAGTTTGCGCAAGGGACTTTCGGTCGTGTTTATACTAGCGGTATCTTATCTGCAACATCTGGTTATTCATATACAGATGCAAAAGAGCAGGTGGGTGATTTCGTAAATATGGGTGACTATGCTATCGGCAGAACAACTGACGGTGTTACTGTAGGGTCAGCTACTTATGCACCAAATAAAAACGTAAAAGTCCAAGTTTGGGATTATTATGCTTATGATATATTAAATGCTGTTTATGGACAGGTAGATCTATCTTGGAACTGTCTTCTAACAGATAAAGTGCATCCGTTTCTTTCTGGTCAGTTCATAAAAGAGAATGAGGTCGGAGATAAGTTTGCAGGAAACTTGGACGGTATGTACTGGGGTGCGAAATTCGGTGCAAAAGTCGAGAATTTTACGGCTTATGTAGCGTATTCTGAGACGAGTGCGAATAGTGCGGCAGAAGCAGCAACTGGTCTTGCAAATGCCATTATCACTCCATGGGGCGGTATGCCGGCATATACGCAAGGAATGGTGACACGTCATCAGTTCTTAGCAGGTACGAAAGCAAGCAAAGTTGCAGCATCATATAATTTTAAAGATATGGGTGCAAACGTGTCTGCGACAGTATACTATACATCTTTTGATATGGACAAAAACAGCGGTTACGGCATAGAACGTACTACAACTGAACCGGGTTTTGATATCATATATAATCCGGAAGTAGTGAAAAACCTTCAACTTCGTCTTCGCGGGAACTTCCCGAGAAAATATGCAGAAAGTGCATCAGGCGATACTGGCTGGGATGAATACAGACTTATAGCTAACTATAATTTCTAATAAAAGGAAGTAAACAATGAAAAAAGAACTTGTTGAACAGATCAAAAATGATCCAAATTATAAAGAGTTGGTTGCAAAAAGAAGTGCTTTTTCAATAAAGCTGACTATTGCAATGCTCGTGGTTTATTTTGCTTTTATATTAACGATTGCATTTGATCCGTCACTTTTAGGTGCTCCACTGTCGTCTGATTCTGTTACTACTGTCGGGATTCCTATAGGAATAGCAGTTATCGTATTTGCATTTATACTTACAGGTATCTATACAAAAAGAGCAAACGGCGAGTTTGATGATCTTTCAAACAAGATCAAAAACGCTATAAAGGATAAATAATGAATAGAATTTTTACATTTTTAGCACTATCGGCTATCGCTCTTTTTGCTTCTGGAGCAATCGAGGGAGAGGTTGTTAAACAATCGTTAAACGTTTCAGCGATCGTTATGTTCGTTATCTTCGTAGGTGCGACTCTTGGTATCACTTACTGGGCTGCAAAAAGAACAAAAAGCGCGAAAGATTTCTACACAGCAGGTGGAGGGATCACAGGTTTTCAAAACGGTATGGCTATCGCGGGCGATTATATGTCTGCAGCTTCGTTTCTTGGGATTTCTGGTCTTGTTTACTTAAAGGGTTATGACGGGCTTATCTACTCTATCGGTTTTCTAGTCGGTTGGCCGATCATCCTTTTTATGATCGCTGAGCCTCTTAGAAATTTAGGTAAATATACATTTGCAGACGTTGCATCATACAGACTTCGTCAAGGACCTATCCGTACACTTGCTGCGTTTGGTTCTATCGCTACTGTTATTTTGTACCTTATCGCTCAAATGGTCGGTTCTGGTAAGCTTATCCAGCTTCTTTTCGGTCTTCAATATGAAGTAGCTGTTATCCTAGTCGGTGTACTTATGGTTCTTTACGTAACATTCGGCGGTATGCTGGCGACTACTTGGGTACAGATCGTAAAAGCATTTTTACTTTTAGCGGGTGCTACATTTATGGCTATCGCTGTTATGGCACATTACGACTTTAGTTTCTCGACACTGTTCTCACATGCGACTGAGTTAAAAGGTACGGCTATCATGAGCCCGGGTGGACTTGTAAGTGATCCTGTATCAGCTATCTCGTTAGCAGTAGCGTTGATGTTCGGTACAGCCGGTCTTCCACATATCCTTATGAGATTCTTTACGGTCGGTGATGCGAAAGAAGCTAGAAAATCTGTTTTCTTTGCAACAGGTTTTATCGGGTATTTCTATATCCTGACTTTCATTATCGGTTTTGGTGCGATAGTTTTGGTTTTCCAAAATCCACACTATTTAGACCTTGCAAAACAGTCGATTGAAGGCGGTTTCCCAATACTTGGCGGAAACAATATGGCGGCGATCCACTTAAGTCACGCAGTCGGAGGAGATTTCTTTCTAGGATTTATCTCTGCTGTTGCGTTCGCTACAATATTAGCAGTTGTTTCAGGTCTGACATTAGCGGGTGCATCTGCGATATCTCACGACCTTTACGCTTCAGTGTTTAAAAAAGGTCAAGTTGACGGTATTACTGAGATGAGAGTATCGAAAATAGCTACTGTTGCTTTAGGTATCGTGGCTATTATCATGGGTATCGCGTTTGAGAAACAAAATATCGCATTCGTTGTCGGTCTTGCTTTTGCTATCGCGGCATCTGCAAACTTCCCGATCCTTTTCCTTTCAATGTACTGGAAAAAACTTACGACTCGCGGTGCGGTGATCGGTGGAAGTTTAGGTCTTGCAACTGCAGTACTTCTTGTGATCCTCGGCCCTATCGTATGGGTACAGATACTTGGAAATGCAGAAGCGATCTTCCCATATAAATATCCGGCACTGTTCTCAGTACTAGTGGCATTTATTGGGATCTATATCTTCTCTGTTACTGACAATTCAGAAGCTGCACAGCGTGAGCGTGAAGCTTTTGAAGCGCAATATATCAGAAGTCAGACTGGTATCGGTGCAGAAGGTGCATCTGAACATTAACAAAAAAACCGGTGCAGATCTTTCTGCATCGGTCATATACTATTAGGAGAGTCGTGCTTTGAGCATACTTGATCAAAGAAAACTTATCGAGTCCATTCATCCCTTTGAACTGCTTAGTTCGTCCGTACTAGACGACCTTATGAGCAAAATGGATATTGCTTACTACCCTAAAGACACTCTTCTATTCTCAAAAAACATCCCTTCAATTGCATTTTATATCATTATCAAAGGTTCTGTAAAAGAGTATATTGATGATGAAATCCACAGTTTTTTCGGTTCAGGCGACAGCTTTGATGCTGATGCCCTTATCTATGGAAAGACGGAAGGAAAATTTGTCGTTGATGAAGACCTGATATGTTATGAGATCAAAAAAGATGATTTTGTAGCTCTTTTGGAAAATAAAGATGTTCAGGGTTATTTTTTACAAGACTTTGTAACACGTCATCAACAGCTAAAAGAGTATCACACACAAAGTGACTTGACTCCGTTTTTGATCTCAAAGGTCAGCGAGATCTATCTTCACAATTCATGCATCGTCGATGCCGATACCAGTATATTTGATGCTTTGCAAAAACAAAAAGAGCTGCAGGCAACTGTTATACTTGTCAAGCATGAGGGAAGTTATGCCATAGTTACCGACAGCAATCTAAAAGAGAAGGTCCTTTTAAAGGGAGTTGATGTCCATTCTCCTATTATAGAGATAGCGACACGAAAACTCATCAGCATCGATATAAACGAGTTTTTGTTTAATGCACTGATACTTATGACACACAACAGCATAAAAAGAGTTGTCGTTATGGACAAGGGTGAAGTCAAAGGTGTACTTGAACAGCTTGATCTGCTCAGTTATTTTGCAAACCATTCGCATCTTGTAGCGGTTCAGATAGACAGGGCACAAAACGTAGAGGATCTCAAAGATCTTCAAAAAGATCTGAAGAACATCATACTCTCTCTTGATGCCAAAGGGGTAAAAGTAAGATATATCACGAAACTCATCTCTACGTTAAACATGAAGATATATAAAAAAGTGTTTGACATGTGTGTAAGTGAAGATCTGCGTGAGAAATGCGCACTTGTAGTGATGGGTTCAGAGGGAAGAGAAGAACAGAGTATCAAGACAGATCAGGACAACGCACTGATTGTCAAAGAGGGTATGGATGTGGAACTCTTCACTGAACCGATGATGCGGTTAAACAGATTTCTGCTAGATATCGGATTTCCGGTATGCAGCGGAAATGTGATGGTAAGCAATGAGTTTTATAGACGTGACGAAGCAAGTTACAGAGCACTTATAGATGAGTGGATAGGAAGTTTGGATGAGGCAAATCTACAAAGTCTCAGCATCTTTTTGGATGCGAAATGTGTTGCCGGAGATAAAGCCCTGTTGGAGGGATTAAAAACATATCTGTTTGAAAGCTTCAGTGCAAGAGATGATGTATTGGCACATATCGCCAAATCGGTGCTCAACTTTGAGACACCTTTGTCTCTATTTTCAGGCTTTGTCTTAGAAAAAAGCCACCATAATAAACTTGATCTAAAAAAAGGAGGTATATTCGCCCTGGTTCACGGGATAAGGACATTATCGTTAGAGTATAAAATCGATGTGACAAACACGATAGAAAGAATAAAAGCACTTAACAATAAAGGGATATTTGACAAGACGTTTGCAACGGAGCTTATAGAGTGTTTCGACACTTTATCATCCATCAGACTTAAAGCGATGCTTGAATCAAAAAGCATGGATGAGATAAACTATATAAATCCTAACAATCTGCAAAAGATCGACATCGATTTGTTAAAAGACAGCTTTAAAGTCGTAAACAAGTTTAAAAAGTTTATGATCTTTCATTTCCATCTCAATATGGTGGGCTGATGCTTTTCTCTTTGTTGAAAAAATGGAAAAAAAGTAGAAATTTGTCAAATTTAAAGGAGAAAGAGTTCTCTTTTTTATTTGACGAGGACACAAGCGGGGAGTTTGTCGTATTTGACACGGAGACAACTGGACTCGATCCAAAAAACGATGAGATACTTTCCATTGGAGCCGTTAAGATAAAAGATAATAAGATATTGACTTCACAAACATTTGAGGTTTATCTTAAAAACTCTAAAGATATCTGTTCTAAGAGCATAGCGATACATCGCATAAGAGAGTGTGATCTCAAAGATGCAAAAAGTCCCGAAGATGCTGTAAAGGAATTTTTACACTTTATAGGATCTAGAACTTTGATTGGGTATTACTTAGAGTTCGATGTAGAGATGATAAACAAGTATATAAAACCGATGATAGGCGTAACGCTTCCAAATGAGATGATCGAGGTTTCTGAAATCTATTTTGAAAAGACAATTACCTTGATACCTCAAGGAAATATTGATTTACGCTTCGATACAATCTTAAAAAATTGTAATGTACCGAATATGGGTGTCCATAATGCAGTCAATGACGCTATTATGACAGCCATGATATATTTAAAACTTACCAAGGAGAAAAAATAATGACAGAAGTAAAACCAGTATTTAAACCAAACAAAGAATTTGCAAAAACTGCAAGAATTAAAAATATGTGTGAATATCAAGCGTTGCAAGATGCTGCAATGGAAGATTACGAAGGTTTTTGGGGAACTTTTGCAAAAGAGAAGATCGACTGGATAAGACCGTTTGATACAGTACTGGATGAAAGTGCGTATCCGTTTGTAAAATGGTTCAACGGGGGAAAATTAAATGTCGCTGCTCAATGTATCGACCGTCACCTAAGTTCTCGTAAGAACAAAGCGGCTATCATATTTGAAGGTGACAGAGGTGACAAGCAGATCATCACATATTTGGAACTTTACTACAACGTAAACAGATTTTCAAACCTTTTAAAAAATGAGTTTGGTGTAAAAAAAGGTGACCGTGTCGTTATCTATATGCCGATGATCCCCGAAGCTGCATACGCTATGCTTGCTTGTGCGAGAATCGGTGCGATCCACTCTATCGTATTTGGAGGTTTCTCTTCTGAAGCACTTCGTGATCGTATAGCAGATGCTGAAGCAAAAGTGGTCATCACTGCTGACGGTGCATTTAGAAAAGATAAGCCGTATATGCTAAAACCGGTCGTTGATGAAGCACTAAACGGTGAAACTCCTGTAGAAAAAGTGTTAGTGGTTGAGAGAAACGGCGAAGATGTTACTTGGGTAGCAGGACGTGATTATTCGTACAATGAACTTATCAAACATCAAGCACCTACATGTGAAGCTGAAGTGATGGATGCAGAAGATCCGTTGTTCCTACTTTATACATCAGGTTCTACAGGGAAACCAAAAGGTGTTCAGCACAACCAGGCAGGATACATCCTATGGGCACAGATGACTATGGAATGGGTATTTGACGTAAAAGAGAACGACACTTACTGGTGTACTGCCGATGTCGGCTGGATCACAGGTCATACATATATCGTTTACGGACCGCTTGCTATGGGTGCTACGACTGTAATGTTCGAGGGTGTACCGACATATCCTGATGCAGGACGTCCATGGAAAATGGTAGAAGAGTATAAGATCAATCAGTTCTATACAGCTCCAACAGCTATCCGTGTTCTACATAAATCTGGAGAAGACGAGCCTAAAAAGTATGATCTTTCAAGTCTTAAAGTACTTGGAACCGTCGGTGAACCGATCGATCCTCCGGCATGGAAATGGTACTATGAAGAGGTAGGAAGTTCTAAGTGTGCTATCGTGGATACTTACTGGCAGACTGAAACGGGTGGACACATCGTTTCTCCTCTTCCTGGAGCAACACCTATCAAACCTGCATGTGCGACATTCCCTCTTCCGGGTATCATGGCAGAGATCCTTGACCCTCAAACAGGTGAAAAAGTCGAAGCAGGTGAAAGCGGTTATATGTGTGTGACACGTCCTTGGCCTTCAATGATCAGAGGCATCTGGGGAGATCCTGAGAGATTTGTAAAATCTTACTTCGGTGATGTTAAAAAAGATGGTAAAGCTGTTTATTTTACAGGTGACGGTGCTGTTTATGATGCGGATGGTTACATCACGATCACAGGTCGTACAGATGATGTTATCAACGTATCAGGTCACAGAATGGGAACTGCAGAGGTCGAAGCAGCGATCAAAAAACATCCAAATGTGGCAGAGGTCGCAGTTGTTGGTAAACCTCATGATATCAAAGGTGAGGGGATCTTTGCTTATGTCGTACTAAAATCAGACAAAGGTGTGGCAGACGAAGTCGAAGAGGTAAAAGCTATCAACAATGTTATCAAAAAAGAGATAGGAAATATCGCTTTATGTGATGATATCGTTTTCGCACCTGGACTTCCGAAAACTCGTTCAGGAAAGATCATGCGTCGTATCCTTCGTTCGATCGCAAAAGGCGAGGCTATAACACAAGATATCTCAACTCTTGAAGACCCTAGCGTAGTCGAAAAAATCGAAGCTATGGTAAAAGGTTGATCTTTAAACCAACGCTATAAACATCATAAAGAAGTGGATAACGCTTCTTTATGATAACTCCTTACATGTAAGAAAAATCCTTTCAATACGTAAAAACAACACTCCGTAAAAATGGTATAATTTCACAGAAAATAGATATAAAAGAGTTAATATGGAATTATGTGTAGCACTTGACCTGCCGAGCAAAGAAGAAAACTTAGAATTAGTAAAAAAGATAAAAGATTATGATGTATGGCTAAAAGTCGGTTTTCGCTCATATATCCGTGACGGTGCGGAGTTCATACAAGCTATAAAAGAGATAAATCCGGATTTTAAAATATTTTTAGACCTGAAACTTTATGATATACCAAACACTATGGCAGATGCTGCAGAATCTATCATGGGGCTTGGCGTAGATATGTTCAATGTCCATGCGAGTGCAGGTAAACGTGCGATGACTACGGTTATGGACAGACTAAAAAGCTATGAAAAACGTCCTATTGTCCTAGCAGTGACGGCACTTACATCTTTTAATGAGGATGAGTTTAGTTATGTTTACAATGAAAGCATAGCAACAAAAGCGGATAAGTTCGCCCGTGATGCATATGAAAGCGGTCTTGACGGTGTCGTCTGCAGTGCATTTGAAAGTGAATCAATAAAAAATATAACATCAAAAGAGTTTATGACGCTGACTCCGGGTATCCGTCCGTTTGGTGAAGATGCAGGCGATCAACAGCGTGTTGCAGATATCGATTATGCACACTCAGCGATGGTAGACTTTATCGTGGTTGGACGTCCGATATATAAAGCGGAAGATCCCGCTGCCGTCGTTACAAAGATTATAGAAAAACTTTAAACGGCTCTTTGATGAAAATATGCATCATTCTGTAAGTAGATATTTGCAATATTTGATTTCTGTACGCTAAAATCGGTACTCCCGAGTTTTGGCGCTAACGGGTAACTTTTGTTTTGCTGTGCAGTTACTTTATATGTAGCTTGCTTGTAAGCACCTTCTCTCTTTTTTAAAATATCAAAACTGCTTACATTTAAGCTTTCATCCAGACTTTTAGCGATCTCTTTATCTGATGAGATCTCTTGCTGCATACGAAGTTTGTTAAAAAAAGTACTCTCTTTATTTATATAATCAACAGGAAAAGACTTCGGGGCATTGTAAGTATCGATAGTCTTATATAGAAACTGCTCTTTAAAACTGCTCTGCGCTTTTGTTGTCTGTGCAGCTGATTGTTTGTTATAGGGCTGAGTAGGATTTATATAACTATTGTATGTTGATATGTACATAATTTAATTGTAGCATTATCTATGCCAATATGATGTTATACTTTCAAGAAAGATTTAAAATGCCGCAAAAAAGTTTCTCTACATTAAATATCTCAGATAAGTTGCTAAAAAATTTAGATTCATTAAGTTTTACAAGTATGACTCCGATTCAGGAACAAGCGATTCCTATTATTATTCAAGGTGAAGACCTTGTCGCAAAATCAAAGACAGGCAGTGGAAAGACCATAGCTTTTGGTATAGGTCTGCTTCATAACCTGGATGTTAAGGATTTCAACATCCAGTTTTTAGTCATCTGCCCCACTCGTGAGCTGAGTGAACAGGTTGCATCGGAGCTAAGAAAACTCGCACGTTCGGAACATAACGTGAAGATCGTGACGATCTACGGTGGAGACTCTTTCGCAAACCAAAAACGCTCGTTAGAAAAAGGTGCTCATATAGTCGTAGGTACTCCGGGGCGCATCATCGATCATATAGGTAAAGAGAGTATTGATCTCAGCCATATCAAGATATTGGTACTTGATGAAGCGGACAGGATGCTTGATATGGGATTTTTTGACGACATCTCATATATTAAGACAAAACTTCCGTCAAAACTTCAAACGCTTCTTTTTTCGGCGACGTATCCTGAAAACATCAAAAAACTTGTATCAAGCATTATGAAGACGCCAAAAACTGTGACCATCGAAGAAGATAATGAAAAGTTTTTAAAACAGTTTATATGTAAAGTAGATAAAAACAATAAGTACGAGACATTAAAAACCGTACTGCTTTCATACAGACCCGATTCGGCAATCATCTTCTGCAACACGAAGCTTGAAGTCGAAGAGCTGACACACAGACTTTACAGTGACGGTTTTGATTCGGAGTTCTTTCACGGCGGCTTAGAGCAAAATATCAGAAATGAGATGCTGCTGATGTTTGCCAACAAAAGCATACCTATACTAGTCACGACAAACCTTGCAGCCCGCGGTATAGATATTAAAAACATATCGTTAGTCATCAATTATGACATACCGCATGATCCTGAAGTCTATCTGCATAGAGTAGGGAGAACGGCAAGAGCAGGCGATGAAGGTGTGAGCATAAGTCTCTATGATGATTTTAGCCTCAAATATCTAAACGCTGTAAAAGAGCTGATAAAAACGGATATAGACGAGCTGGATATTAAAGAGCTTACATATAATAGCAAATCACCTATCCAGGCAAAATATATAACACTTCATCTTCTTGCAGGTAAAAAAGACAAAATCCGTGCAGGCGATATAGTCGGAACTTTCATAAAGACACTCGGATTGGATAAAGATTCAGTAGGTGATATAGATATTTTACAAAAAGATTCATATGTCGCGATCAAAAGAGAATGTTTTGATAAGAAGATATCGAAGATAAAAGAGATAAATATTAAAGGGAAGAGAGTAAGGATATTCATTTTATAAGAAAAGGTAATGAAAAAAGAGGGTAAAAATTACATAAATCAACAAATTTAAAAATTTCTCTAAAATTCTTTGGAAAACCTCTTGACATTGAATTAAAATTTTCCTATAATTCCCGTCCACAAACGATGAGACCTAAAGTTTAGGCCTTGAGAGACGAAAGTTTTTCTAGTTTGAGATCATTGAAAACTAAGCAAGTAAATGACAAGATAACTAACGAAAGTTAGCAGTTTTTGAGTTTACTTAAATAACTAATAACACAACCGTCTATTCATATATTATATATATGTTTAGATACATACATAAAAGACCATTATCTTCGGATAGTGGCGAAGCCAATGATTTTTCAATCTTGGGCAAAGATTAGACAAACCAATTATGGAGAGTTTGATCCTGGCTCAGAGTGAACGCTGGCGGCGTGCTTAACACATGCAAGTCGAACGGTAACAGGAAGAGCTTGCTCTTTGCTGACGAGTGGCGCACGGGTGAGTAATATATAGTTAATGTGCCCCAAAGACCGGGATAGCCACTGGAAACGGTGATTAATACTGGATACACCTTTTAAGCTCAAGCTTAATCGGGAAATGTCTTTTCGCTTTGGGATCAGACTATATCCTATCAGCTAGTTGGTGAGGTAAGAGCTCACCAAGGCGATGACGGGTAGCGGGTTTGAGAGGATGATCCGCCACACTGGTACTGAGACACGGACCAGACTCCTACGGGAGGCAGCAGTGAGGAATATTGCACAATGGGGGAAACCCTGATGCAGCAACGCCGCGTGGAGGATGACGCATTTCGGTGTGTAAACTCCTTTTATTAGGGAAGAAAATGACGGTACCTAATGAATAAGCACCGGCTAACTCCGTGCCAGCAGCCGCGGTAATACGGAGGGTGCAAGCGTTACTCGGAATCACTGGGCGTAAAGGACGCGTAGGCGGGTTGCCAAGTCAGGTGTGAAATCCTACAGCTTAACTGTAGAACTGCACTTGAAACTGGTAACCTAGAGTATGGGAGGGGGAGATGGAATTAGTGGTGTAGGGGTAAAATCCGTAGATATCACTAGGAATACCGAAAGCGAAGGCGATCTCCTGGAACATAACTGACGCTAAGGCGTGAAAGCGTGGGGAGCAAACAGGATTAGATACCCTGGTAGTCCACGCCCTAAACGATGTTCACTAGTCGTCGGGATGCTTGTCATCTCGGTGATGCACTTAACAGATTAAGTGAACCGCCTGGGGAGTACGGTCGCAAGATTAAAACTCAAAGGAATAGACGGGGACCCGCACAAGTGGTGGAGCATGTGGTTTAATTCGAAGATACGCGAAAAACCTTACCTGGCCTTGACATTGATAGAATTCTGTAGAGATACGGAAGTGCCTTTCGGGGAACTTGAAAACAGGTGCTGCACGGCTGTCGTCAGCTCGTGTCGTGAGATGTTGGGTTAAGTCCCGCAACGAGCGCAACCCTCGTCGTTAGTTGCTAACAGTTCGGCTGAGCACTCTAACGAGACTGCCTTCGTAAGGAGGAGGAAGGTGAGGACGACGTCAAGTCATCATGGCCCTTACGGCCAGGGCTACACACGTGCTACAATGGGGCGTACAGAGAGTTGCGATACCGCGAGGTGGAGCCAATCTCTTAAAGCGTCTCTCAGTTCGGATTGTTCTCTGCAACTCGAGAGCATGAAGCTGGAATCACTAGTAATCGTAGATCAGCATTGCTACGGTGAATACGTTCCCGGGTCTTGTACTCACCGCCCGTCACACCATGGGAGTTGATTTCACCCGAAATCGGGAAGCTAACCTTCGGGGGGCTACCGCTTACGGTGGAATTAGCGACTGGGGTGAAGTCGTAACAAGGTAACCGTAGGAGAACCTGCGGTTGGATCACCTCCTTTCTAGAGTAAGCATTAAGATTCGTTTCTTAGATGCAATACAAAGAAAATCTCACACGAGATGTTAGTTATTAAGTTGTTTACTTGCTTAGTTTTCAGTGATCTAAGTTCATTCACATTTAGATTATTCTCGGGCCTATAGCTCAGCTGGTTAGAGTGCACCCCTGATAAGGGTGAGGTCCCAGGTTCAAGTCCTGGTAGGCCCACCATTTGAGTTATAAGTGCTTAAAGAAGAGAGTAGAGAAGAAGTTTAATATCAGAACTATGAGTATAGATTTGATATTAGACTTTTAAGTCTAAGAAGTTCATTAAATTATTATTGTTAAAGTCAACTAAAGTAAAGAAATAGAAGCGATTCTATGGATTGAAATTACAACTACAACAGATCACTGTCTTATGTTAAGTAAGGCAGTGAGCGCACGATCTAGAAATAGATCAACTTAGAAAAAAGATATTAAGGGCCATAGGTGGATGCCTTGGCTGGTAGAGGCGATGAAGGACGTATTAGGCTGCGAAAAGCCTCGGGGAGCTGCCAAAGAGCTTTGATCCGGGGATATCCGAATGGGGCAACCCAGCATGGCGCGAGTCATGTTACCCTACGGGGGGCGAACTTGGGGAAGTGAAACATCTCAGTACCCAAAGGAAGAGAAATCAAACGAGATTCCCATAGTAGCGGCGAGCGAAATGGGATTAGGACAAACCAAGTGCTTGCACTTGGGGTTGCGGACTGCATACGGCATTTGAGTCGATAGATGAGCACTTTGGAAAGAGTGGCCATAGAGGGTGATAGCCCCATAATCGAAATCGACGATAAGCTAGCAGGATCCAGAGTAGGTCGGGACACGTGTTATCTTGACTGAAGCAGGGGGGACCACCCTCCAATCCTAAATACTACTACCAGACCGATAGTGAACCAGTACCGTGAGGGAAAGGTGAAAAGAACTGCGGTGAGCAGAGTGAAATAGAACCTGAAACCTATGGCTTACAATCATTCGGAGCACTATTATATATAAGTGTGACGGACTGCCTTTTGCATAATGAGCCTGCGAGTTGTGGTATCTGGCAAGGTTAAGCGAACGCGAAGCCGTAGCGAAAGCGAGTCTTAATAGGGCGACATAGTCAGATGCTGCAGACCCGAAACTGAGTGATCTATCCATGAGCAGGTTGAAGCTGGTGTAAGAGCCAGTGGAGGACCGAACCCATTGACGTTGAAAAGTCTCGGGATGACTTGTGGATAGGGGTGAAAGGCCAATCAAACTCAGTGATAGCTGGTTCTCTCCGAAATATATTTAGGTATAGCCTCGAGCATTAGCATACAGGGGTAGAGCACTGACAGGGCTAGGGCTGCCTACCGCGGTACCAAACCCTATCAAACTCCGAATACTGTATGTGCAACCTCGGGAGTCAGGCGGTGGGTGATAAAATCAATCGTCAAGAGGGGAACAACCCAGACTAGCAGCTAAGGTCCCAAAGTTACATCTGAGTGGAAAAGGATGTGGAGTTGCTGTGACAACCAGGAGGTTGGCTTAGAAGCAGCCATCCTTTAAAGAAAGCGTAACAGCTCACTGGTCTAGCGATTCTGCGCCGAAAATATAACGGGGCTAAGATGTACACCGAAGCTCTAGATTCATAGTTTACTATGAGTGGTAGGAGAGCGTTCCAAGCAGCGTAGAAGCCATACCGGTAAGGAGTGGTGGAGCGCTTGGAAGTGAGCATGCAGGCATGAGTAGCGATAAAAGGGATGAGAATTCCCTTCGCCGTAAACCCAAGGTTTCCTACGCGATGCTCGTCATCGTAGGGTTAGTCGGGACCTAAGTCGAGTCCGAAAGGGGTAGACGATGGCAAATCGGTTAATATTCCGATACCGACGGTTGTTCATTTGAGTGATGGGGGGACGCATAGAGTTAAACGAGCTCACTGATGGAATAGTGGGTCGAAGGACGTAGGAAGTAGCATAGGCAAATCCGTGCTGCAATATTCCGAGATCTTACAGGCAATTCAATCTCTTCGGAGAGCGAGTTGAATCGTTGATACTGTCGTGCCGAGAAAAGCCTCTAAGCGAGAACAGCCGTTGCCCGTACCGTAAACCGACACAGGTGGGTGAGATGAGTATTCTAAGGCGCGTGGAAGAACCCTGGTTAAGGAACTCTGCAAACTAGCACCGTATCTTCGGTATAAGGTGTGCCTTTATTGTGAAGAGATTTACTCTTGGAGCAAGAAAAGGTCGCAGCAAAGTGTCCCTCCCGACTGTTTACCAAAAACACAGCACTCTGCTAACTCGTAAGAGGATGTATAGGGTGTGACGCCTGCCCGGTGCTTGAATGTTAAAAGGATTTGTTAGCTCTGCGAAGCATTGAATTGAAGCACAAGTAAACGGCGGCCGTAACTATAACGGTCCTAAGGTAGCGAAATTCCTTGTCGGTTAAATACCGACCTGCATGAATGGCGTAACGAGATGGGAGCTGTCTCAACCAGGGATCCAGTGAAATTGTAGTGGAGGTGAAAATTCCTCCTACCCGCGGAAAGACGGAAAGACCCCGTGCACCTTTACTATAGCTTGACATTGCTATTGGGATATTCATGTGCAGGATAGGTGGGAGCCGTTGATGTAGATACGCCAGTGTCTACGGAGGCATCGTTGAGATACCACCCTTGAATATTCTGATAGCTAACTTGGTACGATTATCTCGTGCGAGGACAATGTCTGGTGGGTAGTTTGACTGGGGCGGTCGCCTCCTAAAAAGTAACGGAGGCTTACAAAGTTCGGCTCAGGTGGGTTGGAAATCCACCGTAGAGTATAATGGCATAAGCCGGACTGACTGTGAGACATACACGTCGAGCAGAGTCGAAAGACGGTCATAGTGATCCGGTGGTTCTGTGTGGAAGGGCCATCGCTCAAAGGATAAAAGGTACGCCGGGGATAACAGGCTGATCTCCCCCAAGAGCTCACATCGACGGGGAGGTTTGGCACCTCGATGTCGGCTCATCGCATCCTGGGGCTGGAGCAGGTCCCAAGGGTATGGCTGTTCGCCATTTAAAGCGGTACGCGAGCTGGGTTCAGAACGTCGTGAGACAGTTCGGTCCCTATCTTCCGTGGGCGTAGGAAAGTTGAGGAGAGCTGACCCTAGTACGAGAGGACCGGGTTGGACGTGCCACTGGTGCACCAGTTGTTCTGCCAAGAGCATCGCTGGGTAGCTACGCACGGATGTGATAACCGCTGAAAGCATCTAAGCGGGAAGCCAACTCCAAGATGAACTTTCCCTGAAGTACGCTTGAAGACTACAAGCTTGATAGGCTGGATGTGTACGCAGAGTAATCTGTTTAGCTGACCAGTACTAATAGTACGTTCGTCTTTTTTTTAGCTCACTGCCTTACTTAGTGTAAGAGTGGTCTGTTGTTGTAATACGACCTGTTGACTTTAACAATACTAAACCCCCTGTAAATCCATAGCAATTGGATATAAGCGCATCTAGGTGCTTTTATATCCGATTGTCTAGGTGGCTATAGAGAGAGGGAAACGCCTGGCCCCATTCCGAACCCAGAAGCTAAGCCTCCCATCGCTGATAATACTGCACCTTTCAGGTGTGGAAACGTAGGTCGCCGCCTAGTTATCGGATTTACTACTTCAATTACTATCAATCACTAATCACTTTTAAAACCTTATTATCAAGTACTTAGCTCTTGAATACCTTTTTATTTTTATTTTTTCATACTTATTTCAATAGAATTATCCTTATTATTAGTCTAGCATTTATGTCGGTTGTAACATCTGCAGAGCTGAGAAATTGGAATGGAGTTACTATTTCTTAGGAACCTAACGAAGTTAGGCTCGAAGCCGTTGCAGAGTTTTTGCTTACTTTTTGCGGACAAAAAGTATGAAAGAAAAAGCTTACATGTAAAACTATTTTACAAGAAACTCAGCAGTAAGAGGTAGGTGGTCGGAGTAGCCTTTTCCTAAATGTTTTTTAGGTTTTTTTCTACTCATCTGCCATCTGTTTATCTTCCCTTTTACGACATGGTAGTCTGTTGTGAAATGACTTATAGATCCGCTGATATAGTGGAAGTTCTTGTTTTTTAATAGGTAGGGTGTTACGATGATATTATCGAGTGCCTCTTTTCTCTTTTTAAATTTATAGGTGTATCTGTTGCCTTCGGCTGTATCGTACCATAGGTTGTAGAGACAATCTTTACATGTAAGAGCTGTTGATGCTTTTGTTGTGAGTTCATCAGTATGGAGTATATTGTTTATCCCTGTAATGCCGTTTGTGTTGTTGTGCCATTTATTGAGTCTTTTGTTCTCTTCATAGTCTGAGTTGAAATCACCCAGAGCGATGATGTTATTGTTAAAGCCTATCTCTTCTATCCTCTGATAGAGTTTTTTTGCACAGAGGACTCTTTCGTTCTCTTTACCGCCTTTTGATTTCCAGTGGTTTACAAATATATATAGCGGCTCTCCATCGATATCCAGTTTTGCTTCTAATATGTTTCTGTATCTGAAGGTAGCATTTATAGGAGTCTCTTTTTTATAAAGGATCTTATATTTACTTAGCAGTGCGACTTTTACAGTCGTGTTCTTTGCATCGGCTATCGCATAGTACTGATAGTATAAACCATCTCTTTTAAGTCTATTTTTGAGGTCTTTAAGTGCTTCAAGAGACTCGATCTCTTGTAAAGCTATGATATCTGCTCCAATGTCCTTTATGACCTTTGCAGTATGCTTTATCTTGATGTCATATGTCTTTTGGTTCCACTGTGAAACAGTATTTGGTATATATTCTTTGTACTCATATCCCGATTTTTTCAGATCAAAAAGATTTTCTACGTTATATGTTGCGATTTTTATCACTTTATCTCCATATAAAATTGATACAAGCAGTATAGATAATACAAATAGTCTCATCTATTTTATGCCGTTTAACCTTAATAGATTATTTACATCAGGTTCTCTTTGCATAAGATCGACAAAAAGCTTCTGCATACTGTAGCTGCCGCCTTTTTTTAGTACGATATCAAGGTAGCCTTTGGCTGTTTTCGAGTCAAATATACCTTCGTCGACTATCTGAAAGAATGTGTCTGCACTCAGGACTTCAGCCCATTTATAGCTGTAGTATCCCGCTGCATATCCACCGGCGAATATATGGGAAAATCCGTTTTGAAACTTGTTGTACGAAGGCGGTTTTATAAGGGCCGTTTTCTCTCGTATACCGTCTAGAAGATCTTGTACTTCCTCCCCTTTATAGTTGTCCATATGGAGTTTAAAATCAAAGAGTGAGAACTCCAGCTGTCTCAGCATAGAAAGAGCAGATTGGAAGTTTTTGGAGAGGATCAGTTTTTCTATCATCTCATCAGGCAGTATTTCACCTGTTTTATGATGTTTTGCAAACATCTTGAGCACCTGAGGTTCGTATGCAAAGTTCTCAAGCAGTTGTGAAGGAAACTCTACGGCATCCCATTCAACGCCGTTTACGCCGCTGACTTCGTTTTCATTCACTTGAGAGAGAATATGATGGATCGTGTGTCCCATCTCATGGAAAAGCGTCACTACGTCATCATGACGGAGCAGAGAAGGGTTTTCTTTGCTTGATGGCGGAAAGTTACATACGACAAACGCAGAAGCCAGCTGTTCTTCGTTATTTTCATCCTTGCAGTGTGTCTGCCAGTTATGCATCCATGCACCGCCGCGTTTATCTTTTCTTGACTCTAGATCCATATATATTCTGGCTGTTATCTTGTCATTTAGATATACGTCATATGCCTTGGCTTTTTCATCCCAAAGCGGAACATCGACACTCTTACATGTAAAGCCGAAAAGTTTTTCTAAGAACTCAAAAAGACCGTTTACTACCGAATTTTGTTCTAGGTAAGGACGGTAAAGCTCTTCGTCTATGTCATATTTTTTATGTTTTAGGATCTCACTGTAGTAAGCCATATCGTAACTTTTGATCTCTTCATCGGTTACTTCTTTTAGTTCGACCAGCTCATTTTTTGCCTGCTCTATAGAAGAGTCTATAAGCTTTTGTATGAACTCTACGACCTTATCCGTAGAAGGTGCCATCTTCGATGCTATGGAGTATTCGCTGTAGTTGTTAAATCCTAAGAGTTTTGCCATCTCCTGTTTTAACTCTAAAAGTCTGTCGATTATCTCGGCATTTTGAGGAGCTCTAGTCGTATATGCTTTATACAACACCTCTCTAATCGCCTGATTTTTACCATAGGTCATATAAGCTATATATGTCGGCATTTGAAGGTTTAGCTTGTATCTTGTCGTACCGTTATCGTCAAATTTTAGCTCCTCTATATCGCTGGCAGGGACTCCTTCGACATCTTTTTCATCGACGATATACTCAAACTCGTTCGTTGCGTCTAAAAGGTTTTGCGAGAAGTTATTTGAGAGGTCGTTTAGTTCAAGATGGATCTTTTGGAGTTTCTCTTTTGTATCATCATCCAGGTGTGCACCGCTTAGTTCGAAGTTTTGGATGTTTAGTTCTAAGACTCTTTTTTGTTCATCATTAAGGTCTTTTTCATTTTCTGAGATCTCTTTTAACGCTTTGTAGATATCAAGGTTTTGACTCAGTTTAGTTGAATATTCCGTGATGATAGGAAGTGATTTAGAGTAGACTTCTTGTGTCATTTTTGAATTTTTAATAGAGTTTATATGCGATAAGGGTGTAAAAAATTGATCGAGTTTCTCATCCATCATCTCAAAAGGCTTCACAAAGTTTGTGAATGTTTTCTCTTTAATACTTAGTAATTCGTTTATTTTGTTGTTGTTTTGATCAATAATTGATGACAAATCATCGATAAATGTGTCTAAATTTACATCAAAATCTAAAAAATATTCTTTATGCATCCAGCTTTCCAATCGGTTCTAATTTTAATGGATATTGTATCTTAGTTAGGATAAACTCATATTAAATTCTCCAAAAGAGATTTTCTAAAAGCCTTTTTAAAGCGATTTTTATATATAATTGCGTGATTTAATATAAGGGTGCTGAATGACCAATAAACGTGTATTAGTTAAGTTTTCCGGTGAAGCTTTAGCCGGTGAAGCCGGGCATGGTATTGATACCAAGATCCTAAAGTATATTGCAGGTGAGATAAAATCTTTAGTTGATGCAGGTATTGAGGTCGGTATAGTGATCGGCGGTGGTAACATCATTCGTGGTGTAACTGCAGCAAAAGATGGTATCATTAAACGTACATCCGGTGATTATATGGGTATGCTGGCGACGGTTATCAACGGTGTCGCTATGCAAGAAGCGTGTGAATACACAGGTCTTCAAGTCCGTATGCAGACAGCTATTAAAATGGAGCAGATCGCCGAACCTTATATCAACCGTCGTGCAGTTCGTCACCTTGAAAAGGGCAGAGTCGTTATATTTGCTGCAGGAACAGGAAATCCGTTTTTTACAACAGATACGGCAGCGACACTTCGTGCGGTTGAGATCGGTGCAGACATGATCATAAAAGCAACGAAAGTCGACGGTGTCTATGATAAAGATCCAAACAAGTTTGATGATGCCGTTAAGCTTGATACTTTGACTTACGATCAAGCACTAAATGATCATATAAACGTTATGGACGATACATCTATTGCACTTGCAAAAGATAACAAACTTCCAATAGTTGTTTGTGATATGTTTAAAGCGGGTAATCTGCTTGATATCATAAATGGAAATATGAAAAACTGTTCTATAGTTAGATAAGTTATTCTAGATAAATCAAATAAAAGGTTTTAACAATGAGAGTAGAAGAATTAACTGCAAAAGCGTTAGAAGTAGCTAAAATAGATAGATATGTATTGGCTATTGCCGTATCAAAACGTGCCGATGAACTTTTAAACGGAAGTCCAAGTAAACTTAACATTGACCCAAAATCAATCAAAGCATCTGATTTAGCATTAATGGAAATCGCTGAGGGCCTTGTCGTTATAAAAGGCTTTGACAAAAAATAACTTCTAAAGTAAGATCTTGAGCCGATTAAATTTAGAAAAGATAAAACATCTTCATACTGTTGACTCGGCAACAGATTACCTTTATAAGCAGATACAGCCTTCTGAGAAGTTAAAAGAAGCTCTTGACTTCTCTGCAAAAGCCCACGAAAATCAGTTTAGAAAAAGTGGTGAACCCTACATAATCCATCCGATACTCGTTGCTTCAATAGTCGCTACGATCACTAATGACGAAGCGATGGCGATCGCTGCACTTTTACATGATATTGTCGAAGATACGGACACATCAGTTGATGAGATAGCAGAACGCTTCGGTCCTGATGTCGCTCATCTTGTCGAAGGTCTGACAAAGATAGATATCATCCGCGATGCCGAACTTATCCCTTCATCATCAGATGAAAAACTCATAGTATCAGCACTCTCATTTAGAAAGATGCTTGTCGCAAGTATTCATGATGTAAGAGTTCTTGTCGTAAAACTCTGCGACAGACTTCACAATATGCTGACATTAGATGCACTGGCACCTTATAAACAACATAGAATAGCAGAAGAGACTTTAGTCGTTTACGGACCGATAGCGCACAGACTCGGTATCTCTTTTTTAAAGAATATGCTTGAAGACTTGAGCTTTGCATATCTGTTTAAAGAGGAAAAACATTATATAGATAACTATCTGGACACGAACTACAGAGAGTTGGAGACAAGACTCGATGACTTTAAACAGTCTGTCTCAAAACTCTTGATCCAAAACGGCTATTGTGAAGATGATTTTGAGATACTCAGCCGTGTAAAACATAAGTACTCGATATATCTTAAGATGCAAAGAAAAGGGATAACGATAGATGAAGTCCTAGACCTTCTTGCTATCAGGATCCTTGCAAAAAGCGAGATCGACTGTTATAAGATACTTGGTATTATCCATCTTCATTTCAAGCCTTTGGCATCAAGATTTAAAGACTATATCGCTATAGCAAAAGAAAACGGCTATCAGACGATCCATACCTCTGTCTTTTTTAACTATGTCATATTTGAGGTACAGATACGTACATTTACTATGCATAAAACGGCAGAGTATGGAGTCGCAGCCCACTGGAAATATAAAAACGGCGGGAATGAGATCAATCTTGACTGGCTGAAAAATCTTCAGTACCAAAACGAGTCTGTAGAAGATTTCTATGAGATGATAAAAAATGATCTTTACAGTGAAGATATCAGTGTCTTTTCACCAAAAGGGGACGCTTATACGCTGCCAAGAGGTGCGGTTGCACTTGACTTTGCTTATGCAGTTCACTCTAAGATAGGCGACTGTGCATCTTCATGTATGGTAAACAAGGAGAAAGTCTCTTTGTTATCCGAACTGCAAAACGGTGATATCGTCAATATCATCACGGAAAAAGAACCTATCAGCAGATGCAGCTGGCTGGATGCCGTTCAGACCTCTAGAGCGAAGACATATATGAAAGCTCTTTGTAACTCAAAGTTCAAGCATATAGACTCTCTGACGAGCATAAGTATCGTGGCTACTATCATGGGATTGAATAACTCACGTGTCGATGAGTGGTTTACGGCTAATAACTGCGGCGAAGCAAGACTGAGAATTCCAAATGATCTCAATCAGCTAAAAGAGACTATTGCAAAATATGTCGAGGAACTAAGTCAAAACAAACGATTTACCAACTTTTTGACAAGAAGAAAGTTCAAGTTCAAAGAGTCGGTTTATCAAGGTGTAAAAGTCATAAGTAACAAATCTATAAGCGGTTTGATCTTCGATTATTGCTGCCACCCTAAGATGAGTGATCCGATAGTCGGGATACTTCACGGTTCAAAGGTGCATATACACCATAAGATGTGTCAAAATGCTCTGCATCAGATAAAAGAGAACGTTCCGATGGTATATGTAAAATGGGAAGATAAAAAAGTCTACCATTACCATATCATCGTCAGTCTTCAAAACGGAAAGGGTGCGCTTGCAAACTTTCTGACATATCTGGCGAAGATGGATATAGATATTATGAGTATTGTGTTAGGGAAGGAAAAAGTGGATCATGTACACTATTGTGAGATCGATTTTCACTCCACAGAAGCAAACATTTATCATCTACAGGGTAAAATTGAGAAAAAAGTTAAAGTAATAAATCTGGTAAGAACAGATGACGTTTATAAGAAAGATTAAGAATTAGGATAAAGATGATAAAAGAGGCGTTAAGAGAGATAGGTCGGGGTTGTGCAGAGATAATAGATAATGAGCGTATAGAGACATTAGTAACAAATTATTTCCAAAAGGGTGAAACTTACACAGTAAAAGCAGGTTTTGACCCGACTGCACCGGATCTTCACTTAGGACATACCGTACTTCTGCAAAAACTGGCTACTTTTCAAAAATATGGAGCGAAGATACAGTTTCTGATCGGTGACTTTACAGCACAGATCGGTGACCCGACAGGCAAAAGTGCAACAAGAAAGACACTAAGCGCAACAGAGATACAAGAAAACGCAAAAAGCTATAAAGACCAGGTATTTAAGATACTAGACCCTGAAAAAACAGAAGTAGTCTTTAACTCTGAGTGGATCAACGCTCTTGGTGCTTCGGGAATGCTTTCTCTTACGACTACTTTCAACGTAGCAAGAATGCTGGAGCGCGATGACTTTGACAAAAGATACAAAAGCGGGACATCGATCTCTATCAGCGAGTTTATCTATCCGCTTCTTCAAGGCTATGACAGTGTTCATCTAAAAAGTGATGTCGAGATAGGCGGAACAGACCAGAAGTTCAATCTTTTAATGGGTCGTCATCTTCAGCGTGCTTATGAGATAGGAAAAGAGCAGTCTGTACTAATGATGCCTATTTTAGAGGGTCTTGACGGCGTTCAAAAAATGAGTAAGTCTCTTAACAACTATATCGGTGTTTCGGATGAACCAAATGATATGTTTGGAAAAGTACTGAGTATCTCCGATGAGCTTATGTGGAGATACTATGAGCTTTTAAGTGCGAAGAGCCTAGATGATATAGAGGCATTGAAAAATGGTGTTATCGACGGTTCACTGCATCCTAAAAAAGTTAAAGAAGATCTAGCTTTAGAGATCATCGAAAGATTTCATTCAAAAGATGCGGCGGCAGCTGCAAAAGCTGAATTTGAAAAAGTACATGCTAACAATGAGATACCGACTGATATAGAAGAGTTCGAACTTTCAGAGTCGCCTATATGGATCGCAAAAGCCTTAGTCGAATGTAAATTAGAACCGTCAACTTCTCAAGCGCGTCGAGATATTAAGCAAGGTGCTGTTAAAATTAACCAAGATAAAGTAGAAGATGAACAGTTACAGATGAATAGTGGCGAGTATATTTTACAAGTCGGAAAAAGAAAGTTTGCAAAAGCAAGGGTGAAATAATGAGTTATAAATCTGTAAAAATAGGAAAATATACGATAAAAAAACCTATCATTCAAGGTGGTATGGGTGTCGGTATAAGCTGGGATAAGCTTTCTGGAACCGTATCAAAAGAGGGTGGACTAGGTGTTATCAGTGCAGTTGGAACAGGCTACTATGAAGATAAAACTTATGCAAAACGTCTTGTCGCACAAAGACCTTTAGAAGCTGAAAACTTTTACTCTAAAGAGGGTTTGACGGCGATCATCAAAAACGCAAGAAAAATATGCGGTAAAAAACCACTTGCGGCAAACATTCTTTATGCTATCAATGATTACGGACGCGTCGTCAAAGATGCTTGTGAAGCTGGAATAGATATCATCATCACAGGTGCGGGACTTCCGACGAACATGCCTGAGTTTACAGAAGATTATCCCGATGTAGCACTTGTACCTATCGTCTCATCTCCTAAAGCTTTGGCGATCATCTGTAAAAGATGGCAAAAAAGATATAACCGTCTTCCCGATGCCGTTGTACTAGAAGGTCCAAAAAGCGGCGGACACCAAGGTTTCACGTATGAACAGTGTGCAATGGAAGAGTTTCAATTAGAAAATCTGGTAGCACCGGTTGTAGAAGAAGCTAAAAAATGGGGAGACATACCGGTATTTGCTGCCGGAGGGATCTGGGATAAAAAAGATATAGACGAGATGATGGCTCTTGGAGCGGCAGGCGTTCAGATGGGTACAAGATTTATCGGTACACATGAATGTGATGCACATGAGAACTTTAAAGAGGTCCTGTTAAACGCTAAAGAGGAAGATATACAGCTTATGTCTTCACCTGTCGGGTATCCTGCCCGCGGTGTAAAGACAAACCTCACGGCTTTGGTAGAAAAAAGAGAAGGCCCTGCGATCAAATGTATATCTAACTGTGTCGCTCCTTGTCATCGCGGTGTCGAAGCTAAAGCTGTCGGTTTTTGTATAGCGGACAGACTCAGTGATGCTTATAACGGTGATCTTGAGTTCGGACTCTTTTTCTCTGGAAGCAACGGTTATCGCTTAGATAAGCTTATCTCTGTAAAAGAGCTGATGGACAAACTGGTAAACGGTGAATAACGTTTGAATGTTTAGAGCTCTTCTATCCCTTCTCTTATTGGCATGTTTACTTGGTGCGGCAACGAATCAGGATATATTAAAAAGGGCAGATGGCTTAGCTAGGTCCGGTAAGACCAATGACCTCTTTAGAGCATACAACGACTACAAAAACCTTTACCTTCGCTCTATAATGAAGGGGGATGAGTCCCTCAAAGTAAAATCATTAAACGGGATAGTCGTCACCGGGAAAAAACTTCATATAGATGTCTCTGAATATTCACAAGAGTTAAGAGAATCAAATTCAAATAAAAAATATAAGACTTCAGACGGCAAAGCAAGTAAGAAAGTAAAATCAGTTTCATTAAAATCGATGTCAAAAATAGAGTCCGTCAAATGGAACGGTAATGATCTGATCCTGAGCTTTAACAATGATCTTGAAGGAGATCAGATAAAATACTTCGTGCTGCATGATAAAAAACATAACAGATACAGATATGTGTTTGATATCGATTCCTCATTTATATCTCAGAGTAAAGTTCTTACAAAACGCGGTGTATCACGCATCAAACTAAATCAATTCAACTCAAAGACAGTGCGATTGGTGTTTGAAGACAGAGATAAATTAAATCTGCATTTTAACGTTGAGGGGAATGATCTGAGGATCAGTCTGCTTTTAAAAGAGGAGAAACAATATACTCCAAAAGCCGTTCAAAGCAGCCCGAAAGTCTCTAAAGCAGATAAAAACAAGGTCATAGTTATAGATCCGGGTCATGGCGGAAAAGATTCCGGCGCGATAGGGTATAGACACTATTATGAGAAAAACTTGGTTTTAAGCATTGCAAAAGAGCTGACGGAGACTCTAAAAAAACGCGGATATAAAGTCTATATGACAAGAAGCAGGGATGTCTTTATAAAACTAAAAGAGCGTACGGCATATGCCAATAGAAAAGATGCCGATCTTTTCATCTCCATACATGCAAATGCAGTCTGCAGTTCTAAAGCTGAAAAAGCTTGCGGAATAGAAACATATTTTCTCTCTCCTTCAAGAAGTAAAAGAGCGACATCTGTTGCGGAACTGGAGAACTCGGCTGATCTTTCGGATATGAACGGTTACGGCAAATCGACCTTCTTGAAGTTCACGACAAATCTCAACCGCATCGCATCAAATAAATTGGCGATCGACCTGCAGCGCGGAATGCTTGGAAACTTGAGAAAACACTATAAAGATGTTGTGGATGCAGGAGTACGAGAGGGGCCGTTCTGGGTTCTTGTCGGTGCGCAGATGCCCGCTGTCCTTGTCGAGGTAGGATTTATAACCAACCCTAAAGAAGCAAAGATGCTGGTAAATAGAACATACTCAAAACATCTTGCTCACGGCATAGCAAACGGCGTCGAGAGATATTTTATAAATAACTAGAGACGCTTACATGTTAAGATAAGAGAGATCAACTCTCTTTCTTGTACTCTAAATCACCTGCAACAGATTCTCTGTCTGCAATAAGTCTTTGTATCTGCTCTTTTACTTTGTCGTATCTGTACTGCTCTTTAAAGCCGTTTATACGTCCGCCTGAAGCGTTTGGATGTCCGCCTCCGTCTACCCACTCTTTTGCTATTTGAGACACGCTCACTTTGTTATTTGCACGAAAACTCATCGTCCCTCTGTAGCTGACATCGACTATAAAATCGTAATCGTCAAATTTAGTCAAAAATCCGTTTCCTACAATAGAAGTATTTCCGACACTGTAGCTTAAAAAGCCTTTGTAGCCTTTGTAATAGATAGTCATCTGGTCTGTTTTTTGACCAAGAAGATTTACGATATAAGCAGTTGAAAGATTGTCCAGTGTGTCATCTTCTTCATCCATAAAGAACTCTTTTTTCATAGAGTGGATGGCAGCATCAAGTTCAATGTTCGCTTTCTCTTTGTCGATAAACTCGACCGCTTTTTGTAAAAGAGAGAGTTTGTAAAATCTGTCATCATCGCCGAAAGTCACACGGTTTAACTCTCTCGTCTCAGAGATAAGACGCATACATACTTTTCCGAACTCGAAGTTAAATACCTCCTCTTGTTTCCATAGGTCGACGGCATTGACGATATCTACATATTTTTGCATCCACTCTACATCATTTAATCCAAAGTTCTCTTTTGCATAGTCGTAAGTGATCTTTGTAGCACAACGAGCAGTATCAAGATAGTACCATTCGAATTTGTTTGCACTATCCTGTCCGCTTCCGTGGTGATCAAGCAGGATGATCTTTATCTCTCTGCCTTTGTCATTAAGATGGTTGACTTCTCTGTCCAGCCACTTTGCTTCATCCATTGTCAGGTTGAGGTCTGTTATAAGGATGACGGCAGGTTTGTCATTTGCTTTTATATCATCTAAGATCTCTTCAAGTCTGCTTTTTACCTCTGCACCGTAGTTAGCGTTGTAGCTTTTCATATTGTGCGGAGTGTAGCTCATTACAAGCTGACAGCTGTAACCGTCTAGGTCTGTATGAGAGAGATGATATATATTTTGTTTGTTCAATTCTTTTCCTTTTTTAGTTTTACGTGAATGTTAGGCGATGTCGATCGAGCCCATCACTTCAAATTTTGCGTTCGAGTCTATCTCGGCATGAGAAAGTGTCACGACATCAAGACTGAACCTTTCAAATATCTCGGCAACCGGACGGCGCAGCTGAGGATCGACTATGATGATGACCGGAGAGATCCCCTTTTGCAGTATCTCTGTCGCTTTTTGACTTGTAGCCTGGATAAGATTGTTTATCTCACCGACATTGAGCATAAGGTTTCTTATGCCGTCTTTCTCGCTTGATTTTTCAAGCATCAGCTGTTCACTTGCCGTCGAGAATGTCAGCAGGTGGATGATGCCGTTATCTCCTGAGTACATCTGCGTGATAACACGGGAGAGTTTCGCACGCACCTGTTCGGTGATAATATCGATGTTTTTAGTATATTCGCCGATATCTGCGATAGTTTCTAAAATAGTAAGCATATCTTTTAGCGGTATCTTCTCATGTAGAAGTGACTTAAACACTCTTTGGATAAGCCCGATGCTTGCGACTTTGAGTACATCGTCCACAACGACAGGATAGTCCTCTTGTATCTTGTTGATAAGCGACTGTACCTCTTGGCGTGTGAGCAGGTCTTCAGCATAACGTTTTACAAGTTCACTCATATGTGTAGAGATGACGGTCGCAGGGTCAACGACTGTATAACCGTTAATGATCGCGTCCTCTTTTTGGTTTGGCGATATCCACAGGGCATCGAGACCAAATGCAGGCTCTTTCGTCGGTTCTCCTTGGATATCACCGGTAGCCATCCCGCTGTCCATCGCAAGAAACTTGTCGGGAAGGATCGTTCCTTCACCGATAGATATCCCTTTTAAAAGTATCTGATACTGGTTCGGTTTTAGATGCAGGTTATCGCGTATGCGGACTTGCGGCATTAAAAATCCAAAGTCGGCAGCTATTTTACGACGCATTGAACGGATACGTTCTAAAAGGTCTCCGCCTTGTGCGGCATCTGCAAGACGGATAAGCTGATAACCCAGAGTGAGTTCGAGCATCTCGACTTTTAAGATATCTTCAAGGGCTGCCTCCTCCTCTTTTGCTATCTCTTCATTTGATTTTGCAGGTACTTTTGCTTGTGCCGATCCAGTCTGATCGCTCTCTTCATGTTCTTTTTGGAGTTTGCCTGACGGTGAAAGAGTGTTCAAGATAGTCAGTTCGCCAAGATCAAATTTATACAGCGCATAACCAAGTCCCAAAAATACAAGTCCGACAAATCCCATAGAGAGTGTAGGCAGACCCGGGACAAGAGCAAACATGATCATGATCCCGCCGACAATGATCATATTTTTCGCATTTCCCATCATCTGCTTGATGGTACCCTCTGCAAAGTTGTTTCCGTCACTAGATGAACGAGTGATCATAATACCGGTAGCAGTCGAGACGATAAGAGCAGGGATCTGCCCGACAAGACCGTCACCGATAGTCAGGATGGTAAATGTAGAAGCACTGCTTGCGACTGTCATGCTGTGTTGAAAGACACCTATTAAAAAGCCGCCGATAATGTTTACAAGCGTGATGATAATACCAGCAACAGCATCACCTTTTACGAACTTGCTAGAACCGTCCATCGCTCCGTAGAAGTTAGCATCTTGAAGTATCTCGGCACGTCTTTGTTTTGCCTGCTCATCGTCGATAAGTCCGGCATTTAAGTCGGCATCGACTGCCATCTGTTTACCCGGCATAGAGTCGAGCGTAAAACGTGCAGCGACCTCTGCGACCCTTCCGGCACCCTTGGTGATAACCATAAAGTTGATGATGACAAGGATGGTAAAAACGATGATACCGATCACAAAGTTCCCGCCGACGACGAAGTTACCAAAACTGGTGATGATATCACTCACCGCTTCGGGTCCTTCATTTCCGTGGCTTAAGATCATCCTCGTCGTCGCGACATTGAGTGATAGCCTAAAAAGCGTGACGATAAGTATGATCGTAGGAAATGTCGTCAGATCGGTCGGTTTTGGTATATATAAAGAGATAAGAAGTATTAAGACCGCGATAGCTATAGAGATAGTAAGCATCAGATCAAGTACACCGCTAGGAAGCGGTACGATGATGATAGCTATAATAGCGACGACAAAAAGTACGACACTTAAATCGCGCTGACCGATTAAAAAGTTAAGAGATTGGCTTATCTGTTTCCTAAAAGGTACTTTTTTTTCCAAATGTCACTCTTCTATAAGATCTGCGATAGTCAATGTATCTAAGAAGTTGTCGATCTTCCCCTGAAGCTTGTTTAAAAACGGCCATAACGAGCATGTTTTTGCTTTATCCGAAGGACAAGAACTTTCCGAAGGAGAACAATCAAAGACTGCAGGATTTTTCCCTTCAACAGCACACATGACCTCTAAAATAGTGATATCCTTGCTATCTTTTATAAGCTCGAAACCACCATTTACACCCTTAAATGATTGAAGTATATGTTGTCTTGTAAGAGACTGCAGGATCTTCGATAAAAAACTTTTTGAGATATCCAGTTCTTTAGATAAAGTGTCCGAATCCATCGGTCCGGAAGCTTTGGCCAAAACAACTAAAGATAAAAGAGCGTATTCGCTCGCACGTGTCATTAACATAGCTGGTAATTTCCTAAAATTCTATAAATTATAGGTATTATATCCAAAAAAATATTTTACACCGTCTAATTTATTTGAGCTAGTTGTAGGAGATTGAAGAAAATTTAGATATAATTTCGCTTCGGCTTTTTAAAAGCTAGATTATTATACCATTCAGGAGGCTATTATGGCTTTAGATTCGGCTAAAAAATTAGAAATTATTGCTAAATACGGACGTAGTGAAAACGATACTGGTTCAAGTGAAGTTCAAATCGCACTTTTAAGTAACCGTATTGAAGAATTAACTTCTCACCTTAAAGTGTTCAAAAAAGATCACGCATCTCGTTTAGGTCTACTTAAACTTGTTGGTCAACGTCGTCGTTTGATGCGTTACTTCAAAGCTAAAAACAGAGAAGCTTACAACAAACTTGTTGCAGATCTTGGTATCCGCGACAATATCTAAGTTTTAGAGTTCTTAGGAACTCTATATGGCTTACGGGCAAAGCCCGCAAACCTACGTTAACACTAGGTTTTCTTCGGCAGAAAGCCCTCGCACTTTTTGTGCTCTTTAGAGACTTCGTACCAACGACTTTTCAAAGCTATTTTAAAAATATCTCTTTCGCTCTTTTGAGATCTTCCTCGGTATCTATACCAAATCCAGTACTTGAAACTTTAACCATAGAAATTTTCTTTTGATGAAAAATCGCACGCAGTTGCTCTAACTTTTCTATATCTTCTATGGGAGCATCGCTCAGATTACAAAACTCATAAAGACTCTTTTTCGTAAATCCGTAAATCCCTATATGACCGAAATATGTAGCATTTCCGCTTCTGTCGTAAGGAATAGGCGATCTTGAGAAATAGATAGCATTGTTATCATCATCGTGTATTACTTTGACAAGGTTTGGGTCAAGGGCGGCTTCTTTGTTTATCGCATTGTAACAGCTCGCCATAATAAAAGGGGCACCTTTTTCTTTTAGTGTGTTAAGTCTGTCTATAAGTGCTTTTACGACATCTGTTTCTATAAACGGTTCATCCGCCTGAACATTGATGATCAGTTCATCATCTGCGATATCAAGCAGCTGAGCACACTCGTTGATGCGGTCTGTCCCACTTTTATGTGTTGTAGAAGTCATCATCGCTTTGACACCGTGTTCTTTACATGTAGAGAGTATAAGCTCGTCATCCGTTGCGACGACAACGTTATCTATGGAGCTGACAGCTTTTGCCGTACGTACGACCATAGGCAAACCGCCGATATCTGCTAAAACTTTTTGAGGGAATCTTGTGGACGCTAAACGTGCCGGAATAATTATCATTTAATAGCCTTAGTGTATAATTACATAAATTTTAATAATTATATCAAAAAAGGGTGTTTATGACACTTTATCAACCGGAATCAGGGTATTGTTACAATAGTGATTCTTTATATCTGTATAATTTTATAGACTCGTTCAAACCGCGCGGAAGAATGCTTGATGTTGGCGCCGGTTGCGGGGTTGTAGGACTTTTAGTAGCAAGAGACAATGAAAAGGTCGAACTTCACGCTGTCGAGAAACAGGAAATATTTGTAAAATATGCTACAAAAAATGCAAAAGCAAACGAAATAAATTATAATATACATCATACGGATTTCTTAGAGTATGAGGATGAGAAGGGATTTGACTACATCATTTCAAATCCGCCTTTTTATCATGAAGGTGCATCAAAGAGTGAAGATGAGATGCTTTATCATGCAAGGTATAACGTGAATCTTCCTTTAAAGCAGTTTTTTAAAAAGGTTGCAAAGCTTTTGACACCTAAAGGACACTTTATGTTTTGCTATGATGCAAAGCAGTTTGCCATTATCTGTGCGGAGCTTTCTGAAGCAAAATTAAGAGTAGTTGATGTACAATTCGTACATTCAAAGATAGATAGAAATGCGTCTTTAGTGATGTTACATGTAAGAAAAAACTCAAAATCACTTTTAAATGTTTTACCGCCGTTTATTGCTTTTGACGGTGACAAGTTTTCAAAAGCTTCAGAATCAGTATATAAAAAAGCGAGGACAAATAGCATAAAATGTCAGATTTAATAAGAAAAGATGGTTTCTCTTATGCTTTTGATCCTTCAAAATGCGAAACTTGCGAAGGCAGATGCTGCACGGGTGAGAGCGGATATATCTATCTCACGCAAGATGAGATTTTAAATATCGCATCACTGCTGCAGCTTGAACCACGCAGTTTTGTAGAGAAATATCTTTATAAAAAAGGGTACAAATACTCCATCAAAGAGGTTGTACACGGAGATTCTCACGATTGTATCTTTTATGACAGAGAGATAAATGGATGCGGCATATATGAAGCCAGACCGACGCAGTGCAGAACATTTCCGTTTTGGGATTATTTCAGACAAAGAGTAGATGAGTTAAAAGAAGAGTGCCCAGGAATACTAGATGATTAAAATTATATTTTTTATCCTTATCTCTATATTCTTTATAGGATGTCACAGTGCTGATGTAAAGCCGAACCAAAAGGCTTTTGAAGGTGAAGACAGATACACGATCTTTGCACTTGAAGCAGAAAAGATGGGTGATTTTAACTCATCGGCATCTCTGTTTAATACGATATATGAAAAGTCGGGCAAAAAAGAGTACCTGTTTAGATCGCTTTTAGGACTATTGAACTCTCATCAATATGAAAAACTTTTACAAAGGTCTGTAAAGCACCAAAAAGATCTTCCTGATGATACTATGCTTATAAGATATGAGATCTTCGCACTTATCAATCTGGATAGACTCGAAGATGCAAAAAATAGAGCCATCGAGCTGGTCAACAAGACAAAAGACCCTGATGACTATATCTTGGTAAGTAATATCTACATAAAACAAAACCATTTTAAAACCGCACTGAAGTATCTTGAGAGCGCATATAACGTAAACTATAATGAGAAGATACTAGACAAGATGTCGATCATCCTGTATGTAAACCTTCAAAGAAAAAGCGAAGCCCTGGCATACTTGGAATCGCATATACGTATCCACGGATGCTCAAAACTCATATGTGACAGATTGGCAGGATTTTACAGTAACGAAAACAATGTCGACGGTATGCTTACGACATACTTGAGACTGTATGAGATCGATCCTTCAGATGAGGTCGCTCAAAACATCATCAGACTTTACGGATATAAAAAAGATTATTCTAAAATGATGATATTTTTACAGGACTGCGGCTGTGATGATGATCTGCTGCTGCAGCTTTATTCAGAAGCAAAGCTTTACAAAAAAGCATCGGTACTGGCTAAGAAGCTTTATGCACAGAACTATGATCCGCAGTACCTTGCACAAAGTGCGATCTACAAATATGAAGGTCTTGATAGAAAAAATGATAAAAAGCGTGTAAACGAGGTCTTAAAAGATCTAAAAGAGGCTGTAGGCCTAGACCCTAAACCTCTGTACCTGAACTACCTCGGGTATCTTATGATAGAACATAATATAAAAGTAAAAGAGGGGATGGCATACGTTAGAGAAGCTTTAAAGGCGGATCCTAACTCTGCATATTATCTTGATTCTTTGGCTTGGGGATACTACAAGCTGCATAAATGCAAAACGGCAAAAAAGATCATGGACAGGGTCGTAAAAGATATAGGCCTGAAAGAGCCGGAAGTCAAGGCACATTACAAAGCAATAAATCAGTGTATAAAGGAAAAAAAGCGTAAATGATTTTAGATGACATCATAAAAAGAACAAAAGAGGATCTGGAAAAAAGGGAAAAAGAGTTCAGTCTTGACTGGCTCGGTCGTTCACTTGCTTTTAATGCAAGAGCTCCAAGAGACGTTATCCCATACCTTAAATCAACAGAGGAAGATCCGTACCGCATCATTTCTGAAGTGAAAAAAGCGAGTCCTTCAAAAGGTGTTATCCGTGAAGATTTCGATCCTCTTGCGATAGCTCAAGCGTATGAAAGAGGCGGAGCAAGTGCCATCTCTGTACTTACTGAACCACATTTTTTTCAGGGTGATCTGGAGTACCTAGCAGGAATAAGAAGATATGTCAGTATCCCGCTTTTAAGAAAAGACTTCATCATCTCAAAATACCAGATACTCGAAGCTATGGTTTTTGGTGCTGATTTTATCCTTCTGATCGCTGCAGCACTTTCAAAAGGCGAGTTAAAAGAGCTTTTAAACTATACACGCCATCTCGGTATGGAAGCACTAGTAGAAGTCCATGACAAGACAGACCTGACAAAAGCGATCTATGCAGGTGCGGATATCATCGGTATCAACCATAGAAACCTGCAGACTTTCGAGATGAACATGAACCTCTCATATGAGCTTATACCTCTTATACCAAACGGAAAGATCATAGTTGCAGAGAGCGGTATCTATGAACACGGTCAGCTAGAAGACTTAAGCAAAGCTGGTGTGGATGCTTTCTTGGTAGGTGAATCTTTGATGCGTCAAGACAATGTGGAAGATGCGCTTAGAAAGCTGAAATTCGGGGAGTAAGTTTTTCTCTCCCTCTCTTACATGTAAAGACTTCTCTGCGAAAAAACTGCTTTTGCATACTTAAAAGACAAAACAAAAAATACCATCTGTTTAATGAAAAACGATATACTCCTAAAAACTAGGATGAAACAATGACAAATTTCAATAAACAAGCTGCACTTTTCGGCGGGCTTTTTGCCGTAGCCCTCACACTCATCATCGGACTTATAGGTTTTGCTGTTAATATCAGCGCACGTGGTGATGCTTTCACACTAGGTGACATGGCAAAGCAGGGGCAAGAGTTAGGCTTGTTTGCTATAGTGTTCATTGTCATCATAGCAGTATCAACCGGGTTTATTAAAAAAAAGAAAGTATGAAGAGGTAGTTTTACATGTAAGAATACTTACATGTAAGATTGAGTTTTATGAAAGAAGTGCTTTTGCACACTCGTTGATGCGTTTGCCGTCTACTTGACCTGCTAACTCTTTGCTAGCTGTTCCCATAACTTTACCGATATCTTTCATAGAAGCGGCACCTGTTTTAGCGATGATCTCTTTGATGGCAGCAGTTAACTCATCGTCGCTTAGCTGTTTTGGTAGGTAAGGCTCGTAGTATGAGATCTCTGAACTCTCTTTTTCTACCAGGTCGTCACGTCCTGCATCTTTGTACTGAGCGATAGCATCGTTTCTCTGTTTTATCTGTTTTTGGATGATCTTGACTATGTCGTCATCGCTCAGCTCTTTTCTTTCATCGACTTCTATCTGTTTAAAAGCACTGCTAAGAAGTCTTAGTGCATCACGTTTTGCACTGTCTTTTGCCTTCATAGCCTCTTTAATATCCGTATTTATCTGATCTTTTAAACTCATAAGTGTCCTTGGAACTTTTTTTGCTAGTATTATACCAAGAGCTGTTAAAGCTGCCCTTTATCCTATTGTAAAAGAAGAATATTTATGATTAAAATACTATTTATTAGTTTGTATGCTATACTATTATTTACTGGTTGTACAGCAAATCTAACCGATCCTGAGATAGATTTTGAGCCACCGAAGTATGTGGAAGAGATGCCTGCTAAGCAGGATCAAAAAGATTATACATCTGAGGGAAGCATATTCGGAAAAGGGGATAATCCTCTCTTTTCAGACCATAAAGCTATGCATGTAAATGACATAGTGACTATTGTCATCTCTGAAACGGCAAAAAGCAGTAACACCGGGACGAAAGCATTGTCAGAAAGTGACAGCAGTAGTTTGGGCGGTGGCGTATTTGCCTCTAATGGAGGTAATCCTGCAGTATCAGCCTATGCAAATAAGTTAAACGGACTTACAAACATAGGTTTTACAGGTTCATCAAACTCTGCATATACAGGGTCTGGGGCTTCGACTAAAGATGCTTCATTTACGACTACCGTATCGGCAAGAGTTATCAAGGTCCTGGAAAACGGGAACTATTTTGTTTCCGGTAAACGAGAGATCTTGATCGACGATCAGAAACAGATCATCCAAGTCAGCGGTGTGATAAGACCATACGACATAAGTCAAAACAATCAGATAAGCTCTTCACAGATGAGCGATGCGAAGATATTATATAAATCCGAGGGAGACATAGACCGTGCGACTAAACAGGGATGGGGAACAAAGATTATTCAGAGTATTTGGCCGTTTTAGCAGTATAGTTTTTTTAGCTGCGATCACACTGCATGCAGGTTCTTTTGAGGATTTTAAAAGGACTCAGACGGAGTCTTTTAAAAAGTACAAAGATGAAAGAGACGCTGCATTTAACAACTACCTAAAAGAGCAATGGAAGGCATACAAAGAGTTTGCTGGACAGCCTCTGTATGAAAAACCTAAACCGAAAATCGTTCCGAAGACTACTTATGTCGAACCGCCGAGTCTTGGTCCTAAGATCATCATCGAAGTAAAAAAGCCTGCTGAAAAGTTTGAACCGGCAGTCGTTCCGACACCTAAAAAAGAGGTAGTCCAAAAGCCGCTTGTAGAAGAAAAGATACCTCCTGTCGTCATCGTAAAAAAAGTCGAGACACCTAAAAAAGAGTTGACTTTCGGCTTTTACGGTTCAGTTTTAGGCTTTGATATCCCAAGCACTATCAAAACAGCCAGGTTCTCTCCAAGGTCGCAAGAGGGAATCGCAGCATTTTTTGATGTTATGGCCTCAAGTGAGTACAAAGTTTTGATCGATGAGATACAAAATGTCAAAAAAGATCTCAATCTCAATGACTGGGGCGTGTATCTTTTAGTAAACGACATCTCGTCAAACGTATTTAATAATAAAGATGAAGCGACACTGTTTAGCTGGTTTATATTCAACAAACTGGGATATGCCGTGAGAGTAGGATTGGCAGATAAACATGTCGTGATGCTTCACTACTCTAAAAAGGTCATCTATTCTACGCCGAACTATACGCTAAACAACAAAAAGTATTATGCACTTTCTTTTTATAATAAAAGCGGTGTAGGGCGTTTATTCACTTATAATCAAGACTATCCCGATGCGACAAAAGCGATGGATCTCGCAATCAAAGAGCTGCCGACTTTTGTAGATGATAAAAATGCAAAGAGTCTGAAGTTCAAGTATCAGGGAAGTGAGTATAAAGTCAATTTTAACTATAACAAAAACATCATCGACTTTATGGCTACATATCCGCAGGCTGATTATGATACTTACTTTGATGCACCGATAGAGAGTCAGAGTTATGCACAAATAGCGACGGCACTGAAAAAATATCTAGACGGTAAGCGTGCAAGTGATGCCATGAACTTTGTACTCTCTTTTGTCCAACATGCGTTTATCTACCAGACTGACCCTGAACAGTTTGGACGTGAAAAACCGATGTTCGCGGAGGAGACTCTTTACTATGATAAGTCAGACTGTGAGGACAGGGCAGTTTTATATGCTTATCTGATGAAAAAGCTTTTTAATGTAAATATCGTCGGTATAAAATACAAAGACCATATGGCAACAGCCGTGCAGATACCGATGCAGGGAGATGCAGTAAATATCCAAAACAAACGTTATGTGATAGCTGATCCGACATATATCAATGCGACTATCGGTCAAAGTATGCCGCAGTATAAAAGTGTGATCCCTGAAACGTTTATAAAAGTCAAAGTGAACTAAAATATACAAGAGGCTGGTAACTAGTTGAAATATGCTAACTTATTTAAAATAGAGTATGAGAGCGATGATTTTCGTCTCATACGAAAACTTAATCTAATAAATCTTTTTTTTATTATTGAGATCCTGATATTCAGCACGTTTACATTCATCAATTTTTTTAAATTACATGATTACACTATCGCTACTTTTGACTTTGTCTCTGCTATCGTATTTGTCGCAGCATTTCTTGACCTGCGCTTTAATAAATCTTTCAACCGTTCAAAATGGATCACAACAGTCTCATTGGTAGGCTTTTTAATACTGTTTGCACAGACAAATCAAAACGATAGTTTCGGACTCATCTGGACGGTTATAGCTCCTGTCGTGATCATCACGCTTCACGGACATAACGAGGGGCTTAAACTCTCTGTCATATATGCGCTTTTACTGCTTACATCAGCCCTTATCGGAGTAGGCGAGTGGCAGCATGGAGATTGGAACTACGTGTCTTTTACGAGACTCTCTATCGGTTTGATCGTCGTTGTCATAGTCGCATATCTGGGTGAACGTTCTATAGATAAATTTCAACAGTCCTTGCATGAACTCTCCGTCACGGATTATCTCACAAGGCTTTACAATAGAAGAAAAATAGATGAGTTGCTGTTACTTGAGATAAAAAACTCTAAGAGATACCATACTCCGCTTTCAGTTATTATTTTAGATATCGATTTTTTTAAACAGATCAACGATCAATACGGACATCTTGTGGGTGATAAGGTACTTATAGAACTGGCACAGTTCTTGAGAAAAGAGATAAGAGACACGGATTATATCGGAAGATGGGGTGGTGAGGAGTTTATTATCATCAATCCTCATACAAGTGAAAAAGATGCTTTTATGTTTGCTCAAAGACTGCGTCTTCATATAGAGATGCACTCTTTTGAAACCGTTAAAAACCTGACCTGCAGTTTTGGTGTCTGCGAGTACTCACAGACCAACAACACTATGTATAAGATTATATCTTGTGCAGACAGCGCACTTTATAAAGCCAAAGAACTCGGAAGAAACGGAGTCTTTAGCTTTCAGGTTGATTAGTAGTTGTATGCGACTTTGTAAGTCGGGTCGTCATTGGCTTCGACGAATGTGCAGTGTCTTCCCGCTTTTATAAGTAACTCTTTACAGTCGCGGCTGAGATGACGGAGCATAAGTGTTTTGCCGGTATCTTCATACTTCTTCGTTATAACGTTTATAGCCTCGACGCCTGATGAGTCCATAACACGTGCATTTTTAAACTCCAGTATAACTCTCTCACTGTCATTCTCAACATCGAAGATATCCATAAACGAAGTAGATGAACCAAAGAAAAGAGGACCGTCAAGTTCATATATCTTTGTCCCGTCATCTGTAAAACTTACTTTCGCGTAGATACGTGCATGTTTCCATGCAAATACAAGAGCCGAGATGATGACACCCGCTATCACGGCTGTAGCAAGGTCAAAAAAGACTGTGATAAGTGTCACGGATACAACGACAAATGCATCCTCTTTTGGCATGTGTTTAAGATGAGAGAAACTGCTCCACTCAAATGTCCCGATACTGACCATAAACATGATCCCAACAAGTACTGCGATAGGGATGATGTTGAGCGTGTCTGTAAGAGATGCGACAAGCACCATAAGCCCGATGGCTGCCGTCACACCTGAAAGACGTCCAAGACCGCCTGAAGTGAAGTTGATGATAGACTGACCGATCATCGCACATCCTGGCATACCGCCGAAGATCCCGCACGTAACATTCCCTGTTCCTAGAGCGATACACTCTTTGTTCGCACTTCCTCTTGTCTCGCTCATCTCATCAAGTACCGAAAGAGTCAGAAGTGATTCGATAAGACCTACCATAGCTACGATAACGGCATATGGAAGAACCATCTTGATTGCTTCAAAACTTAGGATCGTATCTGGTATATGAAACGAAGGAAGCTGACCTTTAAATTCAGTCAGATTTGCCATATCACCGACAAGCATCGTATCTATATGCAGGTAATAGACAACGATGGTAAGTCCGATGATTGCGATAAGTCCTGATGGTACAGCTTTTGTGACTTTAGGTAAAAAGTACATGATAAGCATCGTGATACCGACAAGGATATACATAGCATACCCCTGATCTTCAAAGAACTTGAACTGTGCCATAGCGATGACGATAGCAAGACCGTTTACAAATCCGTAGATAGCTGGAAGCGGGACCAGACGGATGAATTTTCCAAGTTTGAACACTCCTGCACCTATCTGGATAAGTCCTGCCAATACGGCAGCAAGCGTGATGTACTGTAAGACACCAAAGGCTAAAGCATCACCGCTGAGTCCTTGAGAGATAAGCAAAGAACGTGACTCTAGCGTAAGACCGACAAGTACTACTGCAACAGAACCCGTAGCACCACTTATCATTCCCGGTTTACCGCCAATGATGGCAGTGATAAGACCAAGTATAAAAGCGGTATAAAGACCTACTATCGGGCTTACATCGACTATGAATGCAAATGCGATCGCTTCAGGGACAAGAGCAACAGCAACAACAAGTCCTGAGAGGATATCGTTTTTGATGTTGGATGTGTTGTATTTTCTTATATCAAACAAACTTCTGACCTTTAAAAATGGAAAGTAAAATTGTGAAATTGTACCTAAAGAGTTATGAAGTCTGGCTTGTTAAAACCATATTTATAATTTTTTTGAATAACGAAATAGAAGATAGGGCATCAACATATATAGACCCAATGAGAGGATATAAAAAGTGCCCGATACAGTGTCTCTGCTTTGCCAATATTCTGTAAATGAGATACCTCGGATACCAAGTACTAAGGTAAACTCGACAGACAAAAGCAAAAGCAGGGCGGTAAGACCTATAAGTAGATGAGCTGTCCCTGAAAGAGAGATGATACGGCTGTTTATATAGCGGGCAAAGAGATATATTGCTATCAGCATAAAGGGCATCTCGAGAAGTTCTGCATAACGCTCTCCTAAAAGAGGAAGCAGCCATAGAACTCTAAACGTTCCAAGTATAAAACCGACACTGAACACTAAAATGAAGTAGATGATGCTGTTTGTGAGTAAGGCTTTCATAGTTAGACTTTATGTATATATCAAAAACTATATCATATAAAAACTAAAATATTCTGAAGCAGGGTGTTTGAGGTTTTTAGGCGAAAGTACGCCTAAAAGATAAAGTTAATCCATCTTTAGAGCGCAAGCCTCTTCATATGACATCTTTTTTCCAAAGAGAGTGGCTGCTTTGATCCCGTCATAGATGCTGTCTAGTTTCTCTTCGGCACCCATGCGTTTGAGTTCTTTTTTATCAAGATCTGCATGAGAGATAAGTTCGTTCCATACAGAACTTTCATCTAAAGAAAATGCATTTATAGTGATGCCGTTATATTCAAATATTGCATCACTAAGAAGATTATCGATAAAAAGTGTGACTAGTGTTGCCGGTGTGAGTATATCTTTATATAGCTCAAATGCAGTCTCAAAGTTTGAGAAATCTTCCAGCTCAGTTGCAAAAAAGAGTGCTGATTCTGTATCTGTTACGACTATGGCTTGTTTTAGTATCTTTTTTGGTGGTAACTGTTTTTCCGGTGAAAGAAACTCACCCGGAGTGATGACAAGCTCTCCTCTGTATCCAAAGCGTCCAGCTTCTTCTAGTGGACCTTTAAAAGAAGGCTGCCATTCTAGTTTATTTTCGTATATGTAATCAATAGGTGTTCCCATATCAATGTCCTTGTTTGTGGATTGTATCCGTTCAAGATTTGTTTGAGCACCGAAAGAGATGGAGAATGCTGCTGCGCGGCTTAAATGAAGTTACTTACTTCAATGCATATACTATGCTAGCAATAGTCACAATTATGTTCTAAAAGGGTTGGAGGAATGTCGGCATATGGATTATCTCCACATGCTTTGACATAAAATGTAGTTATTTTGTAAGTGAGTTTAGCTGCTCTTGTACTTTTTCCTGTTTGCTCTGCGCATCGGCTAGTGCTTCGCGGTTTTTAGCAAGGACGTCTTCAGGAGCGTTTGCAACGAATCTTTCATTGTTAAGCATACCTGCAAGTTTACCTATCTCTTTTTCAAGTTTTTCGCTCTGTTTTTCTAAACGAGAGATGATAGGAGCAAGATCGATAGAAGCTGTCGGAATGAACACTTCACACTTTTCGCCGATGTCGCTGACAGCATCAGCGATCTTAGCGTCACAGAACTCTATCTCTTCGACTTTTGCAAGTTTTGCGATGTACGGTTTCATCATCTCTTTAGCTTCGGCAGTCGCACCGTCGATCTTCACATATGCTTTTACGATCTTCTGATTTGCCATATCCACTAGGACTTTTGCACGTCTGATAGATACGATAGCATCCATGATACTCTCAAACTTCGCTTCCTCATCTTCACGTCTTCTTGTCTTAGTAGGAAAACTTGTGATCATGATAGAGTCTGTGTCTTCAAGCTCTTTGCCTGAAAGTTCCTGATACAGATACTCTGTGATAAACGGCATGAAGGGATGAAGCAGTTTCATAGCTTCTTTAAAGATAGCTCCAAGCTCGATGATAGAACCTTTGTCTGCTTTAGAAAGCTCGATACCCCAGTCACAGAATTCATTCCATAAGAAGCGGTACATAACAGTAGCAGCATCGTTGAACCTGTACTCGTCTAGGTAAGCGCGGACCTCTTTTGTCGCGACGTTCAAACGTGAGACCATGTACTTTCCAAGCTCTGTATCCAGACAGAATCCGCCAAGATCAGGGAAAGTCTCAGCGTTCATCTGTAGGTATTTACTTGCATTGTAAAGTTTGTTCGTAAAGTTACGAGTCTGCTCAAGCTTATCGTTACTCATACGAATGTCACGCCCTTGAGCCGCACTGATCGCCAGAGTAAAACGCAGGATGTCCGCACTATAGTCGTTGATAGTGTCAAGAGGATCGATAACGTTGCCTTTTGACTTACTCATCTTATCGCCGTTCTCATCACGTACAAGAGCGTGTAGATAGATATGTTCAAATGGAAGTTTGCCCATAAAAGTCTCACCCATCATCATCATTCTAGCAACCCAGAAGAAAAGGATGTCAAAGCCCGTGATAAGTAGAGAGTTCGGGTAGAACTCTTTTAAATCGTCAGTCTCAAAAAGTCTATCCATTTCGCTGTCGCCGTTACCCCATCCAAGAGTCGAGAACGGCCAAAGAGCAGATGAGAACCATGTATCTAGGACGTCAGGGTCTTGTGTAAACTCTTTTGAAGCACATTTTGGACACTCATGAGGAGTTTCATCCATGCTTGCCCATTCGTGGTTACATGAAGAACAGTAAAATACCGGTATCTGATGTCCCCACCAAAGCTGACGAGAGATACACCAGTCACGTAGTTCACCCATCCATGAGTTGTAGCTGTTGATCCAATGCGGAGGGAAGAACTTCGCCTGACCCTCATTTGTCTTCTCAATCGATTTTTTTGCTATCTCATTTCTGATGAACCACTGTTTTGAGATATACGGTTCGACTACGTTTTTACAACGGTAACAGTGACCTACTTGATGCGTATGTTCTTCGACTTTTTCCATAAAGCCCTCTTCATCAAGACGCTTTACGATCACTTCGCGCGCTGCAAGACGCTCTAAGCCTTTAAACTCGCCTGCAAAGTCATTCAGGATACCGCTTTCGTCAAATACCGTGATAAACTCTAAGTCATGGCGTTTTCCTACTTCGTAGTCGTTTGGATCGTGCGCAGGTGTTACTTTAACCATACCTGTTCCAAACTCCATATCGACGTAGCTGTCAGCGATGATAGGGATCTCTCTGTCAGTTAAAGGCAGTTTGACTTTTTTGCCGATGAGGTCTTTGTATCTTTCATCTTCAGGGTGAACCATAACAGCCGTGTCCCCGAAGTATGTCTCAGGTCTGGTAGTTGCTACGATGATCTCTCCGCTGCCGTCTGCAAACGGATACTTCATATGGTAGAAATTTCCTTGATGTTCTTCGTATTCTACTTCGATATCACTAAGTGCACCGTCATGTGTACACCAGTTGACCATGTAGTTCCCACGGATGATAAGACCTTCATTATATAGGTGAACGAATGCTTCACGGACCGCTTTTTTAAGTCCGTCGTCCATAGTGAATCTCTCACGTTTCCAAGCAGGACTAACGCCGAGTTTGCGAAGCTGAGAGACCATAGTATTTCCACTTTGCTCTTTCCATGCCCAAGCACGTTTTAGAAACTCTTCGCGTCCGAGTTCCTCTTTTGTCTTACCCTCAGCCATAATCTGCTTCTCAACAACGTTTTGAGTAGCGATCCCCGCGTGGTCGGTTCCCGGCTGCCAAAGAGTTTTATATCCGTCCATTCTTTTATATCTAGTGATGATATCTTGGAGTGTGAATGTAAGAGCGTGACCTATGTGAAGACTTCCAGTGACATTCGGAGGAGGCATCATGATCGCGAATTTTTTATCATCTTTTTGGATCGCTTTGTTTCCGTCGATCTCAAAATAGCCTCTTGTCTCCCAAAGTTTATAAAATCTGTCTTCTACTTTACTTGGTTCATAGCTGTTTGTGGACATAAAAATACCTTAAAAATGTGGATTAAAATTTCGCGATTATATCCAAAGTGACGTGAAATTATCCTTACATGTAGCCATTAACAGTTTTGGAATACCTTTTGCTTTTCCTATAAAATATAGAAATTACATAAGGAAGTAATATGACTTACGAAGTAAAAACAGAGATACTGGGTTTTGAGAATATTAGCAGCATGGAGTTTACTGAAGTAGATGATCTTTTTGCAACTATAAAAAGTAATCAAAATGATTCGATCTCTTTTACATTGGTCAATCCGTACATGTTAAGAGAGTATTCATTTGACCTGCCAAGTTCGGCTAAAGTTCTTCTTGGTATAGATGCGACTTCAAATGTTTTAGTGTATAACATCATGGTCGTTCAAAATCCTCTTAATGAGTCAAGAGTTAACTTTCTAGCACCTATTATCTTCAATAAAGATAAGGGGCTAATGGGGCAGATCGCTCTTCGTGCAACTGACTATCCGGATTTTGGATTAGCAGAGCAGTTAAAAAATTTTACATTAGCGGCATAATATAAGATAATATAGTCTAATTTGGTATAATCCGTTTTTTAAAAGGATTATACCGTTTGCCTCTATCACGTCTAAATGAACAGCAACTTTCAGCAGCAACTGCACCTTCCGGCCGCAACCTTATCATCGCTTCTGCAGGTACCGGTAAGACATCAACTATCGTCGGGCGTATCGGACATCTTCTCAATAACGGCGTAAAACCAAACGAGATACTTTTACTTACATTTACAAATAAAGCTGCCGCAGAGATGGTAGAGCGTGTCGCTCAATATTTTGGTGCGGACATAGCAACTAAGATAGATGCCGGGACTTTTCATGCCGTAAGTTACAGATGGTTGAAAAAAGAGGATAAAAAAGTCGTTTTAAAACAGCAGCGTGAACTGAAAACTTTATTTCGAAGTGTGCATGACAAACGCAGTTTTATGCATATATCTGCAGAAGTCACTCCGTACGGCGGGAACTACCTTTATGATCTCTACTCATTCTATCAAAATACGGAGATGAACCTTGATTTTGAGGCTTGGATAAAAGAAAATCAGGGTGAACATGAAACTTTTGCGATGATATATGCAGATATCGTAGATGAGTTTGAAGCGTTAAAAACACAATACGGTTTTTTAAACTTTAACGACCTGCTTATTAAGATGCGTGAACTATGCCAGACAAAAGAGCTTGGATATAAAGAGGTACTTATAGACGAGTATCAAGATACCAATGCACTTCAAGGTACCCTTATCGATGCTATGAAACCGGAGTCCCTCTTTTGTGTCGGCGATTATGACCAAAGCATCTATGCCTTTAACGGTGCAGATATCTCCATCATAGGGACTTTTGCTAAAAAGTTCAGTGATGCAAATATATTTACACTCAATAAAAACTACCGCTCGACTATTCCGATCCTATCTTTAGCAAATAAAGTGATCTCCTACAATGAACGTATATATGAAAAAGCTCTGGAGTTTACAAGGACAGATGCAAATGCCCAACCTCCAAAACTCATAGCATATGATGAGCTTTTTGACCAGTATCATAATATCGCAGCTTCCATAAGAGACTCGATGACTGCACGTGACGAGATTGCCGTTATCTTTAGAAATAACTCTTCGGCTGACGGCATTGAAGTAGCATTAAAAGAACTCGGTATCGCCTGTAGAAGAAAAGGTGGCACCAGCTTTTTTGACTCAAAAGAGATAAAAGTTCTGCTTGACCTTTACACACTTCTTATTAACGAGTCGGATATGATGGCTTTTATACACCTTTTTGAGTATGCAAAGGGTGTCGGGACATCGATGGCAAAGGAGATATATACGGCACTTAAAACACTTGGTAACGGTTCGATCTTTTACGGTCTTTATGCACCGGACAGCTCTATATCAAATCCGTTTGAGAAAAGGACACTTAATCATCAGCTCGGACTTTTTGACGACTTCTTAGAACTCGGTGCAATAGGGCGTTTTGCAAAGCTCGGTTTTGAGGATAAATTTTTAAAAAATGTAGTTTTAAAACACCCGAAACTGACAAAAGACGGAGCGATATTCCTGCACCTTTTCTATCAGCTGTTCCGTGACTTAAAAGGGATAAAACAGCCTCGTACCATAGTAAAAAAGATGGCTGCTTCAGAGTTGTATAAAAATATCGTAAATCATCTGGCTCAAAAAAGAGCACAGCAAAAAGACGGCTCTATAGATGAGAAACAGGAGCAGGAAGCAAAGTCAAGAATAACAAGAAAAGCGATTCTTCTAGAAGAGCTGTCAAAGCCTTATAAAGAGCATGAACGTTTTTTAAATGCCATGATCCTCGGTTCTCAAGATCTTACGCAAGGTGAGGGTGTACATCTTCTTAGTATCCATGCATCCAAAGGTCTGGAATATAAAGAAGTATATGTCATAGATCTGATGGACGGAAGATTTCCAAACAGAAAGTTGATGTCAAGAGGCGGTAGTATCGATGAAGAGAGACGGCTTTTTTATGTGGCAGTGACACGTGCAAAAGATATTCTTTATCTCAGCTATGCAAAATATGACAAGATCAAAAAGATAGATTTTGTAGCTTCACAGTTTTTGTATGAAGCGGGACTGATTGAGATGGATGAAAATTATAAGAAGTTAGTCAAAAAAGCTTCGAAGGATGAAGAGGAATAGAGTCTTTACATGTAAGAGTTCTCTTACATGTACGCATGACTATTTACGTTCTTCTTCCTTGAACTGCGTTCCCCATATCCCACATAGGCAAGAATATACCGAGTGCTAAAAGTATGACCATACAAGCAATTATAAGAAGCATAATAGGTTCGATGGCTTCAGATAGACCATCAATAATCGCATCAAAACGCATTTTATAGTATTCTGCTACTTTTTGCATCATCGCATCAAGCTGTCCGCTTGACTCACCTGCTGCTATCATTTGGATGATCATATTTTCAAAAAGTCCGGTTTCTTTGAGTCCGTTATTAAGGGTACCCCCTTTTTCAACGGTAGCTCTCACTGTTGAAAGTTTCTCTTTTAAAGGAAGGTTATCTATCATTGCAATTGCTGTATCAAGCGCTTCTGCTATTGGGATACCTGCACGTACTAGTTCTGCAAAGACAAGTGTAAATCTACTAAGAGTAGCAAATTTAATAACATTTTTTATAAGATAGACTCTTAATAAAAATTTATGAAAACCGTACCTGACATTTCGATAGTTATTAACAAGATATCTAAAAACAACATAGGAAACAAATAATGCTGCCAAGATATACGGACCGAAGTTGTTGAATAGATATTCAAGTTTTAAAAGGATTATCGTCGGGAGTGGTAGATTTGCATGCAGCTCTTCAAAGATCGCTTTAAACTGAGGTACGACATATGATATTAGCACTGTAAATGCTATAGCCATAGCGATCATAACATTTCTTGGATAAGCCATCGCTTTCTTAAATTTAATAACATTGGCTCTTATTTCTTCGAGCATATCCGAAAGAGAGTAGAGTGCTTCTGCAACATTACCCGTTTTTTCTCCTAGTTCTATCATAGCTAACATAAGATTACCAAGTTCATATCTATAATTACCTACAGCGTGAGATAGACTGTGCCCTGAGTTGATATCATCTGCTATTGAGAGAAAAATATCTCTTAAATTATCGTCATTTGTAGAACGGGCGATCTCTTTAATAGAGTCATGGATCGAGATACCGGCATTTGTCATAACGGCTAACTGTCTCGTCGATGCGATCAATGCATCGGGCTTGACTTTTCTTCTTTTCATATTTTTTGTTAAACTTGCTTTAAACTGTTTGAGCTGTTCCTCTAAAGGAGGTTTTGACTCTACAACTTTGATTATAATTCCTGAAAATTTAATCTTTGCAAGATAATGAGCTTCTTTTTTACTCTCAGCATAAAATCCGTAATCCTCTTTCTTTCCTTTTGAAAGAACAGTTGCAGTAAAATAATTCATACTTTTGCCACCCTTAATATCTCTTCAAATGTTGTTACTCCATTTATCGCTTTTTGCATGCCGTTTTCAAACATACCAACAAAACCCTCTTCAGTTGCCTGTTTATGTAGATCCTCTTTAGATGAATTTTTTGCAATCATACTAGATAGCTTTTCAGATATAGGAAGTACCTCACATATCATCTCACGCCCCATATAACCGGTAGAATTACATTCGTTACACCCTTCACCTTTATAGAAGACGGTGTCTTTTGGAATCATATATCTATACGGTTCCAGTGAAGACTCTGGAATATGGTCAGGAGTCTTACAGTTAGGACAGATCTTTCTTACAAGTCTCTGTGCTTGAACCGTGACTAGGGCTCCACTGATCAGGTATGGCTCGATTCCCATATCTATCATACGAGGGATAGCACTGATCGAATCATTCGTATGAAGTGTAGAAATCACTAAGTGACCCGTTAGTGCTGCTTTAATAGCGATTTCAAGTGTTTCCTGGTCACGAATCTCCCCGATCATTATTTTGTCCGGATCCTGACGAAGTATAGAACGTAATGCATCGGCAAAACTCAGACCGACACTCGCATTTACTTGAACTTGCTGAATAAGGTTCATTCTATACTCAACGGGGTCTTCAACGGTAATGACCTTATCCTCTACATTTCTAAGTTCATTGAGTGCTCCGTAAAGCGTAGTCGTCTTACCAGAACCGGTAGGCCCTGTGACTAAGATAATCCCAAACGGTGAACCTAGACCCTTTAACAATTTGTTATAACTCGCCATATCCATACCGGCATCTTCAAGTTTTACAAGGGCTTTTGTCTTATCCAGAATACGCATAACGATAGATTCACCATAGAGTATAGGCAGGGTTGAGATACGAAAGTCAAACTCTCTGTCACTAAGTGTCGCTGAGAAACGTCCATCTTGAGGTTTTCTTTTTTCTGCGATATCCAAATTTGCCAAAAGCTTCAGTCTTGATGCAAGCGGTGGATATATATCTTTATCAAAGATAAATATCTCACTGAGTTTACCATCGATACGAGTACGGACAACACAGTTTTTTTCCGTAGGTTCGATATGAATATCACTCGCTCTACTTTTTATACACGCATTTAGTATTACATCAATAAGCTGAAGAATTGATGAAGCTTCCTGCTGCTCTTCTATACTTCCTATCGTATTTAGTTCGGTTCTGATGTTTGTAACAAGCTCTTTGACACTATCTTTTAGTGCAATTTTAAAGAGATATTCCTGTATCTGTTTATTGGTAGCGATCGAAACTTTAATGGGTTTTCTAGGGAAAATCCTTTGAATCGCTTCTTGTGCTTCTATATTAAACGGGTCTGCAAATACGACGATCATATTAAGATCATCTTGCGATATCGGAAGAAGATTATATTTTTTTAGTTGATTTAACGGAACACGCTCTGCAAGTTTATAATCCATATCGATTGAATCCAGATCAACAAAACTTAGATGTAAGGCTTCAGCAAGTGCTTGAAGAACATCCGATTCTTTAATAAATTGATAGTTTTTTAATATATCTATATCATATTTACCATTTTTAATCTGCTCGACAATAAATCTTTTTACAAAATTTGCTGAGACAGCACCAACTTTTATGAGTGTATATAAAACAGTGTCTTCATGTACTCCATGAGATACAAGTCTATCTATCTGGCGCTGGGTAATATGATTATGCTGTAATAAATCTAAAGTGATTCTATCCATGTTTTACCCTTACTCATCTATCTATAAATATGTTTTTTTACTAATGTTGAATCATATAACTCTTCGATGACCATATTACTGGCATCCGCATCACCAGATAAATATAGTCTATAAGTTATTTTAGCATTATTTGGATCAATAAATACATATAATGGAATCTTTTTGGGAGTTTTCAGATTTGAATATAGATCAAATACTTTTGATAATATATTATCTGTAGTAGGCAGTTTCAACGGCTTAATATTATAATCGTCTTTTAACGAGTGTTCTAAAAGCTTTTTTTGCATTAGTATAATGGAGAGATATGCAGCATTAGAACGGGCTTCTTTCGAGTTTTTTAAAAGAGTGATAGGAACACTCAGTCTATCTATATAGTCTGCATAAAGACAAGAAAATGCATATATGGAGACGAAATTTTCATCATCTCTGTTTTTATTAAAGTTTAGCAAACCGACTCTACAGGCTTTTTCATATTGTTTCATTTGAAATAAACTATATATATCCTGTTTTGCATCAGAGAACAGGAGTGTAATAAAAGTTATGAGTAAAAAAAAGGCTTTCATTGAAAACGCCCGCTTTCTATCTCATCTAAAAGTGTTATCGCAGTCTGAGAATTCGAGTTTTTAATATAAGATTTTAATGTATTTACAGCCATATCTTTTTGTCCGAGTTTTACAAGAGACTTAGTGAATATGATCCAACTCATGTCTATTTTATTATCTATTTGATTCGTGATAAGTGCATAATTGTAAGAGAGATCATATTTTTTCATCTCATAGTATTTTTTAGCAAGAAATAGGCTTAAAACAGGATTATTTGTTTTTTTAAACCTTTGGATAACATCTTGCATATTTTTATCGACACTTTCAGTCTTTATTGTTATTTGATCATTTTTATCTTCTTTATCTTCCTGAGCAACATGAACGGGTTGCTTTTTCACTTCTTTATGCACAGTTTTTTTCACTATTGTCTTCGAAGCTGTTTTTGTTTCACTCTTTTTTGTGTGTTTATCGTCATCATAATAAGTGACCATAGAATCTTCAATTTTATTTACAAAATTCAATGAAGGTTTTAAAACTAGTTTATCATCTTCTTTTAGCGCATTTGATGTATTGAGATCCTCTTTATTGATCTCTTCGACAGAATTTAATGCTATATCAGCTTCTATTTTATTCTTTGTTGTCGTTATATCGTTTTTTTCAGTTTTTACTATTTTTTCAGTTTTATCAGAAGGATAAAAAACAATAATAAAAGGTACGATAACAATAACGAGTATTGATAATACGATATGTGGAAGAAATGACTTTATTTTGTATGTCAGCCATTTCTTTTCAAGTTCCGGTACATTAAGCATTAATAAGTCCTGTTGAAATCGCGGCCATCTCTATGATCTTATTTGACACAAAGTTTGTGTTTAATTTATATGGCTGATTATTGTCGTACCACTCATAGATCTCAAAAAGAGAGTGTACAAGTTTATTTGTATCTCTATAGTTTCCATTCGTTATTTTATATATTTTAGTTGCTGATTTATCAGTAAACATATTAGCTATATCAAAGCAATTCGCCTTCATAAGTTTCTTTTGAATGTATATCTTTAATTCACTACTTGTCGCATTACTTAGTTCTATACTTTCCCAGATCCTTGTCTGAAAATGCTCTTTGGCAATAATGTCCTCTTTTTCTGTTTTATGGAGTACTATGACAAACTTAACTATTCTAGAGTCAGAGAGAAGTCTTATCTTTTCCATCAATTCAGAAGGGTAAAGCTGGGCTTCGTCTAGTAAAATAAGCGGTACATGAGATGATTCATAGTTCTTGGCAATTTTTAAGAATTGAGTTAAATTTAACTCTCCGTTATATTTCACGTCAAATAGATCAGAAGCTAAAGATTTAAAAAATTCACTCTCATCTATCAGTGGAGTACTATATAAGTGAACACTTTGATGCTTTGACATGTCACTATACAGTTTTGTAAGTAGCATACTCTTACCTGTACCCGGCTTTCCATATAGAAGTATCATCTTCAATGGTTTTTGTACGGTCTCTTTTAAGGACTGATAAATGCTGGAACTACGATCTATATGAACATAGTTTTTTGCATCTACCGTATCAAGAAAAACCATTTTAGGTTTTTCATAAATACTACTATTTGTCATCCTGCGTTTCAGCTTTCTTTGTTGTCTTTTTGTCTTTTTCTTCTTTTTCTAAGTCAGCAGAAGTAACATTGCTTTTAAGTATACTATCACTGATACCTTCATATCCAAGATCTGAAAGAGAAAGCTGCGATTTGTCATTACGTATAATATGAGGTTCGATCACAATTACAAGTTCTTCAATTTGTTTTTTATTCTCCTCACGCTTGAAAAGATAGTTTAGGCCTGGAATATCACCAAGAATAGGCACACGATTATCACCTTTAGAAGTACTTGTATGGATTAAACCACCTAAGATGATTCTGTTCCCATCTTTAACAGTAACAACAGATGATAACTGTCTTCTATTTAAATCAGGCGGAGTAGTTCTATTTGCTGATGTTGTATTTGACATATCAGTTGTTGTCTCGGAAATAGATGGATTTATTTTTAAAGTAATCATATCATTATCAGATATTTCTGGTGTTATATCCAATAAAATTCCCGCAAAAACAGAACTTACTTCCTCGTTTTGGGCAGTTGTTGTTGCCTGAGTTGTTGTACTTGTTGATTGCAAGATTTTATAAAAGTATTCAGTTCCTGCTGTTACAAGTGCAGGTTGGTTATTAAGTGTCAAGACTTTTGGATTAGATATAGAGCTAACATTCCCCTGTGTCTTTAAAAACTTGATAATTTCATCTATACTACCACCAACTTGTACATTAAGCATATGTGCAGCATTTTTAGCTTGAGTGCCTATAGCCGTAATACTTGAGCCTTGGCCCGCTCCAGTCCATTCTGTAACATTACTTTTACTTAGGTAACTTAAGCCCAATGTTCCATTTTGTAACTTATAAAGTTGACTCCAGTCGATTCCGGTGCTATTACTTTTCGTCATTGTAACTGATAAAAGCTGGACATCTATTAAAACTTGTAGCTTGACTTTATCTTGTAACTTTTTAAGATATTTATCTAGTCTATCAAGTTGTGTTTGAGTAGCTGTGACCGTAATCAATCCAGCATTTTTGTTTATTATCGGAGATACAGCCTTATATTTGTCTTCAGGTCTGTTAAGTACATGTTCCAACTCTTTATCTAGACGTTCCCAGAATACGACTTCATCACTTGATTCAATAGAAATACCAGAGTTAGCAGTAGATGGATTTGTTTGAGTGACAGTATCCGATTGTGTTGTAGTTGATGATGACGTTGTCGTGTCTGCATTACCACTTCCTCCAGAAGATGAAAGAGTGACATCAGTACTTCCTGTCCCTTTTCTCTGAGACAGGATGTAATCTATATTAAAGACTCTTGTGTTTAGATAAGAGATCTTAAGCAGATTGTTCTCGAGGGAATATGTGAGATTATTTTGCTTGAGTATTAGATCCAAGACCTCATTGATCGTCAAGTTTTTAATATGTGTCTTATTTAATCTTGATTTCAATATCTTTTCCGCTTGAGTATCCGAGATGACAACACTAAATTCACATTCGTCACTAAGTTGGTCAATAAAATCTACAATCTTAGTACCCTTTTTGGAGCTGATATTGAATAATTCATACGTACAGTCTGCCGATACAGAAGTAGATGATAACATTAATGCCGCTATTGTACTTACAACTGAAGTTTTTAATATGTTTGTATATTTTGTTTTCATATTATTGTTCCTACTTAGTATTGATTTGTATTTTTCTATTATCTTGTTTTATAGATAATATTTTAGTTTTCTTGTTTTTAACAAGCTTTACTGTATTTTCACCGATTGCAGCTACTTTATAACCTTGCACCCAGTCATTTACACTACACCATTTTCCAGCGATCAACGCCTTTGAATTGATTATGATAGTAACCTTTAAAGGTGCTTTCCAAGACCTCTTGTAAACTCTTGAAGTTTTTGAAACAGCGACACCGTCTTTTCCTGTTTTAGTAACAATTACAAATATAAAAGGTTGTGTAACCGTATCTATATATGCAACAGATGTACCTTTTCTAGGTGGTAGTATAGCTTTGATCTGCTCATCGACCCATGATAATTCTTCACCCTTGTTGACGCCTTGTTGCGGTTTGGCGATAGGAGCTGCCATCTCTGCAAAGGCTATAGACGATATAAGCAATAAGCTTAGTATTGAGATTATATTTTTCATTGTTAATTAATCCCCCATACTGAAATATTAAGATCAGAATACAGATCTTCTTCTGCTTTCATAGATATATTATGTAGATCCACTACTAAGAAACTTTGTTCTATTGAGTTTATAAACTTCAATGTGTTTTTATATGGACCTACAACCCTTACATTGATGTCAAGTACATGGCCAAACGTCGTACTGTTTGTAGCGTACTTATTGTTAAAGTTCAGTATTTTGACATCATATTTTTTAGCATTTTCAGAGATCGAATCTATATATGCTCCCCATGTCTGTTCGTCATAAAACAATGATGAGATCTGTTCAATCTGATATTTAATATATTGATTATAATCTTTATAAACCATATATTGTTTCTTTAAATCATTGATCTCTTTATCAAGTTGAGCAACTGTTTGTAAAGTATTGACACTTAAATATTGATTATCAATGTCTAGTTTTTGCTGTACTTTTTCTACGTTAGCATGCTCTTGATCAAAAAGTTCTTTTGATGAATCGAAGAGTGTTAAATATGACATGCCGATTATAAAAAGGAATATCATTGCATATATTACATACAAATCCTTTTTAGACTTTTGGTTGAGTGCGCTATCTATCTTATAAAGGTAGTCTTCAATATTTATTTTCATAGTATTTTTACCTTCAATTCACTAATGTACTTTTTCTCTTTCATATCATAATCTATACTTTCTAAAGAGAAACTGTATTTATTAGTCTTTGATTTTGTCAGATATTCAAGTAACTCTGTAATCTTTTTATCTGTTGTTGAGACAAGAGTAAATACAAAGGCTTTTTTCCCATCTTCTTCATCGTAACCGATATCACTCAGATTAATTGAATATTTATTCAGATCTTTTGTCAGCTCTGCAAGATGTTTTGCTTTCATCGGATAATTGACTTTGACTTCTCTGATCTTCATCAGAGTATTCTTTTTATTGTTATACTCTTCTTGTTCCGCATCTTTAAGTTTTTGGGCTTCTACTTTATGTGCTTTTTTAAGTTTTATAGTTGCTTCTCTGGTTACTCTCGTGTTGTGCACTTCATTATATTTAGCATCTAAAATTGCATATCTTAGACTCTCGGCATAAGCAAGGGACCAATTTGTAATAGGATATACCAGCCCTAGCACTAAAGCAGCAGATGTTAGTAAAATCAGTTTCCCACTTTCTCTTCTTGCAAAAGGAGGTGGTCTGTTAAACACCGTGAAGTTACATTCGTATCTTTGCTCACTAGGCATTGTAGTATAAAGGTGCATTAGAGCGTGTAGCTGGTTTACATGACCTGTATCAGTAGTGTATCCGTAATCAAAATCGAAATCACTCGACTTAATAGCTAGATATGTCTGGGAGTATTCATCTAGACCGGCAATTGTTGATAATTCGCTGCCGATAAAAATATGGTCTATCTTTTCAATTTCAAATGCTCTTTTTGCGTAAGTCAAGACATCACTAATGTGGAGAAATACTTCTGCAAAAAGCTTAATGAGATGTTTTTGGTACTCTTTATTTGTAGTTGCCAGTCCCTCATTTGATAGTATCTGAAGGAAGATTTCAAAAGGAAGTTGTTCACCTAGAAGTTCACAAAATCTTTGATGGATCTCTTTTAATGAATATTTTAGAGACTTCGTATAGACAAACTCATTCTCGTTATAGATAGTTAAAAATGTATCATCTTCTTGAAAATATATAAAACAATGAACACCCGCATCATCTATGATCTCTTTAGAATAAAGACTTTTTAATAATAAAGGCGCAGGAAGTATCTGATCGATATATTTTATGTCTTCTATGACATCTTTAAAATCTTCGTCTATTGTAAGTGGATCGACAACGAAAACATGAAAGAACCTGTTACTCTCATCTACGTTATTATACGCTTCTATATAGTTTGTTTTATACGAGATCGCCATATCAAGGGCTAAGTCTTCATATACTTTATTTTCTATAACATCAGGTAAATCATCTTCCGGTATATTTTTACTTACACTTATAAGTGCACTTATAAAGCTTTTTGTACCAAGGTAAGATATAGCGTATTGACTTTTAGAATATCCAGGCTCTAGCTCTTTACTTAGGTGACTAGATATGCTTTTGTAATATTCTCTCTTATATGGATCAACAGATATAACACTTGTAAAGCTCTGCTGTTTTTCTTGATTCATTTAACACCTACCTAAAATTAACGACAATCATTCCACAGAATGAATTCTTATCATAAAACTCGATACGAAATCTCTTTTTATGATCATCTATTGAGTAACTTTTATCTAAAGACTTATAGTTAATGTTTAAATCGCTCTCATCTTTGTGCTTTTTATCTGTAAATCCGATGACATTTACTCTCATGTCATTAGTCTTCATTACAGTAAAATCGTCATTCACAAAAAATTCTGAAGCGAATTTAAATTGTTTAACTTTTCCGTCTACTTTAATAGAAACATTAGAGTCGATATTTTTACAAAGATCAAAAGTTTGTCTATGTAGTGTCGTTACCCTTTTGTTTCCAACATATAAATCAAAAGATCCATTCTGTGTTTTTACACTCCCAATTGAACTAGAAAACACAAAATCGTTATAACTCGATTGTAGCGGAATAAAACTTAAAGATTTTTTTATATCCTCTAAATTTAGGTAAATATTGCCATTTATAGTAATAGTTCCATAATTGTTTATAATGTTTGAGAGCTCTTTTGAATTAAGCTCAAAGTCCCTTTGGTAGTGAATATTCATGATATTCATAAACTCTTCGATAGCGTTCAATTGGTAATAGACTTTCTGTGATAGACTGGATAGGTTCTTACTTGTTTCGATTGCAAAAGCCGGTTTATTATGAGTTACCGCAAAATAGGTAAGCGAGTGTTTCATCTCTTCATCATCAAACTTAGTATTGGTGTTTTTTACGTTAAACATATGATGATTTTCTAAAAGGTTCTTGTTTATATTTAATTTTACCTGCGTAGCTATCTTGTCCATATCATTATAAGTAGTGCTGTTCTTTAGATCACATTGATCGATCACACACGTCTGTCCCCATGATTTAGGGTTAAAGATAGTTCCGTAGTCTTTGTTTCTATAAAAGCCGTGGCCGTCGTGGAGATTTATGATCAAGGTCACATTTTTGTCGAGTATGATCTTCTTTATATCGGAAACAATATTGAAATCGGGATCGTTTTTATCGATTTTTAAAAACTTGCGATTCATATCCCCGTATAAACCTCTCTGATCGGCTTGGATACTTTTTGCATTTAGATTTGGGACGATCCAGAGATTGCCTGATGTGATTTTGTAGTGTGAAGCGAGTATAGCAGCTGAAAAATACCCGCCGGGTTCATTTCCGTGTATACCGCCTATGACTAATAGGGTGTTATTGTTATCAGTTCCACTTTTTTTTATGAAGTTAAAATCATAGGCCTGTACGGATATATAAAGAGCACATAGTGCGATAAAAAAACGCATATTATCTTTCTGTTAATATTTTTATTTCAGAATCATTTAGCTTCACGATCAATTTTTTATTGCCTGAAAACGAAAAACTCTCTGATTTATACTTTTCATTAAAACTAATCTCATAAATATTCTTTTCATAATTCGGATAAGGGATTACGGAGATATCTGTAAACTCTATAGTTTTTTTCTCATTTTTATTAAAGACACGAGTTTTATATTTTTTAAACTCATCTATCTGCATGCCGTCAAAGCGCTTGAATGATTCATCATAAAAACTTAGATATTTGTTTACGTCATTATATATCCAAGAGTATCTCCACTGATAGAGTTGCGAGAGTATAAGGGCTAAATCATTTTTTGAAGGATAAGTCTTTATCTCTGTATCGTTTATTATGAGTAATGTCTTATCATAGTTGATAGTCTTGTCTAAACATACGATATCGTCATTTCCTATAGCGATACAGCCTTTTGTAAAGTCATCTCTTTGCTGATTCGTCGGCAGACCGTGAATCCAGATACCGTGGCCGTCTTTGTTGTTGTATCTGTCGTAGAGATTCGGATATGAAGTGACAAGCGCCAATGGTCCGTAAAAAGAGTCGACTTTATCGATCTTTTTTACGATGTTGTATATACCTACAGGTGTTCTTAGATCACCTTCAGTCATCTTGTCTCCACTGTATTTACCAGTAAAGGCACTGTAGTTGTTTATTTCATGGAAAGTATTATTTTTATCCATTACATGAAGTTCCAATGAAGAAGCTTTTTTATTACATGTAAGGATGTCCATATCTGTTTCGATATATCCATACTTTGTATCAGATGTACTTAATACCTTATCCCAATACGATTTATCGGATAGCTCAAGATCCAGTCTCTGTTGGATCCCTTCAATACCGTTTAGTCTATACTGCGTCAATATATCTTGTGCAAAAGCAAGATTTACAAATGCTAGAACCAATAAAACCTTTATCATTTATATCCTATCTCCTCTAAGAATTTTTTATCGTTCGTCCAACCTTTTTTTACCGAAACAAAAAGATCTAAAAATGCTTTCTTACCGGACAGCTGCTCTATCTTCAATCTTGCACCTTTGCCGATACGCTTGATCGTACTGCCGCCGCTTCCGAGTATGATCCCTTTTTGGCTCTCTTTTTCAAGTATGATAGTCGCACGTATATGGTCTATATTGTTTTTTTCATCTATCTTATCAATGATGACATCGGATTCGTATGGTACTTCATCGCTTACATTATCGAAAATCGCTTCGCGGATGAACTCTCTGTAGATATCTCTTAACATCTCTGTCGTGATATCTTCAGGGTCATAAAGATACGGTGATTCGTCAAGGTATTTTGCGATCGTGTCTAGAAGGTCCTTATGTCCCACTTTTTTTGATATGCTTACAGGTATCAAGGCTTCAAATTTATCCGAGTACTGGTTGTAACTGTTGATGCGTTTGAAAAGTTTCTCTTGAGAGACTTGATCTATCTTACTGAGAACAACGATGTGTTTCTTTCTGCCGCCGTTTATCTTTAAAAATTTTTCATAATGTTCAAGTGAGTCTGTAACAGGAGAGAGGTAGACGATAAGATCACAATCACCGATAGCTTTTAGAGCCTCTTCAAGCATAAACTGATTGAGCATCTTCTCTTTTTCATGCAGACCCGGAGTATCTACGAAGATGATCTGTGCATCACCGTGCATGACTATCGCGTTTGAACGTCTTCTTGTCGCATTCGCTTTTTGTGAGACCATTGCGATCTTCTCTCCCAGTAGGGAGTTCATTAATGTACTTTTACCTGCGTTTGGACGGCCGATCAGTGCTACGAAACCACATTTGCTCATATTTACCCTTATAGTATATATCTTGATAGATCTTGATTCTCAACAACAAGATCAAGTTTTTCATGAACAAGTTCCGGCGTGACTACATATTTTTGACCGCTAAACTCATCGGCATTGAAACTTACATCTTCTAAAACTTTTTCAAGTACGGTGTGAAGACGTCTTGCACCTATATCTTCTGTTATCTCATTTGCTTTGTGCGAGACCTGAGCGATGGCTCTTATCGATTCTTCGCTGAACTCTAGTTCGACACCCTCGACACTAAGCAGTGACTTGTACTGACGAAGCAGAGAGTTCTTTGTCTGGACAAGTATCTTGTAAAGAGATTCCTCATCCAATGATTCAAGTTCGACTCTTAAAGGAAAACGTCCTTGAAGTTCAGGGATAAGATCGCTTGGTTTACAAAGGTGAAATGCACCGGCAGCGATAAACAGGATATGGTCAGTCTTTATAACGCCATATTTTGTCGTAACGCTGCTTCCTTCGACGATAGGAAGCAAGTCGCGCTGGACTCCTTCTTTGCTCGGATCGTTTCTACCTTCACTTTTAGAGTTGACTGCGATCTTGTCTATCTCATCAAGAAAGATGATTCCGCCATCCTCTGCACGTCTTAAAGCTTCATTATGGATATTCGTCATATCAAGAAGTTTAGAACTCGCTTCTTGGCGAAGAAGCTGTTTTGCATCTTTGACAGTGACCTCCATAGAGTTGTTCTCTTTTGAAAGTGAGGAAAACATCTGTGTAAAAGATTCTTGGACTTTTACCATCTCCGGAGGAAGGTTCGTATCGTTAAACTCAATAGACGTTTTTGCCAGATCAATCTTAATGACTTTATCATCCATCTCGCCTGAGACGACTTTGTCCTCCATCTTTTTTAAAAGTTCTTTATACTCGGCTTTTTTTTCATCAGAAACTGAAGAAGAGAGCGGTGGAAGAAGCTTTTCAACTATCTTGTTGATAATATAGTTTTCTATCTTTTCAGCGTTTTCTTCCTCTTTTTCTGCTTTTACGATCGAGATCGATGCAACGACAAGGTCTCTTATCATCGACTCGACATCCCGTCCGACAAATCCTACTTCCGTGTATTTACTTGCTTCGACTTTGATGAACGGGACTTTCATCATCTTTGCAAGACGGCGGGAGATCTCAGTCTTACCGACACCGGTAGAACCTATCATCAAGATGTTCTTTGGCATGATCTCATCTTGGATATTTTTATCGAGCTGCATTCTTCTATATCTGGTTCGAAGTGCTAAAGCGATGCTTTTTTTAGCATCTTTTTGACCTATGACATAGTTGTCAAGATAGTCTACGATCTCTTTTGGAGTCATATCCATCAGTCGTTTTCCTCTAATGTAAGTGTTTTGATGTTTTCGTTTGTATAGATACAAAGCTCTGCTGCGACCTTTAGACTCTCTTTTACTAACAGCTCTTCATCCATATCCACGACGTGGCGTTTGAGTGCACGTGCTGCAGAGATGGCGAAGTTACCGCCACTTCCTATGGATGCGATCTCGCCGTCTTCAGGTTCTACGACATCACCGTTTCCAGTAAGAATAAAGATATGCTCTTTATTTAAAACGATCATCATCGCTTCTAGGCGACGCAGAACTTTGTCTTTTCTCCAAGCTTTGGAAAAATCGATAACAGCTTTTAGAAGGTCACCTTTTCTGTCTGTCAAATAATCTTCAAACATCTCAAAAAGGTTAAAAGCATCGGCTGTACTTCCGGCAAATCCGGCTAGTATCTTGCCGCTATAGAGGGTTCTGATCTTTGTGGCATTGCCTTTTAAGACACTGTTGCCGAATGTCACTTGACCGTCACCGCCTATAACCGCTTTATTTTTACCCTTATAGGCAAGTATCGTCGTTGCGTCGAACATTATTCACCGACAACGTCTACATGTAAAGTCGCATGCAGGCCGTGTCCCAGTTTAAAATCTATATCGTGTTCACCGACACTTTTAATGTTTTCTTTTGAAACGATATGTTTTTTATCTATTTCGATACCGTGTTGTTCTTGCAGTGCATGAGCAATCTCATCTTTTGTCACTGCACCGAAAAGATGGTTGTTTTGTCCCATCTTTTTCGTGATCACGATCTCAAGTTTGTCTAGTTTTACAGCTAAAGCTTTTAACTCTTCTATCTCTTTAGCTTCATCTTCTTGACGTTTTCTTTCTTGGGCAGCATGCTTAGCTAAAACTTCATTTGTAGCTTGCTTAGCGAAGCCTTTTCCGATCAGGAAATTTTGTCCGTAACCGTCTTTGACCTCTTTGATCTCTCCGGCTTTACCCAAGCCTTTTACATCTTTTGTTAACAATACTTTCATTATTTATCCTAAATTTATTAACGTTCTATCGTACCGCCGTAAGAAACTATACCATGTGTAAGGTTACCTATTTTAGTGTAACCCATATCTTTTAATATTCTTGCAACGTGAGCACTTCTGCTTCCGACGTGGCAGTAAACGATGATATTTTCATCTTTTTGCAGTTTTGATTCGTTTAATGTGTTAAAGAAACTGCTTGTAGGGATCAATTGGTCTGCACCTTTGATATGACCCATTTGCCATTCCATATGCTCACGAACGTCGACAAGTTTAAAGTTTACCATTCCAAGTTCACGTGCTTCAAGTAGTGATACAAGTTCGTCAGAATCCAGTTCGCTGTTGTTAACTAAAACTTCACATTCCTCTTTTGTCAGACCGCGAGAGTGTTGGTGAACGACCTCTTCCATACCAAGTTCGATTCTTTTCTTAGCAGCGTACTCAGGAGTACAGAAGATCTGACAGTGACATACACCCTCAGTAGGGATCTCTTTTTCAATAGCAGGAGTACAAGGACAGATTCTGTCTTCAACGCTTCTCGGTTTTCCATCTACTTCCTCAACCATAAAACATGGACAAAATCTTTTGTTATACATCATCTTGTTACGAGCAAGTCCCATTTGGACACCTTCGTTGATCATGTCTTCAGGATTGTATTCCCAGTTGAATTGGTTGATTACTTTATCTGTAAAACGAACAGTTTTTTCAAGCTCAGCTTGAAACTCCGGTGAATTCATATCTATCTTGATTATACTCATAATACTTTCCTTTAGTCTTTTTTTCTAGCTTTACCCTCGATAATGAAACGTAGGGCATTTAATCTGATGAAACCTTCTGCATCTTTTTGGTTGTAAACAGTGTCAGCTTCAAATGTAGAGTGGGCTTCAGAGAAAAGTGTTTTTGGTGAAGTTCTACCGACTACCATAACATTCCCTTTGTAAAGTTTCAGTCTTACATCGCCTTCAACATGCTTTTGCGTGTTGTCGATAAGTGCTTGAAGTGCTTCACGCTCAGGTGAGAACCACATACCGTTATAGATAAGTTTTGCATATTTTGGCATGATCTCATCTTTTAGATGCGCAGCTTCACGATCAAGTGTAATCGATTCGATAGCACGGTGCGCTTTTAACATAATCGTTCCGCCCGGAGTCTCATAACATCCGCGAGCTTTCATACCGACATATCTGTTTTCAACGATATCAATACGTCCGATTCCGTGTTTATTTCCATAATCGTTAAGTTTTTTAAGAAGTGTCGCTGGAGACATCTCTTCACCGTTAACAGCGATAGGATCACCGTTTTTATAGCTGATAGTGATGTATTCCGCCTCATCAGGAGCATTTACAGGATCAGTCGTCCATAACCACATTGAATCTTCCGGTTCTGCATTAGGGTCTTCTAAGTGCAGCCCTTCGTAAGAGATATGAAGAAGGTTTGCGTCCATTGAGTATGGACTCACTTTTGGATTTCCGTTTTCATCTATATGTTTTTGAGAGATCTCGATGCCGTGCTCTTTCGCATATGAAAGAAGTTTTTCACGAGAGTTTAGATCCCATTCTCTCCAAGGAGCTATAACAGTGATATCAGGATTAAGCCCTAGGTATCCGAGTTCGAAACGTACTTGGTCGTTTCCTTTTCCTGTCGCACCGTGACTGACCGCATCAGCGCCCATTTTGTTTGCGATTTCGATTTGTTTTTTTGCAATAAGCGGTCTTGCGATAGAAGTTCCTAAAAGGTATTCACCCTCGTAGATCGTATTTGCTCTGAACATTGGATATACGTAGTCACGAACAAACTCTTCACGAATATCTAGAATAAAGATGTTCTCTGGTTTAATCCCCATTTTAAGTGCTTTTTCACGTGCAGGTTCAACCTCTTCACCTTGCCCAAGATCAGCCGTAAAAGTAATGACTTCAGCTTTATACTCATCTTGAAGCCACTTTAAGATCACACTAGTATCTAGCCCGCCTGAGTAAGCTAAGACTACCTTTTTTACCTCTTTTTTCATACACAAAACCTCGTAATAGATAAAATAATATGCGTGATGTTACAACAAAATAGATTAAAAAATAGTTAGTGGAGGAGGAGTAGACAAAAAGGATAAGTTTCCTTATCCTTTTGTATCGAATAGTATTCCTGTAAATTCTTTCATTTTTGGTAAAAATTCTACGGCTTGTTCAACCGGAAAACGTCTTATCATCTTTTGATCTTTAGAATCTATAACCGAGACATAAAATGTATCTTGTGTATCGACACCAAACTTTATAGATGTATTAAACGGGCTTAATGCCTCATTCATTTTTTTGACCAAAGCGTTCACTTCATCTTCTGAAGTAATCTTTTTTGTCGGATGCATATCTTCTTTTTGCATCTGCTGAACTACAGTTGCTTGATGCGTCTGCTCTGCCGCAGCTCTTCCTTGAGCACTTGGATGAGACATTTGTGAGACTTGCTGTCTTGCGATGTTTTGTAAGCCGTCCATGGCACACTCCTTATAATTTAAGAATATCACTCTGAATTTACTATCGACAGTTAATTTAAAAACTTTAGCAAAAAATGAATTTTATTTAACATTTTTAAATTCTTTACATGTAGTGTGTAAAAATTATAGCTATTTTTGATACTATGCCGTTTATGAAACAATATCTAGAATTATTGAAAAATGAATACGTTTTAAGACGTTTGTCGACCATACAGCTTATCTCCTATTTCGGTGCTTGGTTTAGTAATGTCGCAATATATACTTTGCTTATAGAGATGAACGTATCGGCAGGCGTCATCGCACTGGTAGCTGCACTTCACTTTTTGCCCGGTGTCTTACAGGCGCCTCTGAGCGGGACACTTATAGACAGACTTGACCCCAAAAAGCTTATGCTCACACTTTTATCGATCGAGATCATCTCCACATTGTCTCTTTTGCTGGTAACCGATGTCTCTTTATTATGGCTTTTGTATATCATCATATTCATAAGGATGGGAGCTGCAAGTTTTTATTTTACTGCGGAGATGTCGCTTCTGCCTAGAATACTGAAACATGATGTACTCAAACAGGCAAACGAAATACACTCGATCATCTGGTCTTTTTCATATACGGTCGGGATGGCAGTCAGCGGATTTGTAGTATTTGCACTCGGCGTTAAAACGGCCTTCATTTTGGATGCACTTTTATTCTTTACAGGTTTTTTACTTCTTTTCAATGTTCAAATAGAAGTGATCGTCACAAAGTCCAATGAATCACTCATCAAGATGATGAGAAAGACATTTACATATCTAAAAGAGAACAGACATGTTCTGCATCTTATGCTTGTCCATTCTCTCGTGGGGCTTACATCTTTTGATGCAATAGTCGCACTTATGGTAGATAAATACTATTCAGCCGTAATCGCTACGGCATTGGCACTTGGTCTTATGCACTCTTCAAGAGCTGTCGGTCTTGTTTTTGGTCCGATGTTTTTAGGAAAGTGGATAAACGACAAAAGACTGTTTTATCTGTTTATATTTCAGGGGAGTGCACTGCTTATCTGGTCATACGTGATGGAGTACTTTTATCTTTCACTGCTTGCATCGGTATTGGTGGGCTTTTTTACGACGACACTCTGGTCATATAGTTATACGCTGATACAACATAAGACAGATAAAGAGTACTATGGTCGTATAGTAGCATACAACGATATGATATTTTTGACAGTTGCATCGATAACTTCTCTTTTAACCGGAGAATTGGCTAAAATTGGGGTTCCATTACAAAGTATAATAATCTATATGGCAGTAGCCTTTTTTATGAGTTCACTCTACTATTTCTGGATCTATAAAAAATATATGAAGGAGTAATCTATGGTCTCTTATGCAGTCATAGGCGGTGTTCTTTTGAATATCGGAGCATATCTAACCTACAAAGGCAAGATATATGAGTCTGTCATAGCATTCCTTCTAGCGGATATGTGCTGGGTGATCATGGCCTACGAGAAAGATGATTATCTAGGCATGTTTTTTATCATTGTCGGAGTCACTTTCGGAGTGCTCGCTTTTTTAAAGATGCAGACAGGAAAGATGCGAAAAAATTTAAATAGGAATGAAGATGATATATAAGTCTCATGGACATGAGTTAGATCTAACAAAGATAACAAGGCTGTATCCTGCAGTACAAGTAGATGTTCACGGTGAAATAGCACAGGTCTCACTTGAATGGGCTGAATTAAACGGTGACAAAGTAAAGTTGGCGAATTATGTCTTAGTGTTTGATTTCGACCCTCTAGGCGAGGTCGTTAAAAATAGGGTAGAACTGACTTTTTCTACTAAAGAGGAACTCTTTGACGAGATGAGAAAAGTCGATGCTTTCGTCAAAGAGCAGAACTGATCAAAACAGTTCTAACGGGTTAATATGATAATTTTTTTGCGTTACTTCAAAAACCAGTTCATCGTTTACACGTCCGATAACTGAGCTTCTTCTGATCTTTTTCCCTTTTTTGATATCAGGTGCTATCTGCGAGAGGTTTGCATAGATCGTATGTAAGCCGTTATCGTGTTCGACGATGACGACATTGTCTAAAAGAGGTGTGCTTTTAGCAAAGATCACTTTTCCGTTAAACACGTTTCTAACCTTTGCGTCTTTCTCTTTAGGTGCCAGCGAAACGGATTCATTGAATATTTTTATATTATAGATCGGGTCTGTATAGTTCCCGTATTTTTTAGTCACGGTATATCCGTCAAGCGGAGCTATCGTCTTAGTACCTCTGTATCTTATTGTCTTTACGCTTTGATAGCTGCTTCCCACTTTTTTGACTTTAGGCATGTTTGTCAGATCGACGTCGTTCATCGCCTGTTCTTGCTGTTCTTTCTCTTTTGCTCTTTTGATCTCATCAACTTTGATGATATTTAAGTTAGCTAGAGTCTGTTTCAAAGAGTCTTGCTGTTTGAGGATCCTTTCTAAAGCGATCTTGTAGTTTTGTTTGTTTTTCTTTAAGTTGGCAAGTTCATTTTCATTTTCTTGTTTTGTCTGTTTGAGTTCTTTACGTTTTTGGTCGATAGATGCGATCTCGTCTTTGATAAGGTTACTCTGCTTTTCTAACGATGCCATATACTCGTTGTTCTTAAAAAACCTTTCATTAAGGTCTTTAATATCCATATCCGTCTGTTTTGCCAGTATCTTAATGATCTCTTCACTCATGATAGAATCAACGCTGGTACTCTCTTTTTTATCCATCAGTATCGTTAATGATGCCATTCTGGCGATGTTGAAGATCAGTTTTTGTTCTATATCCTCTTGATCTTTTTTAAGGTTTGACTGCGTTGTAGAAAGGTTTTCAAGTTCAGAAATATTGGTTTTGTAAACATCCTCTTTTATCGCAAGCTCGATCTCAAGTTCTTTGAGCCTTTCGAGCTGCCTTTTGATCTCTTGCTTCTGCTTTAGGATCTCTTGTGCATTTTTCTGCATCTTCTCATGAATAGAGGAGTACTCACTTTTTTTACTTTGGATAGCCGATGCTGTACTTTTTATTTTTTTGTCAACAGTTGAGGCATTGGCAAAAAGAGGAAAAAAGATAAGAATAAAAGATAAAAATAATCTCATCATACCTCTTCTTTATATCCTATGACTATCATGCTTGCAAGTAAGATAGAGATAGTTATGGAGACAATACTTAAAACGCTGCCATCGCTTACAAATTTGAATATGTCTATATCTATACCTATGACATTTAGCTGTGCTTTTGCCCATGCTGTTTTTGAGATGACATAAAAAAGCGCTATGGCAAAGATAGATGAAAGCAGGGCATCTACAATGGCGAGTCTGAAAAGAACGGCACTGCGTAACCATACAGGTGCTCCGAAGAGTCCCATGATATTCATACGTTCGCTGTGTTTAAACTGCCATATTCTCATCTCTTTTGCGATAAGAAGTACAGTAACGACCAGTATTACCAGTGCAAACAGCTGTGTGATCCCTTTAAAGAGCAGAAGAAGTTTGTAGACCGTATCGTGGTTATTTGAGAAATCTTCCACTTTCGTGATCGTATTGTTTTTCAGCATCTTTGCCGTTAAGTTCTTGATCTCGCTTGGAGAAGGGAATGTCTTTAGGTGAATACGGTAAAACTTCGGCATAGAGATCTTAAGAAGGTCTATGTTCTTTTTGCTTATATTCTTTTCAAGTTTTGAGATTATCTCATCTGCTGAAAGCTGTTCTATCGTCTCTATATTTGTGCTGTATTGTTTAAATGTTTCATCAGTGATCGATGTATTGGCAACGACTATCATAGAATAGTTGGATGATAATTTTACCTCATAAGCTTTTAGAGCTCTATCGTTGATAATGAATATCTGAATAGCAAAGAGAATAGAAAATAGTGCTAATATAAGTGAAAAGTGGTTTTTAAGTGACTTCATATATTGTTCCATATTCGATGTGGAGATGTTTATAGTCGATCTTCATAGTCTCTGGGATATGGTGCGTTACAACTATGATAGTCGTCTTTAGCTGAGTGTTCGCACCCTCAAGCAGGTTCCATATCAGTTCTGATGAGTACTCATCCAGATTCCCCGTAGGCTCATCAGCAAGGATAAGGATAGGGTTATGCGAAAGTGCTCTCGCCATTGCTACACGCTGTTGCTCCCCACCGCTTAGTTCAAGCGGATATTTTCCCGACTGGTGGTTGAGTTTGACATGGTTTAAAAGCTTATGAACCTGCTGTTCGCTTACGCTCTTTTCATATCCGCCGATGATCAGCGGCAGCATAACGTTTTTCTCGATAGTCCACTCTTTGACGAGTTTATAATCCTGAAAGACTATCCCGATATGCTGTCTGAGAAAGTTCAGTTTTTTTGAACTGATATTGTTGATCTGTGCGCCGCCGACGATCAGGCTTCCCTGAGCAGGTTTAAGTGCACCGTAAAGTGATTTTAGCAGAGTTGATTTACCGCTACCGCTGGCTCCTGTAATAAAGGTGAAACTGCCTGACTCTATCGAAAATGAGGCCTGGTTTATGATCGTCTCGTTTTTATTATATGAAAGGGTTAGATCCTCTGCTACTATCACTTTATCCATGTAACATCTCTTTTAAAATTTGGTGGGCTTTTATATTTGCCGATGATTTTAAAGGCGGCTTTGGAAAATATCTTGTTTCGTTTTGACTTATCAGTACATAAAGATGTTCCGGTCTGTCAAAGCTTCCCATCGATATTCTAAAGAGCATCGCATCTTTGTCTTCGACATTATATACTCTTTCTACGTGTATAAATCCGTCTTCAAATCTTTTGATGACAGAGTTGAGCTCCTGAAGTTTGTCAGCTCCCGTCTGCACAGCTTCAAAACTAAAGTCACCCTCTACATGTAAAGGTTCGCTCTCTTCATCATTTATCATTGTGATGTCATAGATGTTTTTTTCCATCTTACGCCAGCGGTCTTCATATTTGCTGACGATAGCGATATCCTGGTTCTTGTTTATCTGCAGCTTGACTTTTGTGCGAGAGATAAACGTCTCATACGAGTAAGCATAGTAGTTCTCACTGTCAGTTCTGAGTTCCAGTTGTCCGCCGACTTTAAGGACTCTTGTCGCTTCGTCTAAAAACTTTTTAGAGATCACACGGCGATGAGGTTTCTTGTCCCAAGGCACAGGAAAGTGGACATATATCTTGCCGACGATGTTTGATGGGACCTGCTCTAAAAAGAGTCTCGCATCATAGTCAAGAAGCAGAAGATTATCCAGCTTGTTTATACTTATCTGTTTAAGTACCTGCTCGATAGAAGGGCGGTGTATCTCGATCCCAATAAAGAGGATCTCAGGATTGCTTTTTGCCTGATGCAGGATATGTCTTCCCGAGCCGAAACCGACCTCTATTCTTACCTCTTTGTCTGTAGGAAAGTTCGATGCGAAGTACTCAATAT